>NZ_SCFB01000028.1 GCF_004210305.1 Candidatus Finniella inopinata | reverse complement strand
GATTGCGGGTATCGATCCCGCTGCCTCGTCGTTGCGAACGACGCGCTCTACCATGTGAGCTAAACCCCCAATTGATGGAAATTGAAGAAAAACTCACAAATAAAAATCAATTGCGTTCTTTCTCGCAACAAATGGCACGGAGTCCTCATAAAATTCTGCTTGTATATTAAAAATATCTAATGTTAACACGAGTCGGAATCACCATCGCCTATGTCTGGCACTTTAGAATCCAGACAAAACTTTTTCCGCGGGGTCCGGTTTTTTCTCCGAGCCGGGTGGCCCGACGCCGGGCAAACAGGGTGTCCCGCCCCGGGACCGGGATCGGCTAATCTCCGCAATCCGCGCGGAAGACTCATGTTATTCCCAAACTCCTGCCCAGGAGTCTGAGGCGCTGAAGGATACGCCCTTCGCTTTGCTTCCTTTATCAAGTGAGCGCCCCGCTTGAATAAGAATTGCGTGTGCCGTGTCCATATATTAGGTAGTAGGTCGCATCCTTTGACATTAGTAAAAAGACTTCTCAAAAAAGTATCCTCTTTATACTCACCCATGAACTTCTTGTGGTTCTTCTTTCCAAGTTTGGCACAATGTAAGCGTCGAAAGCATTGAAAGGAAGAGTAAGGAGAAGTATCAATATAATTTCTCAGTTCATTGTCCCAATTGTCTCTCATTTTTGATATGAAGTTCTTGGCTTGAACATTATCCTCAACATAATACCCATCGATTACGATATGATAGCTGATCTTATCATTAGTTGAGCTATCAAAGGTAAGTATGTTTTCATCATCAAGCTCGATCTCGTGCAAGCTAGTGAAGGTCTTACATAGTTGCTCTTTAAGCAAGTCGACTAAAGGGAGACCTTCCTCATCGTCGTTAGACGTCATAGCTTGGTCGAAAAGAGCTTCACCTCGTGTGAGGTCAAAATCCAATTTAAAACGTTGAGCCTTCATCGTAGGAAGATCGTCATCGCAGATAGAAACTTCATAAAAGTTCCTATTTGCATCAGCATGTCGGAGAATCTCTTCTTCGAGCTTGGCTGTTTCTACAATATAATATATTTTGGCATTTTCAACAAGAATGTTTTCAGCATTATAATAAGGAGGTTTATCACGAGCATAAACAGTTAGATCTTTCGTTCGTCCTGCATTCACGGTTGAAAGAGCTTTCATAAGCTGTGCCTTAGTAGGGTATGCCTTTTCAGTTATATCAAAGTTATCAAGAGTATCGAGATTAGTTGACATATGTAGTAGTGTGTGTTTTATATAAGGAGATATTTTTTGAATCAAAATTTAAAAATTGATTTAAAAAATCCCAACCTATATAAAAAACAGCCATGAATTCAGAAACCTTTATCAAGAATGCATTTCTCAAGGAAGCTATTAAAAATGTCTTAGACTACATGAAAACAGTAGATCAATCGTTCATCAGTGCAACTGATCAATGTCCCTGCTGTAAATCAAAAGCAAAAGTAAAAGCAAAAGCGAACACAAAAGCAAAAGCAAAGCAAACGCAAAAGCAAATGAAAAAGAAAAGCAGAAAGCAAAAGCAAGAAAAAGCAAACGCGAAAGCGAAAGCAAAAG
>NZ_SCFB01000027.1 GCF_004210305.1 Candidatus Finniella inopinata | reverse complement strand
TCACATACATGCACTCAACCGTTTATGTTTCATTATGTTTCATTAATTTTACTTATTTTTCTTTATTTTTTTCGTGTACGCTACGGAAAATCCCACGCTATTCCCACATTGCAAAAACGGAAGAACGGACCGGTCCGTTTCCGTATGTCCGTATGTCCGTTCTTGCAATACACTCCAACACTTTTCCAAAAAAGCAGCGAAATCTTTCCGTTCCGCTTGATCCGCGCCGAGACAGAGCGTGATGGGAAAATTCCACGAACTTGCAATCCCACATAGACTTGTTTCTTGATGACATGGATTGAATCAAGCGTAAACTAATAAACGTGATAGAACTCGGAAAAAAATGATCATAGCGCTATAGCCTAGATGCATAGCTATGTAGCTGTATAGGCATCTAGGAAACGTTTCAAGAACGTGTTTAGCTATAACATTTGAGAACTGTTCTTTGAAGCATATGGTATAAAGTATTTAATTTCGAAAAATGATTTTCTTTTACGTTCGCAAAAGAAAAATAAAATGGAAACTAAACAATGCTCGACTTGTAAGAGAGAGAAGACAATGGATCAGTTTAAGACTAAGAGAGATGGTTCATTGACTAAAGGCTGTCTTGCCTGTCGGAATAAACAAAGAATGTATAGAAAACAGGATGCTAGCAAGATTAAGGAAGAAGAGACACATGAAATAATAGGAGAGATTATTGTGATTGAAGAAGAGGAAGAAAAGGTTGGAGAGATTATCGTGTCAGATCGAAGAAGAGGATTTGAATGAAGTAATAGGAGATATCATTATTATATATTGAAGAAGAAGAGGAGTAAGATGAAGTGATAGAAGAACGCATAGCGTTCGACCCGTTATGAGAGATCATTATTATTGAAGAAGAGAATAAGAAATGGTCAAAATGTAAGAAAGAGAAGACTCTCAGTCAGTTCAGAATGAAGAAAGATGGTAATATAAGTTTAACATGCATTGAATGTTTGGAGTATAGTACAAAACTAAAAAATGATAGTAAATGTGATCATGGAAGGCAAAAATCTAGATGTAAAGATTGCAAAGGGGTAGGGATATGTGAACATGAAAGACGCAAGTCTGAATGTGCTTTGTGTGAAGGAGGAGCTAGATGGGAGCATAAAAATGTTAGATCTATTTGTGTACAATGTAAAGGAGGTGGGCCATGAACGCATTTGAAAGTAAGATCAAGATGAGCAGTCTGTGATCCTATATCACATCTTGCTGAAGTATGTAGATCAAGATTTTGTCGAGCTCTTAAATCCGCAGGGGTCGAAAAGAGGCAAAGGACAGATAAATATCTTGGTATTAGTTATGCTGAATATTGGATTTATCTAGAGAAACAGTTCAAGGATGGAATGACTCGTCAGAACCATGGCAAAGTATGGCATATAGATCATATAGAGCTTATCATGTATGATGATGGAACTGAGATAACAAAGGATGTTGTCATTAAGAGATTGCACTACCTAAATACGCAGCCTTTATTTGGAGCTGAGAATATGGCTAAAGGTAATAGATGGATTGGATAGGAGAAGCTTTGCTTCGACCCTACGGGAGAAGCGACGTTCACGAAGTAGCATCGACCCTACGGGGGACGCTTTGCATCGACCCTACGGGAGAAGCGACCTTCACGTAATAGTATCGACTATTCCATAGTCTCCGTTTTCAGAAGAGTCTAACTGTCCAGTATGTCGGCGGGAATTCTCCCAACTCTCAAACACTGCATGACCTAATGTTCGTGGATAGCGAACGTAGCGAGACTAACGAGCATAGCTAGACTAACGAGCATAGCGAGACTAACGAGCATAGCGATTCAATGAATGGGTCGTTTTTCAAATATATCATATTTGAAATCAAAAAGATATGCTCGTCTAGGTACTGACTCTCGTCTGATGAACCGATTATTGTTCCATCCTCATGTGAC
>NZ_SCFB01000026.1 GCF_004210305.1 Candidatus Finniella inopinata | reverse complement strand
ATTCACCGTTCGAATTAAACCGGAACGGCCATTCGGATAAAACCAGAATTGCCGTTCGAATTCGCCGGAATACGCACTCTTGGGCCAGAGTAGCTTTATGGTGATGTTTTGGGGTCTTTTTAGTAGGACAACTGACATACTATCTGACGGTCATTTACCTGTAAGCATTACACATGTTCACTTCATAAACCTTGACAACCAGAATTCTACCGCATGTCTACCTTTTGGTCCTTTTTGACCACTTACACACATGATAAATTGTTCTCACTCATCCTCATCCTCTTCTCCCTCATCTATGGATGATACGGTTGATCATATATCTAAATTGATATATCTTTAAGGAACGAACGGAAAGTCTTACGATCAAGGAGTGGTCATGGTCACCAAGACTAAGGCAAAAGATCCTATCCTCTGCAGACCCTCAAACGAAAGCATCTCGTCATGAAAATCCAGTATCCCTGCACCCTGGCACAGCTTGGGGATGGGAAGTATTACGTCTCCTTTTTTGACTTTGAAGGAGCCTGTGGCACAGGGGAAACCCTTGAAGAAGCTTTGTTGGATGCTGAAGACGTGCTCACGCTCACTTTAGAAAGTCGCATAAAAGAAGGAGTAACGATTCCCCCACCAAGGGACCGTGTTCACCCAGGAGAGAGGTTTATAGCCCCTTCCCCGCGTGTACAAGCCGCTCTTTTGGTTAAACTCACTCGGGGAGATCGAACTTTATCAGATCTTGCCAGAACCTTAGAAACGTCATGGCCAGCCGCTTCCCGCCTTGAAGATCCTTCCCACTGGGTGACGTTAAAGCAGCTATCTAAAGCAGCCACAGCCTTAGGTCAAAGGTTGGTTCTTTCTTTCGAAAAGAACGGGTAAGGGAATGAGAGACCTTCAATGTTAGTTTTTATGATTGACTTGCCTTACGCATATTACGTATTGTACGCATAGTAGGTAATTCAGCATAAGGGAGAGTCGAACATGCATATATCCGCAACACACCTAAACAAGAAACCAGGCGCCGTCTTAGACGCGGCCATGAAAGGACCTGTTGTCATTGAAAAGGCTGGCCGTTCTTTTGCTGTGATGGTTTCTTACGAGCGTTATGTAGAGTTAGAAGATGCCTATTGGGGAAACTTAGCCGAATCCGCTGAAAAAACTGCTCAGTGGATGTCTCCTGATGAAAGCCTCAAGTTTTTAACCGATGAATAAGGACAAATACCAAATCATTCTTGAGCGCAGGGTTGCGAAATTTATAGGAGGTCTTCCCAAAAAGCATCAAGAACAGGTTAAGAAATATATCCTAGCCCTTCAAGAGATCCCGCTTCCTCATGACTCAAAAACCTTAAAAAACCACGAGCCTTATCGGCGGGGAGATTGTGGGGAATATCGCCTTATCTATCGATTGGATGAATCCAATAAAACCGTTTATGTCGTGATAGGGGGCAAAAGGAATGGTGGCGAGGTATATAAAAACTTGAAAGGGATCTTGGGGTAATGTCCAAACCGCCACAAGGCATCTAAAGCCCCTCTTGTCCGCAATGGCGTTTTTGCCTTCCCTGTACACCCTCCAAAACCACCTGATGACGTGCCTCCCCTTCATTTTCAGGAGATATATCAATTTAGGTATATGTTAAGGTTTAGTTCTCATTCTCAAGTATCGCCCACAAGGCTCAGACCTTCGGATACCTGTCAATAAACAATAACCACCCACAACAAAGATCCTATATAATATTACCAATATAAACCTTACAGCTCGCACATAATGGTCAGAAGACTGCGTATCGTCATGTACCCCTTGTTATTCCTCGCTTTGGCATTGTTTTTCTATTGTTATTTTATTGTTCTTTTCGGGCAATAACACGTCGAAAACACCCCTCAAACCATCTAAGAACGGCGGTTTCCCTAGGATTTTTCTTAACTACGCCACCCATTGTCTTTCCTTGTTAAAAAAAAACAACATAACAACCCCACCGGGGCCACTTTCCCCTTATTTTGACCCTGGCCTTGAGTTTCCTGGTGATTATGGACCCAAGGCTTCTATTGTTATTTCATTGTTAAAAACAATGATAACAATGACCACCGGGGCCTGTTTCCATTTCTTTGTCCTTTAGATTGGGGTTCTTGTGATGATCGAGCACTACATGCTCTTTTTATTGCCCTGTTAAAAACAGGAATAACAGGACCCACCCCGCGGTATTTTATCTTATGTTCGCCAAAGCTCTCGTTCCTCGTGATTACCTCATGATTAAATAACCATCATAACCATGGGCACCGGGATGTATTTTCCTGTATGAGCGTTATGACCATACTTAATCCTCTAACTTGACTTTTTGCCCAAACAAACTAAACTAGTTTAACAAACTAGATTTATCATATAGGTGTTATATGCAAACAATTGGAATGTTCGAAGCCAAAACCCATTTGCCTGAGGTGATGAGGAACGTCCAGAAAGGACAAAAGTACATCGTGACCAATCGACATCAAGAAGTCGCTGTCATTATGTCTATTGAAGATTATAATAGAGGGTTTCAGTCCTTTGCTTATGAAAAACTCAAAACGCTTTTTAAAACCAACCCTTTTGGCTCGGTCGAGGACATTATTCGTATGAGGGATGAGGGGCGCTTCTAATGAATGTGTGCGTGATTGATTGTTCTTTCTTTATGGCCTCTTTGTTACCCGATGAAAACAACACCCCTTTTGATTTCTCAGCTTATTCCGTCTATGTGCCTGCCATATTCTTTTTAGAATGCCTCAATGTTTTGGGGTCAGCTTTAAAAAAACAACGCCTCACCAGCGATCAATACGAAGCGTGTGTATCAACCTTTAAAGATATACCATTTGTGATAGATTATTTTTCTTCAACTCCACAGGCCTTGTTTCAGATTTCGAGACTGTCAGCAGACCATCATCTGACGAGTTATGACGCCAGTTATTTAGAGCTCGCTTTACGCCTCAAAGCACCTATGGGGACTTTTGATAAAGACTTACGGGAAGCCAGTCAAATAGAAAAACTCATCCTTTTGTAAGAAGACAGCACCCAAGGCCCGTCTGAGGTTACCTTACAAAGCACTGCGAGAAGCGCGACGATTCAGCATCGCCTGCTGCATTTGTTTCACATCAATAACATGGGGCCTGGCAGCCGCCAAAGAAGGACCGGTCATCACGAGATACCTCATGGCATCCAATAAGTGGTCATTGCCATCCTTGATCATGCCGTCTTCCTCTCGGGCATACATCCGAAGTTCCGTTAACAGCTTGGTACAATTCTTAAAGATCTTCAGCTTGCCGTTTTGCATCCGCTGTAACACCTTTTGTACACCGGCTTCTCGGGCATTATTGGCTTTGCTCAAATTCTTTAAACCCGCTTCCCGGTACAATTGAACCAAGGGTTTGCCATCTCGTTGAGATGAGGCGCCACCTGCCGGATCATGAACAATCGGGATCCAGGTCAGATAGTCTTTGGCTAGCGTATTATGCAGATGGAACAAGTGTTGTTCGGGGGTCTTTTCAGACATCGCGTATTCATGGAAGAGGTAGATCATATCCTTATCCCGATCAATCGCCGCCAGTAACAATGCCGTAGGATCTTTCCAGCCAAAGTCCAGGCCACCCACAAAGTAAAAGCTATCGGGAAGATCAAACGGATCACAGGTGATGAGATGCTCACTGACAGGATACACCATGCCAGAGCCAATGGAGGGAACACCCTTGGAGCGTGCTTCGACTTCATGTGGGGGAATACTCGCTTTAAAGCGTTCTTTCTCTTCAAAGGGGAGATGAGGCGCATCATCCCACCCCGCCATCACAAACACCCGTTGGTTTTGAATGGAGCCTTCTGTGCGTTGGATTTGCTTTCTCTCTCCCTCAACCTCTACCACCTCTTCGGTAAAGGCTTGCACAAACGGTGACATGTACAAACACGTCGCCGAAACCAGCATCATGCCATAATGGTCAGGAGATGTGGACATAAGGCGTAACGAGGCTTCTGTATAAATCTCTAAAGGGGGTTCCTCATCCAAATGGCACACGTCCAGCTTCGCCCCTTGCCACGCTTCTCGCTTTTGCTCGTAGGTCTTGAAGCGCAGATCAGAGAAACCGCCTGAGCTATGGCGAATTTGATACCGATGATCAGAGCGGTTCCTGTACGCCACCAAAGACTCATGGATCCAAGGTTCTTCGCCTGCCATGCCATCAAAGTACCGACGTTCCAGTATCTCAAAGACTTCCTTACCAGACACCCCAGCGACCCAGGCATTAATCGGTTTGGTATACCGATGCCCTGTCCACCAATCCGGATAGGTTCCGGTTAGATGCATGCACACTTCCAGGCTACACGCCATGGTCTTGCCTATCCGGTTGGCGGCTAAGAACAGTCGTTCTTTGGCCTGGTTTCCTAGAGTGTGAAACTCTAGGTGCTTGGGATGGGGTCTGTAAAAGTCGAAGGACCGATGGATTTTACCCTCAATCGCCTTGAGATACGTGTCAATCATAGCAAGCTATTTCATGAGCCCTTTAGTGGGTCGTTAAACAAAGTTCATGAATCTTTAATTGAGCCTCGAGAATGATAGCATGGGCTTGTCTCCTCTTCTCAGGCGTATCAAGACCATCTAAGTCCAAGTCGTCGTCATCGTCACTTTCATAACCGGACGCCTTTTGCTTGGGCAAAACATACTCAGACAAGAGCTTCCTGACATTGAAATCTCCCTGCTTGGCTAAAGTCGATAAATCATCGACAATTTCAGGCCAATTTTTATCAACAGCATCGAGAAGAATCGTCAAATTCTGTTCCTTTCTTCTGCTGTTTTTAGTTCCTTTCGGTCTGCCCGTTAGATTACCGGACTGACCTTGTTTCCACGACGTCGAATTATAGGGCATGCTTTCTTCCTTTGCCTGTAAATTTTGCCTGTTATAACTGCGTATTCCGGCGAATTCGAACGGCAATTCTGGTTTTATCCGAATGGCCGTTCCGGTTTAATTCGAACGGTGAATCCGGTTTTATCCGAACGCGGATTCTGGTTTAATTCGAATACGAATCAAAGAGAAGCGAACTCTCCGATTTTATCTCATTTTTTCACCCCTTCATTGTTTGTGATTTCCGTTGTGTCATGCAAAGGACCCTCGATGTTTTTTTGTTTGGTGTTTTCCTGATCCTTTTCTTTACTCCTCACTTTTCTCATAGATTCCCCTTTAATTTCAAGCCTATAAGAATTATGAACCAACCTATCGAGGATAGCATCCGCTAACGTCTCATTTCCTATGGTTTCGTGCCAGAGTTTGACAGGAATCTGACTGGTGACAATCGTAGAGCGTTTATCATGTCGGTCATCCAAAACCTCCAATAAGTCACGGCGTTGCTCATCTGTCAGAATAGACAATCCAAAATCATCTAAAATTAAAACCTCCGTTTTAGCAAGTTCACTCATTCTTTTTCCATAACTCCCATCCCCCTTTCCAAGCTGCAATTCGCTAAGCAAGCGACTGAGGCGGCAGTAATGAACTTTATAACCTTGAAGGCAAGCCTTGTGGGCCAGAGCACAAGCCAAGAATGTTTTCCCCGTGCCACACGGCCCAACAATCAAAATATTATGATGAGAAGCAACCCATTGGCATTGAGAAAGTGTGGCCAACAAAGATTTGTCTAGGTTACGCTGACATGAATGGTCAATATCTTCAAGGCAGGCCGTCTGCTGTAGTTTGGCACTGCGCAAGCGTGCCTGTAATTGCCTGTTTTCCCGGGCGATGACTTCTGTATCAACCAACAAGCCAAGACGTTCTTCAAAGCTCAGCTGCGTTATGGTTGGTTGCTCCAGCTGTTCTTTAAAGGCTTTTGCCATAGAATGAAGACGAAGTTTTTGAAGGTTGTAAACAATTGGATTCAGTAACATGAAAGGGTCTCCTTTTTTAGATTATTTAAAGTATTTTTGGCCACGAATATATTCGTGAGAATCAGAGAGGCTATTGACTTCTGAGGACGAGGATAAAGACTGTTGATCCATCTTGTTCTTCAAAATAGATTCAACATTTTTGTAACTGTGGCCTCCTATCTCTAAAGCCCTTTTACAAGCCAGCTCTAAACGGTCTTCACCGTAACTCTTGCCGAGCCTTAAAATCCCAAGACACGTGCGAAACCCCTGTTGAGGATGGGCGCGTGAAGCCATGATGACTTCTATCAATTTTGCCGTTGCTTCCCCCGTTTTCTTGGCCCAAGAAACAATTCGTTCGGGTGTCCATTCCACCTGTGCTTGATGAGCTTTTGGCATGTGCAGAGTATTTGTCGTATATCCGTTGGCACCATAACTTCTGACATGGGTCGCGACACATTTATTCTGACAAAAAATTTCAACAATCGTCGGTCCATAGCGAACATAGAGAGATTCCTTTGCCAAGGCATAGGGAACACTGTAAAAATGCTTGTCTAACTCAATATGGTAGTTGAAGCCGGCTTTAACTTTTTTCCACTCGGCGTACTCATACCGAGTTGTTGGAAGGGATTTTAATGCCTGTTTCTCAAGGTCTTGAAAGTGGCTTAAACGGGTTCCTGGCAGTTTTTGGGAATGACGTGGGTTTAAGACATCCAAAAGTGGCTGAATAGCTTGGTTTAACTCGCTCAAGCTAAAAAAGGTACGGTTACGAAGCTTGGCCAGAATTTGTCTCTCGACTTGTTGGACTGCATTCTCAACTTTAGCTTTATCCTTCGGACTTCTTGACCTTGTTGGAATAATTGCGACGCCGTAATAAGAGGCCATATCTTGATAGGTTGGGTTGATATCAGGTTCGTAAAGATGCGCCTTATGGACCCCACTCTTTAAATTGTCTGGCACAACAATCTCTGGACAGCCACCATAATATTCAAACGCATTCACGTGAGACTTGATCCAGTCTGCAAGCGTTTGGGTCCATGTGGCCTCCACGTAGGTAAAACTGGACGCACCAAGCGCAGCTACAAAAATCTGTGCTTCACCGACTTCCCCTGTCGACGTATCCGTTACAACGGACATCGTTTGACCGGCATAATCCACAAAAAGTCTCTCTCCTGCTTTGTGGGTCTGGTGCATCCAGACATCAAGTGTTGAATTACGCCATCCTCGGTAAACGTCGCAGAACTGGCTGTAGCTAATCCCTTGGGGGTACTTTTCTTTATACTCACTCCATAATAATTGTAACGTAACATGCTTGCACTTGAGTTCTTTATGAATATAAATGCAATCAATCTCTCCCCGTTGTTCTTTATTGATTTTTTGAGCAGGCGGATACAGCTTGATCTCCAACTCTTCGTCGCCTAGATTGTCGGGCACAGGCCAGCTTAAGTTAACTGCTTTTGCCCTCTTGACGCCTTCAACCGCCGTACTCGCGCTAATGCCAATGCTCTTGGCTATCTCCTGGTAACTACATCCACAGCTGTACCGTAAACGTAAGATTTCTCTGATCTTTCTCATTGATATGTGACTCCGTGACATGGGCTGTTCCTTTCATGTTTTGTTGAACAAAAAAAGGATACAGCGTTCATAAAACGCGTTTTATAACCAAAGGTCTCCTTGATACAGGAGGTCAAAGGCCATCGCTTCGTCTTGGAATCGTTATTCGATTTAAACCAGAATCACTGTTCGATTTGAGCCGGAATCACTGTTCGATTTGAGCCGGAATCACTGTTCGATTTGAGCCGGAATCACTGTTCGATTTGAGCCGGAATACGCAGTTATAACAGGCAATTTTGATGGTTTAATTGTAACACAAATTTAGCAAAAATTCGAGTAAAATGCGCTTTTTTAGGCTTTAAAAAACCCATAAAAACATAGGGTTTTCCTAGGTTTTTTATGGGTTTTCGTGTCCAAAAGATCCTCCCACCTCATAAGCGAATTTGGCACTTTGTTGCTTCTTGAATTTTTCTTTTGTTCAAGTTCAAAGACACCAGCAAAGTTGCCTGATACGAGTTTCTTGGCCGTGTATAATGGTAAGCCCCTGCCAGACAGGCCCATTGCTTTTCTGAGGGCGATTTACTCATCCAAAGGGCAGGCGATTTCCAAAAGTCCATCTCCCTCATGGTCTTTTCACAAGCACAGAGAACCTCTGGCAAAGAACCCGTCTTGAGCAGCTGAATGTCTTGCCCTGATTTGACTAAGGAGATATGGGTGTGGTCTTCCGGTTGTTTAATAATAAAGGCTGTCTGATTGTACCCTCCTGCCATCAGAACTTCGGTGCCCGTTCTGCTTTCAAAGGCTTCCCATAGGTAAGGGGACTGCAAATGAGGGGCAATTTCCTTAAGGGGAATGGGGGCAGAATATGAGGGTACAAAGCCGTCATCCAGAGGGTCTTCTTCGAAAGAGAAGATATCCTCCACAACAGGCTTTTCCTTGTCCGTTTTTCCAACCAGATCAGTCTCCATGCCGAACACTTTGTGACGGGAAGAACTCATCCCAAAATCCAGAACGATGCACTCTTTCTTACCCGGAGAGCTTCGAAGGCCCCGACCAATCATTTGCACATAGGTGGCTTCATAAGACATGGGCCGTAGCAAGATGACACATTCAATGGCCGGGAAATCCCATCCTTCGGTCAAGACCGCAGCATTGGTGATCACCGTGGCTTCATGAGGGTCTCCTTGGTTGAGATCGAATCGCCTTAAAGATTCTAATCGCTCTTCAGAAGACATTTCTCCGTTAATATGGGTAGCGCCTATACCGTTCTTTTCAAAAGTGTCTCTGATCTCTTGGGCGTGGTAAAGCGTTGAACAAAATACCACGGTTTTCTTGCCCTGAGCCTTTTCCTGCCAGTGCCGAATGACTTCTTCATTCAAGGACAGATTGTCAGTTAAGATCGTATTAGCTTTGTCCCATTGTTGTTGCTGGTTGATGAATCGGGATTGACCATCTGAATTGTCTTGCGTCCATAAAATAGATCTCAGATCTTTTTGTTGTCCCGCATCAACGGTGAAAATCCGAGGAGAAACGAGATAGCCATCACTCATTAAATCACTGAGATGGATTTGGGACGTCACGCTTTTAAAAAGACTCTTTAACCCCTTTCTGTCACCACGGTTCGGCGTAGCGGTCATGCCTAAAATCTTTACATCGGGATTTTTTGCTTTGAGATGATTCACAATCGTTAGATAAGACTTCGCAATCGCATGGTGGGCTTCGTCAATCACCACCAAGTCAACTTTAGGGAATTTGCGGTAATGACGAGACAACGTCTGAACCATGGCAAAGACGATCCGCCCTTGAGTGTCTTTCTCTTCGCTGTGAAAAAGTGATGTCTTGATCTTAGGGCACCACAACGCCACCTTATCCCTATTTTGCTGTAAAAGTTCTTTTGTGTGCTGGAGAACGAGGATTTTCTTACGACTTGAGCTTCTTCCTTGTCCGGACTTCAGATAGCCCTTCATAATCTGTGACAAGATAACCGTCTTACCGGCGCCTGTTGGGGCAATGCATAATGCTGTGTCTTCACAAGAGAGGGCCTCTAGGGCGTCGTCAATCATCGAAACTTGATAGGGACGTAAGGAAAGGTTTTTGGTGGTCATCGGAGATTTCCTTTTTTACATTTTCTTCTTACGGAGGAGTGGTTGTTCCCAAGAACCATCCTCTACGTAGTAGAGTGGAAACGTGGAAACTGGAAACGTGATTTTCAAACACAAAAAAGTGAGGTTTTCTGCGGATCTCAGGAGATCCAATTTTTCTAAAAATCTTCTTTTTGGGTTCACGTTTCCATGGAAACTGGAAACGTGATTCTTTTTGCAAAACCAAGTGTTTCTGCGGCTCTCAAGACATAATTTACGTTTCCAAGCTGTTTGGGAACGTCTGGAAACTGGAAACATGGAAACGTGAATCGTGTTTTGTATCTCAAAATTTTTCATATGGACCCCTTTATAAATTCATAACTTTCTGGGTCTGTTGCTAGAGGGCCCTGGGGGTCACAAAGCCACTGGGCGTTTTTTTCACATCCATGCATAGCCGTCACAATCGACTTTTCTTTCAGAGCGTCCTCCGTTAGTTTCCGAAGTTGGCCCTCTAAAAGATGATGAAATTCTGACGGCAGTTTTTCTTTACGTTTCCAAGGCGAAGAGCGTCCGGCTTTGTTAAACGGCTGGCCGATTTTCTCAGCTTCAAAGATGGCCTGAACAAACGCCGGTTTTAACAAAACGTCATACCAGATCTCAGCTTGGGTCTCAGAAACTTGTCCACGCGATAAAACACCATCTTTGATGCCAAGGTAGTGCGCCTTAGTGCTTCCCATTTTGGCATATTTTCCTATCTCCCCGTCTCGCAGAAGCTGATTGGCCAAATCCTCAATATCTCTTTTGGTGTACTCATGAAAAATGACCGGAAGCTCATGCTTGCGCTGGAAAACACCCCCTGGTCCCGTTAGTGTGAGAGGCATTTTTTCTTCATGGTCACTGATTGCTTTTCTTAAAATTTCTTTCAGATCTTTGTTTTTTAAAGCTTTTTCTTTGACTTGGGCCGTCACATTTCTTAAAAGACCTGTTTCCTCGTCTCGGATAAAATACTGTTCTTCTTTGTTGGCGATCCCATTGGCCTTAGCAACACCCCCAAGATAAACCATGTGACGCCCTTTTTTGATGCCTAAGGCTTTGCCAACCTTGTCTTGGATAGCTTTTGGAGCTTCAGAGAGGACATAGACAAGCCTGGCTCCATTGGCAATGGCGGTACTCCCCCGCATAGAATGCAAAATATCCTCAAGAGTCTCGTGTTCCTGAGTTCGACCTTGTGAGTTTCTGCCAGGTTTGTTCGTGTGATGGGTCACAATGCAGCATGATCCTGTTTCTGTCGCCAGGTCTTGCAACGTGTTCATTAAAAACGTCATGGCCCCCGCATCATTGGTATCGGCTCCCCAAATAAAAGACGCGATAGGGTCAAAGATGATCAGTTTCAGGTTGGGAAGGGATTTCAGCCAGGTTTTGATGGCCTTAAATTTTTCAGACGCCCTAAATCCTTTATTTTTATCCTGCTCTATAATAGGGAATGCCCCACCCTTATTAGGCAAGGGGATCGAGTAAATTTGGTTTTTGTTGGAACCTGTATCAATGTGATTTCTGGTATTCGCAGGATCAAGGACGGCATAACGCCGGTGCAATTCCTCTTGATTGTCTTCTGCGCAAAAAAGAACAACAGATCCGTTTTGAACAACCCTTGGACCAAACGCACTGCCATAGGGGGAAGCTGTGGTACAGGCAAGATTCAAAGCCAGATCAAGCATCAACATCCCCTTTCCAACGCCACCCGCTGCCGCTAAAATGGAAACGGAAGCCATTGGAAAAAGCTTCTCCATCAAAAACTCAGGCGGTGTGGGCGATCCTTCATACCGTTTGATGACACAATCAGAAAAATCAATCGATATCTCTTCTGGCGTCTTGGACAGCGAGGACGTTCTTATAACTGGAACTACACCTCTCCCATCTTCGTCAAAATAAGAAAACTTAGTCAGACCGTTGGGCTTAAAAACCTTACTTCCAAGTGTTGTCAAATCAGACGTTATATTAATAGTGTCGTTCATACGCGTCCCTCATAGGTTAGGAGATCGTTAAAATCATTTTTTGTTGTGTCAGGGGTCACGATGCGAACCACCCTGTTGTCTCGGGTGAGTCTGGTTGCTAAACATTCAGCCGCTTCCAGCCCTTGTGGATCGTGATCGCTGAGAATGATAAATTCTTTCGTTACAGAACGAGGGGGAACGATAATATTTTTCATAAACGAGCTGGATAAAGCGGCCCAAACACTTAACGAATGGTTTTCTTGGTAATAGCTCAAGCACGTTTCAATGCCTTCACCAATGGCTATACACTCCAGACTGTCCCCATTAAACTGAACAGCGCCCCCTGTGGCTTTGCCTTTAATTTTCTTCGGGCAGTCAACGGGGGCTTTTCCATATCCATCCTTCCTCAAATAGGTTCTATGAAGGGCTTTGGTGTCTGAAGAAGGATAAACCTGGATTTTGGCAACCATAGAAGGGTGCGTGCCGGTACAGGTCCAATCTGTGTCGTTTGTTTGCTCCCAATACTCAAGACAGGGGTGATAACGAAGGGATGAGGGAGGAAAAATAGTGAGAGAGCGGGATTTTAAGTAGTGATGGACAGGTGTATCCTCGGCACTTTGCGTTTCATGCCATATTTTGTAAATGGCGCGTTGTGCGCTTGTGTCTGTAGGGTTGTCTGTATAAATTGACTCAATAGTGGGTTCTTTTATAGGACGGCCGCTCTCAAAAAAAGAAGGAAACTGGTCACTTGGTTGCCTCTCTGAAGAGATGAGTCCAAGGGCCCTTATATCATCCATCACGGTCTTCCAATGACATCCGGAATAACAGTGCACCAGAAGGGAACCGTTGTGCCCGCGTAAAACGGATAAATTCTTGCCAAACCGATTTGCGTGAGATGGGCACTTGGTAATCCAGGATCCCTTGTTTCGAAAGGCTTTAGGATCGAGTCTTCTGGCAATGTTTTGGATATCGTCGGGATCGTAAGAAAGGGCATTCATGACAGAGACTTTCTTCTGTCTTCTCCCTTATCTTGAGGCTCCCCGCTTAAAAAAGAATATTTTGCTGTTGCATGCAGCCATGAATTGTCGTAAATATTGATAGTGTTCATCTGGTATCCTTACTTGATACAGTTGTTTATATTTCTTTCTTTTTCTTTGGACGGAGGCAGAAAGAAATAGTGCTAAAAGAATTAAAGACGCCTTGCAAGAACAGAGACTTTTTTTCCTGGAGTCTCTTAAGTATCCGGCGGGCATTTTAAAAATCTTTGTCATGCTGGGCGTCTTTATTCTGACTTCTCCCAATTAATATCGACCATAAGTGAGGAATCTGCTTGATTCACCACATGCTTAACGGTTCGAATTCTAAAGTCTTCTTCTCTCATATCGTCATCCGGGACTTCGAGACGGAAATTAACGCGAGCAAAATTAAACGTTTTATTTGGGCTTCCCGTTCGACTCAACGTATAGGCCCCACCACTCTGATTCGGCTTAAATAAAAACTGTCTAGGATCGTCTGGGTTAACGAAAACCTGAACATTGCCCCCCACTTCCAGTCCCGCCTTTAAGGCAACATCTTTAGAAATATAGCAAAGACCAGACACAGAGCCACTGGGATTCTTAGAGGCAGAAAACCGTACGATATTGTGGGTCCTCTTTGTACTAAGAACCTTTGGGACAACTTCTTTCCACCGGATAACGTCGTTTTGCACAGAACATCCTTTCGTTTTAAAGGTACCTAAGAACCTTTAAGTTATTTTTACATAATCTTTTGAATTATTTTTTTTATAATCTTACAGACCAAGTTTTTTGTCAATGCGTTTTGTTGTCTTTCACCGGATTTCGTTTGTTGAGTTCACTGTTTTAAAGTCCCCCTCAATATCTTAATCGGCTTCCGTAACTGGGATAATGGTGTTTTTTCCTCAAAACAACACCCAAGTATTCTTTATCTCTCAATATCTTTCTTTCTGTTTTTTCCATCTTTTATGATAGTTTTTGTGCCATTTACACAAAAGTGGTGTCTCTTTTTGATAATCGTTTCTGCTAAAAATTTTTACAAGATTACCTATGTAATGTTCCAATTTTCATTTTTTTCATGAGGTCTATTTTAAGATTTCTCAATATGAGGTCGCATTATAAATTTTTAAATATGTCTAGACAAGGGTGACACCCTGTCACCACGTCTTCAACATACAACGCTTGAAAGGCTTATAAATTCAAGATTTTCTTCAGTTGTTTAAAAGTCAGTAACGCAACTCTGTCGCAATTACCGCTTATCGTGTTTTCTGTATTGTTGTCTTTTTCCGATCAGTGAACGACGGAATCGTGTATGGCGTGTGGCGTTCTGAGCGATGTTGACGGTGGGGTGGTTTTTGAGGGAAGGTTTTTTAAAAAACAAAAATAATCCATTTTATTGAATCCACTTTTGGGAGTTCTTCCTCAGCCCCCAGATAAGATGATTGTGAAGGAAGGATGTCTTCCCCTTATTCCTCTTGCCCTCCTTTTTGAAGAGGTATAGGATAAAAAATAGGTCCTGATAAGTGGATTTCTCAGGACTAAAAATACCCCCTAAAATATGCAAAACACCTCCGGTTTTCACCCCCCTTTACCAAACACCCTCAACAAGTTCCCTCCCCCACAAGGAAAGAGTCATGCCAGACACAGAGAGCCCTCTACCAATCATCGAAGCGAATACCCACCTTCTATTGCCAACAGTCTTACCCGCCCTCTTGGAAGCCGAGGCTGAATACGCCAAAGCGTTTGCCAAAGAACAACATGCCAAATCCACCCGACGAGCCTACCAATCCGGTATCCGATTGTTTGAAGACTGGTGTCAAGACCGAGGATTTCTCTCTTTACCCGCCCTTCCCCAAACCATCTCCATCTTTTTATCATGGGGGGCCACACAAGGCGTCTCCGTGTCCACCTTAGGGCGAAGAATGGCGGCGATTAAATACCTTCACAGCATGAAGGGCGTTGAGCCTCCGACCCAGTCTGAGCTGGTCAAAGCCACCCTCAAAGGCATTCGACGCTCCCTGGGCACAGCACCCCTTCAAAAGGTTGCTCTCACCGTTGAAAAAATAACCCACCTGATCAAAGACATCCCTCCAACGCTTCGGGGAAAAAGAGACCGGGCGCTCTTGCTCCTCGGCTTTGCCGGCGCCTTTCGGCGCAGTGAGTTGGTCGCTCTCACCGTCCAAGACTTCCTCGAAACCGATCAAGGGCTGCGCGTCTTCATTCGTCACTCCAAAACCGATCAAGAAGGTCAAGGCCAAGAAATCGCCATTTACCAAGGCCGGCTTCGGGTGGTCGACGCCCTCACCACCTGGAGAGAAGCCGGCGCCATTACGGAAGGGCCGTTGTTTCGACCGTTACGGAAAGGCGGTAAAGTCCTAGACCAAGCGCTCGCCGCAGAAAGTGTCGCTGATATTGTTAAACGCTATGCTGGCGTTGCCGGGTTCACCCCTCAAGAGTATGCTGGCCACAGTCTGCGAGCCGGGTTTCTCACCTCTGCCGCTGAAAATGGCGCTTCTCTCTTCAAAATGATGGAAGTGTCCCGTCATAAATCCGTTGATACCCTCAAAGGCTATATCCGTAGAGCCGAGCTCTTTAAAGACCATGCGGGCTCCAAGTTCTTATAAGAAAGGAGTTTTGTTTTAAAACAGTTTGACAAAAGCTATTGGAGAAGCCGTCTCCTTCAGAATGCACATTTTTTGAGATTCTTCCACAGGACGTCCAAAGAATCTCCCAACCAAACACAAAAAAACAATTTTTCAAATTGTTTTTTTAAATGAGTCCTGTGCATAAGGGTTTCGGTAAGGTAACCTATGACGTCCCCTTTGAATCTTCTCAATCAAAGTAAGAGTAGACAAACTTACTTCTAATAAAAAACCAAATCCACGGGGTTCTATGTTCTTCAAAACACTTCTGATTAAAAAAAGTTCATATTTTTTATGTTTCTTTTATTTAATTTTAGGTTTATCGGTGGTTCATCATTATGAAGCTATAGCCAAGGATGATGTCGACGACATAACAGAAACACTGGAAAAAACTAAAATTTCAAAACATGTCAATCTAACGCGAACGTTTAAAGATAATCCGCTCGTACACTATACACAACAGCTTGTTGTGAAAAAAGAAACACTCAATCTCCACAGAGGAGAGACGGCTAAACCTATTCTTTATGTCGCAAAGGCTTCTTCGAAAGATAATAGTAAAACGCATTTGCTTGCCCAAGGTGTTTGTATGAGTAATGAAACAATCTGGACAGATATATTGACAACAAAGTTATTTCCAGAGGTTTCAAAATCTCAGAATAAAACGATGGATTGGGTCAGTGAAAAGTCAGAAACAAAACCGAATAAAACCCATTTCATTCGCAAACCACAAACAAAATATTTTGGAGGTCATGCAGAGCCCCAATTGATAAGCGATATAGAGGACCAATTTATGAAAAACTCTGATGCTGTTGTTTCAATGTTTATTCCCCCTCCTAACAATAAAGAAGATATTTATATATGCGGCCTTGAAGTTTTTGGTCCCTACGATATGTGTGACGACTATAACGGGAACGGTAAAAACAAATATAATTGTGTTGGGAAATTACTTGATTTTAGAAAATGTCATCAAAATGGACAAAGAAGCATTTCTAAAGCTATTCAAGAAAAATTGAAGGGCAAATTCAAAGGAAGCAAAGAAGACGCTTTTGTCGTTATTTATCACACACAATCCCCCTATGATAAAGTAGACACTTATAAGGCGGAAGATGAAGACTACCGTTATGGTTTAAGTTTTTCTTTTGATAAATGCAGTTTTTCTAGAAGTAAAGACTTTGATGATACGTACCAACTTTCACAATCCAAGAGCCTATCTACAGAACCAGATGTCCTATACGGATATATTCATCAGTTGGGTGATAAGGCCGCTCTTTATCAAACAACATCAAAAAGATTTTGTTTTTGTTAATTTTTGGTTAAATAGCGGCTCACCTACAAACCGATCCTGTTGTTCTGATACCAACCAAGACGACAAATCCTGGTCTGTGGACGTCTCAGCCGAGACAAGGCGATAGGGACACCCAATGCGTTTTGGGGCTCGTAATCGCTTTTGAAGGGTTTTATAAACGAAGCGTTGAGCCTCTTCTTGACTGTCAAAGACATAATTCTTTAAAATCCCTCTGGTGCCATGCCGACCAAAAGCCAGAGTCACCCCCCAACACCCAAACAAAACGTTCAGCACCAAAATATCATAGTCCCGGTCAATGTTTCTGTCCCGATCCACAGCCCGTAGCTTTAGGTAAAAGACGGACATGGAACGTCATCGCCCTGCTGAAACGTCTCTGTTAAAACCATAACTTTCTGCCTTTCTTTGGGTAAGCCTGGCGATTATCCCTCACTGATGTTCCCCTTCCTCAGAGGTCTGGGTCGCAATTAACGAAAAACCACACTTCCGATTGATGGTGTTCTTCAAAACGTCATCATTTCTCCCCGGAACAAAAGCCTCCCCCGACTGCAAAGGCCGCATAATCCGATCCATAAAGTCCTTCTCCTCTGGTGTCAACGGAACCGTCTCTTTAACGCTTTCAATCATCCGGATGGTTCTAGCCGACTTCATGCGTCGCATAAGCTCCAAAAGATATTCATCATCAAAACCATACGGCCTAAAAACAGAAATTCTCTTCCCCTTGGGCGTTCTCAGATAATGCGTAATCGCCTCCGTCGCCCTTGGTCCAGATCCTTCAAGCTTTGCCCAAAATTCAATAACCTGAGCCCAGCCCTCAGACGGAGCAAAGTTTTCAAAAGGAACAAACATAGCCTCCAAAGCCTCATCATCTTCCTCCGTCAAAAACTCATACCGCGCCTCTAAGCCACACAGAAAAACAATAGGAACCTTAGGCTTCTTCGTCACAAAATCCGTGGCATACAAAACCGATAAAAAAACAAACAATAAGTCCAAGCCCTTATTGGTCGTCAGATCAAGCGGCTTCCCTCCCGGCTTCAGGGCCCACAAAAGACCGTTTGTGTCTTGTATCCACATATTTTGTTTGATCCTTTGGTTAGGGGTCATTCAGCCCTCTCTCGTTTCATCTTAAATCTCAACAACAAGCGGCAGGTCTGAGCTTTATCCTCAGGGATTTTATAAACCCCATAGGCATAGCCCTCAATCGTCGACAGACTCACGTTCAACAGATCCGCGGCCTCTTCATACGAAATCCCCATCTTGTTAATCCAATAAACAAAATGATCGCCCGTGAAATTATTCGTCATACAAGCCCACCTTTTTCTTTCGTTTTTGGCACGGGGCCAAAAGAAAGACAAGATCGCTTTTGAAGGCGGCGTTCCCGATTGAGGCGTTGAGTCCGAACCTTCAACAAAACCCGACATGCCATCAGGTGCTGAGGGGGAACGGGGGTCTTTCCACAGATATAACCTTCAACCGTTTGAACAGGGACCTTCAGCAACTGGGAAGCTTCTTGATAGGTTAGCTCCATCTTGTGAAGCCAAACAGAAAACTGATTACGCATGACGCTCTTCCTCATCGCCCCATACTCTCCCGCCAAATTTTTGCCACCTTATCCCCATTCACCGTCTTATTGTGTTTGTTTTCAAAAACATAAACCCAGCCATTCCCTGGACGATACACAACCTCCAAGGAATCATAGGTTTTTCTTGGAGATGAAGGTTCCTGTTTTTTTGGTGTGTTGTCTTGGATCATTCTAGGGTTCCCCCTCAGTGCATCAAAACAGAGGCAAAGGCTTTTCGAAGGGCCTGCCCATAATGGGTCAACACATAATCCCTGGCAAAGCCACTGTTGATCTCAAAGTCCATCTCCCCCTCCGTTAATCCCGACGAAAAGCCCTTGGCCATAAAGCCATTGGTATAAATCCAAGCCCGATACGTCACAGCGCCTAAGGTTTGGTACAGGCTTCGTTTGACCTCTCTGTCCACCCCATTCTCAGCCGTTGTCAACACCTCCTCCAGGCTTAACGGGGGAAGGGTGGGCACATGATCCGGTTCTGATCCCTGGATTTTCCTGATTTCCTGATATGAGATCCCCTGATCCAAAACCCCTGGATGTGGAACCCCTGAGTCAGAAAAAGGGGGTTTTTCTTCCCAAATGTCAAAGAAACCAGCGTTATGCCACGAATCCTCAATGGTTTTGGGCGTCAACAAAAACCCGATGCTGATCAGGAATAGATCCAAGCTCTTCATCGCCTTCTTGCCGGTCAGAAAGGGATTGTTGGCAACCTTGGTGAGGTAGTCTCGGAACCTCTCTAGGGCCACCACAGGATCGTCCCCGAAATGGGACCTCTGAAGCTTACCAATCGCTTTCTTGAAGACTTTTTCCACCAGGGTCACCGAATGTTCTAAAGCAGGCAGCAAGATCTCCTTCACGGCCTTTAAAGCCTCCTCTGCAAAGAAAACGGAAGCGTTTGTTGATGTTTCCGTTGATGGTAAGGGAATATCTGGTTTTGGTGGAAGCGGTGTTGGAACGGGGATCGACTTATCACAAGTGTATTCGTTTTTAGATAAATTTTCTTGATTGGTTTTACGCGCACGCGCGAGGTTTAACTGTACTATGTATTTACTAATCATTATAGGGGCAGAAATTGGCCTGTCAGGCTTAGAAAGCCTAGGCTCACAGCGATTATTTTCACAAGCGTTTTGCTTGTATAAATCTATAGTATTTCCCTCTAATCTCTTCCCGCCATTTTTAATATCGAGGAGTTTTTCTGTCAGAGTGATCCGGAAAAGGATTTTATGGTTTTTACCCCGGATTCTTTCAACAATGATAAATCCTTGAACTTCCAATTGCCGAAGGTTCCGTCCAACCGTGCAGCCTGATCTTGAAGAGAGCCTCGATAGGGTCTTGGAATCCGTCCAGACAATGCCATCCCCCCCCTCCTTGATGGAGACGAGGTAGAAGTAGTAAAGGATGTTGGCTATTTTAGCCGATGATTCCTTGTTCCAGTCACACGAAATCTTGACGCGTTTGTTCAGGGAAAAAACGTGCTCATCCTTGTTCTTACGAGGGGTTGGTGATGTTAAAGTCTGGTCATATACGGGCATAGTCAATGTCTTTCTCTATAAAAACATTGACACAACGGGTGATGCTGGTAAAATCAAGACTGTTCAAGGTTCTGATTTTAGCGTTCATTCGTTGTGTCAAACAATCAAAACGGCGGGGGCTCTGGTTTATCGACCAGGGCCTTTTGCTGTTCTAGGGGTTAATTAAATCCTTTTTTATCTTAGTGCTATAATCGATGAAGGAAACCATTATTGAGGTCTCACTTTATCTCTGTTACTTTTTGTGTGTTTTTCATCATCAATACGGCCACTCATATACATAAACATCTCTCTCCAATGGATTTCGTTTCTAGTTATTTGTTCACTATGTTCCATTCGCCACTCTTTTATATTCTTTTCGGTAAGGCGAAATAGAAAAATACTAATCCCCGTCATATAAGCAATCAAAGTGCCACCAAGAGTAATCGTTTGAGTCCAATCCATTATTTTGTGTCTCCCCAAGGAAAGTCTGGCAAAAGATCTTTTCTACTTATTTTTCCGTCTGTTGCTTGTTCGATTTTTATACAACTTTCTACGCTTGGAGCTTTTCTACCGCTCCTCCAATCAATAATAGATTGATAAGAAATTTTGCTTTTTGAAGACAAAGCACTGATCCCTCCCACTAATTCTATAGCGTTTTGAAGTTTTTCTATATTGAGGTTTTGTCGTGCCATTTTTACAATTTCCTTTTGTGTAAATTCGTTCTAGCTCTTTTTTTTTTATAAGTCAACAATGACGGCCATTATTGTTTTTTGTTGACTTATAATAATACCCACCATTATTATGGTTTAAGGTAACAAGGAAAACAGGAAAACCACTATGCCAACCAATTTAAAACCTAACCTTCCAGATCTTTTATCCAAACACCAGGAGTGGCTCAGACTGGTTCATTGCAGCCAGTCACCGTTAACAGAAGATCAAAGAAACCTTCGCGGTGATATCAGCGGGCTGAGATTGAAACATGAAATATTTTCCAACTGTGACCTTTCGTACATGAATTTGGAAAACACGCATTTTGAGGGGTGCACCTTCATCAATTCAACCTTGAAGGGTGTGTGGGCGCTGGATGTCTATTTTGATGAATGTGAGTTTGTCCAGACAAACCTTTCCCATGCTTATGGCAAACGAGCGGAGTTTAGTGGTTCTACCTTAACCCATTCTGACCTGAGTCATTCTGTTTGGGTGGACGCGGATTTTGGTCAGGCAAACCTTTCTGATGTTCTGGCCATTGGTGCTTTTTTTCAGGGGGCCACCTTTGAAGAAACGGTCATTAAGGATGCTGATTTTAGGTTTTCCCACCTTAATCAGGGGGGCAGCCTCATGAGAAACATTATAGCAACAGGAGCTTAACCAATGATGCTTATGCAACAAATAAACCTTCTAAAATTAGAAGCTAATATCGCTTTTCGTAAGATGGAACATTTGGCACCAAATGGGCGGGAGGATTGTGCTTTTGAAGAAGCCTTATGGCAATTGGCAAAGGTAGGAGACTCTGTCAAGGGGATGTATGCGTCTTTAGACGATTTTATGTATGAAACCAAGATTGCCATGGCGTCCTTAGAGAAGGTGGGGGAGATTATTCAAACAAAGATAGACAACCCTTATCTTCAGGTTGAGTTCGTGTTTCCACAGGAAAGGGCTCGCCATGCTTACGCCTGAACAACTTCTCTTAAGAAATACCGGCATTGGGGGTAGTGATGCCGCAGCCATTGTGGGTCTTGGTAAGTACGCCACCCCTTTAGATGTCTACTTGGACAAGACGACGGATACTGCCAAAGAAACCACAGAGATTATGGCGCGGGGAAATGTCTTGGAACCCTTCGTGCAATCACTTTTTGAAAGGAAAACGGGGTGGCGCGTTCAAAGCGGTCTTGATACCCAACGCAATTCTGAGCATCCGTTTATGCTGGCGAACCTGGACGGTGTATTGCCGTCTGAGAGAGCCTTGGTCGAATTTAAGACAGCGCTGTACACGTCTAAGACGAAAGAAGGGTGGGGGGAAGAGGAAACCGATGAAATCCCCAGCCATTACCTAATTCAGGTAGCCCATTATGCCAGTGTCATGGAGGCGGATACGGTCCATATTGGCGTTTTGTTTGGGGACGAGAAGCTATTCCACAGTTATCGGACTCTACACACCCTTTCAACAGAGACGGGCCGATCACTTTCAGCGGATGATCTGGATGTTCTTAAGTGCGACTTCAGGCTTTACACCTACAAGAGGCATGCTGATCTGACCAGAAAGCTCATCAACAAGGAACGGTCCTTTTGGTTTGACCACGTCTTAAAGAAAAACCCTCCAGACCCCCAAGACGGGAATGTTGATGATTTCCTCAAAGCCTATCCAATAACTAATGATCGCGTTGTCAGTGTTTCAGACGCTGATCTCACAAAGATTCAAAGACTGAACCAGATTAAACACCAAATCAAGGAATTGGAGACCCTAGAAGAAGAGGCAAAAGCGGATGTTCTCAAACTCTTTGGGGAGGCCAGCTTGCTCGTGGACTCATACCAGACCCCTTTGGCGACTTGGAAGAATAAAAGCACCACCCGGTTTGACAAAACCAGCTTTGCCAAGGCCCACCCAGACTTATGCAGCACCTTTACACAAACTGCGTATTCCGGCGAATTCGAACGGCAATTCTGGTTTTATCCGAATGGCCGTTCCGGTTTAATTCGAACGGTGAAT
>NZ_SCFB01000025.1 GCF_004210305.1 Candidatus Finniella inopinata | reverse complement strand
CTACAAAAGTTTGGGAAATAGCAGAAACCGTAATTTTAAAAACTAGGCTGAGGAGATGTCAGTGCAATCGCCATGCCCTCCTACTCGATCTACATAGGGGATTTCCGATGCTGGTTCACGGATGAAGGACCATATATCACAGTTTGACTCACCCATAATACCTTTAGGGTCAATTGCCAGCCACTGTGTGCCCTTTAATAAAATATTTTCATAGTGAAGGTCACCGTGCAGTAAGACTGGTTGACCTAAGGATTCAAGTAGTCGTTTTTTAAGTTTACGAGCCTTTTCAAGGTGAATTTGCGGCATCGGCCCATCTTGATCTAAATACGATAGCCAGTCCCGAATACTATAGAAGTTTCCCGGCTCCGTAACAGGGGCTTGGTGAAGAGATGTCATGAGCTTACATATAATATCCAAAGCCTTCGTGCTTTGGTTGGGATAATGTGTTTTAAGTGATATCCCCGGGATGGCCCTTTCTAAAAGTAAGGCGCCTTTTTCAGGGGCATGTTCGTATATCTCAACTACCCCAAAGCCTTTGTAGATTCGCAATGCTTCTGCTTCTTTGCGTAATGCGTCATAATCGAGGCCAATTTTTAGAATAATAGGCAGGTTATTTTGGTATCCTGTCATTACATAATTAAAACTGAGACGTTCAATCATTTGTAGGCCAGATAAATTCCATTTATTAGCCAAAAGGGCTACCAAATTAGGCAGGTTAACAAGCCATTTCTGTCCTCGAGATCCAAATATATTAATAATTTTCTGTTCAAAATCAGTCATTCAAAGCTCCGTTAGTGCTTTCATTGACTCCGTCTTTCTCTTTTTATAAGAGTAAGCGAAAGAAGTTTGAAGGATTTTTTTTTAAAAAGACTTTTTATACATATTGGGTAAATATGGGGCGAGTGACGGGTCTTGAACCCGCGACCTCCAGATCCACAATCTGGCGCTCTAACCAACTGAGCTACACCCGCCATAAGGCATTAACAAAATCTATGATAGAAACTTAGGAAAGGTCAATCCTTAATGATTGCTGCATTAAAAATTTAATAAGTTTTAAGAGAGGCGATAATTTATTTTTGGCGGAATGTAATGCGCCCCTTGCTAAGGTCATAAGGTGTCATCTCAACGGTCACACGATCACCAGCCAGAACCCGGATACGGTTCTTTCGCATGCGACCTGACGTGTGCGCAAGGATAACATGTTCATTATCCAGTTTGACTCGAAACGTTGCATTCGGCAGTAACTCCATTACAATGCCGCTAAATTCAATAAGATCTTCTTTTGACATTCATGTTCCTAAAGGTTGTTGTCAGGCTAGTATAATAGTCGGTAAGGCCACCAATGTAAATATAAGTTATCAATATTACACGAGCAATAAAATTCCCAACTCTTCAACCGAAAGAGGTATAAGAAAATAACATAAAGACAGCAGAATCAATAAAATATGTGCGGAATTGTTGGGCTTGTAACCCAGAAATCGTGGCCAGCGGATACGCTGCATAACGACATACATACCATGAGCCGGACGCTTGCCCACCGGGGTCCGGACGATCAGGGACTGTGGCTAGATGCCGAAGCGGGCGTGGCTTTTGGCCACCGTCGTTTGGCGATTGTTGATTTATCGCCGGCGGGCCACCAACCGATGGTATCCCAGTGTGGCCGTTGGGTCATGTGTTACAATGGCGAGACTTACAGCCAGGCCGAATTGAAGCCCATCCTGTCCAGCCACAACATCACCCTTCGCGGGCACTCTGATACCGAAGTCATGCTGGAATCCTGCGCCCTGTTAGGTGTGCATAAGGCTTTGAAACATTTTATTGGCATGTTCGCCTTTGCGCTTTGGGATCGCCATGATCGGGTGCTTTATTTGGTGCGGGACCGCCTGGGTATTAAACCCCTTTACTGGACCTATCAAAACCAGACTTTGTTTTTTGCGTCAGAATTAAAGGCGTTAAAGGCGCACCGAGAAGTTGTGAGCACCACGGATCGAAAGGCCTTGGCCAGTTATTTAAACCATGGGTACATTCCCGCCCCCCACAGCATTTATGAAAATATCTATAAACTGCCCCAGGGGCATATTTTAACGTATCGTCCTGGGTCTGAGCCCGTCATAGAACCCTATTGGGCGTTAAAAGATGTTGTTATTGGCAAAAGGTCGATAACGCCCGAACAGGCCGTGGAGGAGCTTCATGAATTGCTAAAGGACGCTGTTGGTCGCCGGATGATGGCTGATGTTCCGCTTGGGGCGTTTTTGTCGGGGGGGATTGATTCTTCCCTTGTGGTGTCCTTGATGCAAAGTCAAAGCACCCAGCCGATTAAAACCTTCACCATCGGTTTTGAGCAAAAAAAATATAACGAGGCTGAGCATGCCCGTCAAATTGCACAGCACCTTGGGACCGAGCACACAGAATTATTCGTGACGGCTCAACAAGCCCAGGCTGTGATTCCAAAGTTGCACACGTTGTATGACGAACCCTTTGCGGATGCGTCACAGATTCCAACTTTTTTGGTTGCACAATTGGCACGCCAACATGTCACCGTGGCTTTATCAGGTGATGGGGGTGATGAATCATTTGGAGGTTACCGTCGCCACGCCTTTGGCCAAAAAATACAGGGGTGGTGGCCCTTGGTGCAGCGCATCGGCGCCTTGCTTCCTAAAAAATATACCCTTCCTTTTATAAAGGATGGTGAAAAAATAGGACGACTTTTACAATCAAAATCTCAGCAACAACTGTATGACTCCATCCTTGAGCAATGGCCAAACCCTGCCCTTTTGTTGCCGGGTGTTCAGCCTTACAATGATAACCTGTGGCCAACAGATGCCTTGCTGCCGGACTTGGTGGACAAAATGCGCTACGCCGATACGATAGGTTATTTGGCCGATGATGTGCTGGTTAAACTGGATCGAGCAACCATGGGTGTGGGGCTAGAGGCGCGCGTGCCTTTGCTGGATCATCGGGTGGTCACCTGGGCTTGGCAGCAGCCCCATACCCTTTACCAGGGGAAAACGAAATGGCTCTTGAGGCAAATTTTGAAACGTTATGTCCCAGAGCCGCTTTTTGAACGACCCAAAATGGGTTTTTCCGTACCGATTGGTGATTGGCTGCGGGGTGATTTGAAGGAATGGGCCCATGCGTTGTTAAATGAAGATTCCCTCAAACAAACGTTTGAGCCAAAATTGGTCCTGCAAGCTTGGCAGAACCATCAAAAGGGCCAGTCTTCACAATCACAACGCCTGTGGAATATTTTAATGTTCCAGGCCTGGAAGGAAACACTTAGGTAAAAAAGGGACACATAGCCCATAGGGAACGGTCCGAAAAAACCAACCCCTATTCAGCGGTGCTCTTTGAATAATCGACTTTGCTGACACTGTTACCACCAGGAGCACCATCTTGACCTATTGGAATAACGGTATTTTCCTTTGTTGTTACATATAGTTGCAAAATCAATCGATCACCCGCCTGTTCAAACCCTTCAATACGACAGTTCCCAAAAGCAATCGTTTGGAATTTAACCTTCAGATCTTTGGCGTTACCAAGTCTGACAATTGTCATCAGCTCAAGATGCTCACCTTTGTTCATTTTTGTTTCAAGCGCGGGAGCAAACTCACCGTTGGCAATTTCTATCTCAACCAGCGAATGATATAACGTGGCCGACGTAAAAAGATTATTGCCAAAATCACTTGTCGTCTTCCGTTTAGAAGAACCAACCCAGCGAAACAGCTCTGCATGGTCTTCAAAACCATCGACATTTGATTTCATGATGTCATCAATCTTAACCATCCATTCAGGTGATCGAACCCCAGAATGAACATCATACGAGCTATTATTTCCAACGGCCTTGTTAAAGTAATTCTCTCTGGTTGGCATGATAATTTGATAGGAGGGGAACGACATAACTTACCTCTTTTTTTCTTTCTCGGAAAATAAACCTTTTTAGTTTAATTTTTTATAAAATTGATTCAAACTATTATTAGTTTCACCCATTTAGGGTTAATAAAAGGTTAAAAATGACTCCTTCTCATGCTTTCCATCCCTTTATTGTTGCTGCTAAGCGTACCCCTATGGGAAATTTTCAGGGTGCCTTAAGTTCCTTTAAAGGGTATCAACTGGGCAGTGCCGTTATTAAAAGTCTAAGCCTTTCCGGTGTGGTTGACGAGGTCATCATGGGGTGTGTTCTGCAGGCGTGCCAAGGGCAAGCACCTGCGCGCCAAGCTGCCATTCATGCTGGCATCAAAGACTCGACACCCTGCACCACTGTCAATAAAGTCTGTGGATCGGGTATGAAAGCCATCTTTATGGCGTGCGACGAAATTCGTTTAAACCAAGCACATTTGATCATTGCCGGGGGCATGGAAAGCATGACGAACGCGCCGTATTTGTTAGATCGTGCCAGGGGGGGGTATCGGGCCGGTCATGGGACTTTGATCGATCACCTTTATCGTGATGGTCTTGAGGACCCCTATCATATGAACGAAGATGGCACATACCGGCTGATGGGGGAGTTTGGGGAAGATACAGCCAATCTGTATAATTTTAACCGGGCCCAACAAGAACAATATGTGTTTGAAACGCTGGCCTATTATCAGCGGGCTCAGGGCCAAGGTTTATTCAAGGACGAGATTATCTCTTTGGAGGTTCGTGACAATAAGGGAGTTGTTACGATGATCAGCCAAGACGAACCGCCCACCCGTGTGAAACCAGAAAAATTCAGCGCCTTAAAACCAGCATTTCGGGCAGGTGGAACCGTAACCGCCGCCACCTCTTCGCCGCTTTCGGATGGAGCCGCCGCCATGGGTTTGGCATCACAAGCTCGGGTTGAAGCAGAGGGGTTGGTTCCCTTAGCCAGAGTGGTGGGATATTGTTCCTATGCCCATCAACCGGCGCACTTTACAACAGCACCTATTGGGGCCATTAAAAAACTGTGTCAGCAGACTGGCTGGTCCCTGGCCGAAGTTGACTTGTTCGAAGTGAACGAAGCCTTCGCCCTTGTGCCCATGGCCGTTATGAAAGATTTAGGTATTCCGCGCGAGAAGATGAACGTCCGGGGTGGAGCCTGCGTTTTGGGGCACCCCATCGGTACCAGTGGTGCCAGAATTGTGGTGACCTTGGTCCATGCGTTAATTCAAAGGGGTCTTAAACGGGGTATTGCGGCCATTTGTATTGGCGGCGGGGAATCCACAGCGATTGCCGTGGAGGTTGTTTGATTTATCGTTAACTGGATTGCTGAAAAATAAAGTCCTTCAAAACCGTATGTTAAGAGTTTCTTAACGACCCTGCGCTACTTTACGTTAATAACGGCTTTGAAGGTTAATATCCATGGGTAGAAAATTTTTTACGTGTTTGTGGTTATCCACTTTCGTGTGTTGTGTTCATGCGGCAACCACATCGACTTTTGACCAAGACTTCATTAAACAAACGCTTGGGAAAATGCTGATTGATAATCCTTTAAAAGATTTTAAGGGTGATGCCCCTGATGTCACAAAAACGATTTCTATAGGGTTCCATAGTTCACAAGAAATTGAGTATTTTCCGCGTGTAAGAAAATATAAAGTCCCTGATCAATTGATGGGTTATATGGCTTACCTTTTCGCGAACCAGGACATTAGAACTTTAAAAGAGCTTTTCTATGAACCAAAAAGAAAAGAATGGAATGAATTGGGTGCTAAGCTGGCTGTCAATCCCCTTTCAAGCTTGGGTATTATGTGTTTTTTGGACACGGGCAAAAAAAGGCTTATTGAGGCGCTTGGACAGCAAAATATTTCGGCCTATCGCGTTGAGTTTTATATCATTCCTCTCATTGACCAAATGCTACTTCAGATTTATGGAGGGTTATGGGGAGAGACGGAAAAAAACATAGATGAGGAAAAACTTCTTACCCTGACTGGTATTTTGAAACGAACAGCCTTCTCCCAAAAAGCATATGGGAGACCTGAATATGACATAGACGCTTTGATTCAAAAATCCGACCAAGGATACCTTCATGATTTTTCTTCTGTTTTTAAAAAAGAGTGGTATGACAGTTATGTGAAAAACAGTGATATCCTTGGCACAAGGGGCGTACGCGACGAATTAGGCCACCAGTTGGCAAAGCTGACAATCGGGGCTGTAACTCAGGGACTTTCTATATCCTCTGCGTATATAGACTGTTTGATAAAGAAGGCTTTGAATACCCCAAATTTTACGGTAGGAGCCGTTGAGAGAATATTAGTTTTTATGGAAAATCTCCGTTTAAAACTAACACAAAATCAAACGGGTCAATTGTTATACTTTGTGGATGAATTAGAAGCAGTCGAAAGGGATTTTTATGAAAGCTTGTATGAAGCTTTCATTCCGTCTGCAATGGCTAAAGAGGTTTCTAAAACTTGTGAAGATTCTCCAAGGCCCGTAAAACGGTCATCTCTCAGCGCCAGACTCCACAAGCTATTTTCTAAAAAAACCGGGACTTCCGGGGTGACAAAGGGAAAATTATCGGCACCGTCAACTCATTCTCCCCCTTCAATTCCGTCGTGTGCCAAAGATACTTTACCCGTCGTCAGTAAAAATCTGCGAGATCAATTGACGGCAAGAATAAAAGCATTGGGGTGAGCGCCTGATTAGCCCTGCAGCTGACCAAAATCAGCTACGCTATCAACAGCCTGCACAAACAGCTGCAGCAAAGCATATCGATTCAGCCGGACTGCTTCTTCGTCGCAATTGACCATCACATTGTCAAAAAAGGCATCGATAAAAGGGCGAATACTCGCCAGCTGTTCCATTAACTGTTGATATTGATGGCTTGCAAACAAATGATCATAGGCCTTCAGCAAGTCCTGCAATTGGTGATAAAGATCCTTCTCGGCCGGCTCATTTAAAAGGTCACGATTGATGTGATATGAATCTTTGGCTTTATCCAAAATACCCGAAGCCCGTTTATAGGCGGCCTTAAGGGCTGTTCCTGCTGACGTTTTTAAAAGGGCATGCAAGGCCAAACTGCGCCTAAACAGAGCTTGAACATTGTAAGACGGCGCCTTGACAGCCCCCGTTAAAACGGCGCCCACGCAATCAAGATTTTGCCCCTGAAGATAAACCGTCAAGCGGTCATTAATAAAGTGAAGGGCGTCATCAACTGTTTGAGTGGATAAGGTCACCTTCTGGTTTTGATAAGTAATGGCTGATTGTTGAAATAATGTTCGAAGATTAAAATCAGCATCTTGGTGGTCAACCAACAAACGAATGATACCCAAGGCTGCCCGACGCAACCCAAACGGGTCTTTGGATCCAGTGGGTTTAATCCCAACCCCTAAAAAGCCAATCAGCGTATCAACTTTATCAGCTAAGGCTAGTTCTATGCTTAAAGGCGCTGTTGGGCAGGTGTCATGGGGGCCCACAGGTTGATAGTATTCCTTTAAAGCCAAAGCAACATCTTCTGGTTCACCATTTGCTGTGGCGTAAATCTGGCCCATCACACCCTGCAGCTCGGGGAATTCCCCCACCATATGGGTCACAAGGTCAGTTTTGCATAGAAGGGCGGCCCGACGACCTTGCTCGGTTGTCATAAGGTTTTGAAGACGCTGGCATTTCTGACCCAGGGTGCCTAATTTGGCGTGAAAAATAATACTATCCAGTTTGGGGACCAGATTTTGTAAGGGCGTTTTCAGATCTGTTTCATAGAAAAAAGCAGCATCGCTAAGCCGCGCCTTTAAGACACGTTCATAACCGGCCATCATTTCCTTTGAAATTGGTTGTGAGGGAAGTCTATTTCCAGACGGGTTCACATTGGTCACAACCCCAAAGTAAGGAGCCAGCTTATCGCCTTTCAAAAGGCTGAAGTACTTTTGGTGAACACGCATCGATGTGGACAATACCTGGTCGGGCAAATGCATAAACTGCGCATCAACCTTGCCGATATGCACAAACGGATAATCGACCAGGCCTGTGACTTCGTCTAACAATGTTTGATTTTCTTGTACCGATAACCCTAAGAGGTTCGCCTGCTCATCCAGACTTTTTTTGATCATAGATTGTCGTTCTTGGTGGTCAAGAATGACAAAGGCATCCCTTAAGTGTTGGTGGTAATTGGTGAAATCCTCTACGGTTATCGATTCAGGTGCCAAAAACCGGTGGCCAGCGGTCTGGTTGCTGGTGACCAGATCAAGACCCTCAATTTTGAACGAAACAGATTTTTTATTGTAAACACAAAGAATCGATCGAATGGGGCGTATCCAGGGACGCGTAAAGGTGTTGGTTTCAGGGTTGTGCCAGCGCATTGATTTGGGCCAAGAAAATTGATCCAAGAATGCCGTTACAATCTGTGGCAAAAGGTCGGTTATTGCCCGGCCAGGTTGCACCATGTCGGCATACCAGTACCCATCTTGTTGGGTCCACTGATCTTGATTTTGACCAGTTGATTTGGCAAAGCCCGCCAGCGCAGCATCAGGCGCGCCCGCACGGGGTCCGCGGCGGGTTTCGGATGTGCCTTGGGTTAGGGGCTGCAGGTTATGAACTTGTATTGCCAAACGCTGGGGCGCCACAAACGCCCTGACGGATTCGAAAGAGGCCCCGTTGGCGGTTAAAATCTTTTCAAACAACTCGTTGGTTTGTTGGCGTGCGTCAATCTGCATCCGTGCAGGCATTTCTTCGCTGTAAATTTCAAGCATAAGTTCGTTCATAGTTTAAGGGGCCCTAAGCTTTATAGACAAAAAACAAAGCCATTTTGCCCCTTTTTGGGTACAACTTGTAAAGTCTTTTCTTGTACACAACCAACAGCTAATATTTTTTAATCATCAGACGTTTCATCTGCTTCGTTGCCTGAGTCTGATTCGTCACCATCAGATTCTTGATCGTCGTCACCACTACTTGATGAATCTTCATCAGCAGAATCCCCGTCATCATCGTTTTTCTTCTTTTTCTTCTTCTTTTTGGGCTGATCATCGTCGTCTTGTTGGCTATCATCAGAGGCATCGTCTTGGTTGTTGTTAGCACCACCGCCACCGCCTCCGCCACCACCTCCGGTCGCCATGGCTTGCAGTGCTTCGGGGTCCAGTCCTGTCGCTTCCTTAACTTTATCCAAAGCCTTTTGCTTTAAAGCATCTTTCATAGCATCAGGATCCATCCCCACACCGGCAGCGGCTCCACCAGCGGCTGCAGCGGCGGCCTTAAGCTTGTCCATCTTAGAATGGTGTTCTTCGCCGTCCTCATGGTGTTTGTCAGAATGGTGTTCTTCATCCTCTCCCTTATGTTTTTTATCTTTCTTATCTTGATGATGTTCGTCACCGTCTTCGCCGTGCTTATTCTTTTTATCTTTGTGGTTCTCGTCCCCATCCTTATGTTTCTTATCTTTCTTATCTTTCTTATCTTTCTTAGAATGGTGTTCTTCGCCATCACCTTCACCATGCTTATTTTTCTTATCTTCCTTATCTTTTTTCTTTTTATCTTTTTTGTTCTTTTTCTTGGAGTTCGTATCATCCCCACCTTCGCCACTATCTTTCTTCGCCTTTTTATCTATAGCCTTCTGCTTCCTTTCGGCCTTATCAGCTTTTTTCTTAGCCTTTCTGTCTTTCCTATCCTGAGTTATCTTTTCTTGCTGTTGAGCGGTTCTTTCATGCTTAGGTGGATGAGCTGCTGTTGAAGAATCATGGTGTTGGCCATGGCTATTTTGATCATGGTGAGCTGGTTTTTGAGTGTGAGTTTTTTGATCGTGATGGGGTTTCTCGTGGGGCTTATCCGGCTTGGGCTTAGCTTTAGGTTTCTGTTTCGGCTTAGCTTTAGACTTAGGTTTGGATTTAGACTTCGTACTTGTTTTCTTTTTGCCTGCAAAGGCGCAATCTGGCGTAACAGCCGAAAGCGCAAAAAGGCTTAAAAGAATGGCTACAAAAAATTTCATCATCTAAGAATATCCAAAAATCATAAAGTTCCACACTAAATTTTAGACACAAAAATGCTAACAGTGCGTTAATAAACTTACATTTTTTCAAAGGAACTTATAGAAGGCTTAAAATAACTTCGGCAGCTTTTTGGCTGGGGTCGATGCCCTCTGGACTTTTTAAAAGGTTAACGGCCTGCTTTAGATCATGTTTTTGTTGCTGACTTTGGTCAGTTAGTAAGACACTCATAGCCGTTGTAAGATTCTCAACCGTGCAGGCATCTTGCAGATATTCTGGGACGAGGCCTTTGTTCAGCAAAATATTCACCAGGCACACGTGTTTGATGTTAACCAAATATTTCGCCAAAAAGTAAGTCACCGGCGATACCTTGTAACCAATCACCATGGGTAATCCCGTTAAAGCCAGTTCCAAAGAAACTGTTCCGCTGGCCGCCAGGGCCGCTTGGCTGGCGTAAAAGGCGGCATATTTGTCGGCAGGTGTCGTCGTCACGGTGTGGCTTAGGTTGGCTTTTGTTAAAGCCTGCCCAACTTGATCTGCAAAAATGGGCAGAGTAGGGGTCACCACATGAACCCCAGGGAGGTTTTGGGCAACCTGGCAAAAGATGGGCAATAAGTGCTCGATCTCGCCTTTACGGCTTCCGGCCAATAACGTGACCATAGGCATCGTGTCCGGAATATTGTGACGCGTTCGAAACGTCAGGTCAGGCCGGATGTCTTGTTCCACTAAAGGATGTCCCACAAAGGTTGTTTCAAGACCATGGGGCAAAAAGTATGCGGGTTCAAAAGGAAAAAGGGTCAATAAATGATCAACCCACTGACCCAGCTTTTTGGCCCGTCCTGGTCGCCATGCCCAAACCGAGGGTGCGACATAATGGACAATTTTTATGGATGGCAATTTTTTTTTGACCTCCCTAGAAACCCTGTGACAAAACCCTGGTGAGTCAATCGTCACCAGAACATCCGGTTTTTTGGCCACGATGTCATTCACTGTTTCTTGGATTCTTTTCAAAAGACGCGGCAGGTGGGGGAGAATCTCGGCAATGCCCATCAGCGATAAATCTTGCATAGGGAAAAGGCTTTCAAAGTTTTGAGAGGTCATGTAATCCCCCCCGACGCCTTTGATGCGTAAATTTGGGTCATTTTTCCACAATGCCTTCATCAACTGGGCGCCTAAAAAATCCCCCGATGCTTCGCCAGCGATAAGATAAATCAATTTTTGGGTCATATCTTTCAAATTTTGAAACTAAGGATCCTATTTTCCTCAATCAGCCAACAAAACATAATAAGGTTTCTGGTAAAAGCACTTTTTTATGTTAGCACAGGGGAATCTTTTCAAGAATATTTTAGCTTCTTCACTTTCAATATTTTCAACAATAAGGCAACTGTAAACATTATTGGCGACTTGTTTTAAAAATCTTACACGGTCATGGGTGTTAATAAGGGAATGGTAAAACTCCGTCATGCTGGTGCCAACGGTTAGGTCAGCAAAAAAATAAATGCCCGATGTCATGTTCTCCGCTATGGGCGTCACAATAGTTGGTCTATCCCCTATCAAGGCTTTAAGTTCCTTCATTTCCTCCATGTGACGTTTATGGGATAAATTGCTATAGGAACAGCCCTGTTGAGTTGGTGACAAAGAAAAGCCAAACCTATCAAAAAACAACTGGATCGCTTGGTCTGTGTCTTTAATGGGTTGGTATCTTTTTATACAGTTGTGAACCACTGAGCTGATTGAGGAGAGGTTCACATTTATAGGATAAATAAAAATGATGCTGAAGCAAAAACCTATCAATTCTTTACGATATGATTGTTTATACAAATGTTCGCCAAACAAAACCAAAAGTATGGGTAAAGCCAATAAGGTCGCCTTAAAATGACTGTCATCAGCGCGAAATAAACTAACCTGGTGAAGGGCTATCGCAGCCATTAAAACAAAAATAATTTTGACTTCAGTGGCGGAAAATTCGATTTTCTTGTGCAGGGGTCGTCTGTAAAGCAAAGAGATGCCCACGTAGATAAAGAGAACCGGAGTTAAAATATATCCCAGAAAATAGGAATTGCTCCATCCACTTGACCAAGGCGTATTGGAAAAGCCTTGAACGACAAGGGAAGAAACCGCAAAGTATCGTTCTAAGAAAAGAGTCAATTGCCCAAGGTGGTTATAATAAATAATAATTGGGGACCAAAAACATAAAAACCCTAAGCAAAATGAAGAACCTAGAATGAGTGCTTTTGTTAAATCAAGTAGCTTTACGGATAAAGAAAAAATCAGGCATAAACCCAATGTCATCAAACCGCAGGAAACATTTTCCTGAGCCATGTAGCATAAAAATCCGAAGGTAACCCCTACCAAAAATGTATGGGTCTTTTCCAAACGTGGATGGAATAAAACATGTCCCAACGATAAAGCTAAAAAAACTGCGCCACAATATCGAAAACCGTTAAACCATCCCCAAAGCCCGGCTGGCAAACCGTTGGAATCAAACCCAAACAATGTGATTGAGGATAGGCCAATTAATGACATCCATAACGTTGTAAAAGCCTGAAAAAAAGTTAGATAACAAAATAAGCATGCCAAAAAGAAAAGGCAGAACAATCCATGTAACAGGAAGCATGATTCTCGAAAACTTAACAAATCAAAAGTTTGAAATTTCATATATAAATAATGGAACAGTTGCGATCCGGGGCCGTACTGAATCTCGGCTTCTGTGAAGGGAATTTTACCTTGTTTAATTGCTTGAATAGAGCCCAAGTGAACAACCTCGTGCGTATCAGGAGCATTCAGTAGGTAAAAAATATTCCAAGGGGGACCCCACAAAAACAAACCAATCATCAAAACCAACCCAGGCTTAAAGATCTTGACAAGCATGGAAGACTGTTGGGCGGCAGCGACTCTGGCAACAGTGATCAATGTTTTGTTTCTAAAGGCATAAATGAAAAAGAGAATAAACAATAAAACCACAGTTATGACTTGATAGGACCAATACACATTCCGTTTATCGTAAAAGCCAAATCCATTCCACCCAAGGTCATAAAGCTTGCTTTTGAAAGCTATAAAAAACAGGCCCAAAGCTAACAGGAAGGAAACAAGATAGGATGATAGAATAAGAAGCTTGGTTGACTGAGGATGGTGTCTATAGGTTTCGAATAAAAAATTTTTAGCCTTACTTAATATAGGATTCTCACAGCAGTTCACTAAAAAAGATAAGTGGGTGGCCCACAACAGCAATACTGGGATATACAATCCATAATTTCTGTAAGGACAAAAAGATTTAAAAAGACCGCCCAGCGCTAATATAAAAGCCGCCAAGAAACTAGCAATGCCAAACCAAGCTGGCACCCATAGGGACCGAAGGGGCATTTCTTTTAAAATAGAACAGTCAAATAATTTAAGGCGTTTATTAACAAAAACAAGGAATAGGTTTTTTATTTTTACGTATTCTGACAAAGGCAACCGAAACAAGTAACAACCTGTCAAAATCAAACACATAAAAGACCTAACTTTGTTTGATCCAATCGTTACATAAGCGAGCGTTTGCAACAAAACCAAAATATTTAAAAGTCTAAAAGTGGGAAGCTTGTTCGTCATAAAGTCTTATGATTTCCATATAGATGTTTTGCTGCACATGTAATTCCATAACCCACTGATGCTATAGCCAAGTAAGCCGGCAACGACCCATGAATGAACCAGTAAATAGGCGTTCTGAGATATAGATAAATTTAATAAAAACCCAACCCCGCAAAGGCTAAAGAATTTTAACAGTCCTTTGAAAAGTTTTTTGCCCCGTAATCTTTGGTAGGCAAACGTGATGGAATTATTAAAATAAAAATTTAAACTGATCGTTGCAAAAGTAGCAATGGCCTGACACTCAAGAAAAGACAAGGAACTTGTTCTCAGAAAAAACCAAATAATCGATAAATGCACTAAACTTCCAAAAACCCCTACCAAAACAAAACAAACAAAATCCAACGGCAAAAAACGTCCCAACAAGTGGTTAGCCAACAACAAAAAATAATCGACGATCACTTTGGCACTTAACTTACTTTCTCCATATCGTCGTTGGCGCATCTTATACGGCCTTTCTTTCAAGGCTAATTTTCCTGACCCAGCTAGCAAAATATCAAGCAAAATTTTAAACCCTTGGCCAAAGAGTTCGTTGGCCAGGACGTTAAAAGATGCCCGGCGCAGCATAAAAAACCCACTCATCGGATCTGTGGTGGACGTTTTTGACAGAGATTGCGCCAGCCTTGTGGCAACCGTACTGATAAAAACCCGGTTAGATGCCAAATCGCCTGTGCTGCCCCCTGTTACATAACGGCTGGCAACCACAACGTCGATAGATGATTTAGCTAAATCATTATACATAACTGGCAGCAACGCTTCATCATGTTGACCGTCAACATCCATAACCGCCACACAGTTAGCCATAGAGGATAAGATCCCTTCTATACAGGCGGAACTTAACCCATACCGATGAAAACGGCGAATCAAACGAATGCTTAAATGATTATGCTGCCTGGCGGTTTCTTCAATGATATCCGCCGTGCCATCGCACGAATTATCATCAACAAATACAATCTCCCAGTCTAGGGCGTGTCATCAATTGAATAAGTCATAGATTTCTGTTTTAATTGAGAAAAATTTTACGAGGTTTTTTTCGGTGAGACGCTACGCATTACGGGATGATCAATGGGATCGCATTAAGGGTATGCTACCTGGAAGGGAAGGATATGTTGGTGCAACAGCAAAAGACAATCGCCTATTTATAGAAGCCGTTCTATATCGATATCGAGCTGGAATTCCGTGGCGTGATTTACCGGAACGTTTTGGGGATTTTAGAGTTATTCATCTACGCCATTCGAGGTGGAGCCAATCAGGTGTGTGGAAGAAAATTTTTGAGCTATTAAGCCAAGATGCTGACAATGAATACGCTATGATTGATTCAAGTATAGTGCGTGCTCATCAGCACAGTGCTGGTGCTAAAAAAAAGAATTCTCAGCTGACCAAGCGATTGGACGAAGCAAAGGAGGATTAAGCACCAAAATTCATGCCACCTGTGATGCGTTGGGAAATCCAACAGGGTTTTATTTAACAGCCGGACAAGATCACGATTTAGAAGGTGCCGATGCCTTAATAGATAACCTTACGCAAGCTGGTGCCGTCTTAGCTGACAAGGCTTATGACGCAGACGAACGTATGAGAAAAAAACTTGAAGAGAAAGGATGTGAGGCGGTCATTCCCCCAAAAAAGAATAGGATCAACCCTTGTTCGTATGATAAAGACCTCTACAAGGCCCGGCACCTCATCGAAAACTTCTTCGCCAAACTTAAACAATACAGAGCCATAGCCACTCGATATGATAAAACAGCTCGAAACTTCCTGGGAGCCATACATTTGGTTGCTGCGGCTATTTGGCTTAATTGATGACACGCCCTAAATTTTCTGTTTTCAGAATTTTTTGAACCGACAAATAGAAGGGCAGAATATTGTCTTTTTCATTTAAGACAGGAACAACAATTGTTAAATCTTTCATTGCTATAACTTTTCTGCCAAAGCGAACAAAAGCATGCCGTAAGCTTTTTGAGTATTTTGTTCCCAATTTGATATTTTGTGGCAGAGCGTATCCGAAAAAACTGCTGAAAATGGTGCCAGTCCCATATAACGTTCCACAGTTACCTTGAAACCTGCTTTTTGCAAAAGTGTTTGCAGGGAATGTGTTCGAAATTTACTAATGTGTTGGTGCGCGTAAGAGACTGGCGAAAGCTTATTCACCATAAATTCAACCACTGGCCATGCTCCTGCGTAGTTGGGTGTTGTTAATAACAAAATTCCTCCCGGCTTAAGAACACGTTTCATTTCTTTTAATAAAAAGTCAAATTCAGTGTGCGATAAATGTTCTATAAGCTCGATACAAGTAACAACATCAAAAAAATCGTTATCAAAGGGTAGGTAATCTTTAATGCAAATGAAATTCAGATGGGGAAAATCATAAGAATTCTTGGCAAATTCAATTTGAGAAGCGGCGATATCAACGCCGATCCCCTTAACCGAGGACGGCAAAAAATTGCCTAAAAATGTTCCTGGGCCACAGCCAACATCCAATAAATTGTGAACGCTCTCGGGAAGAGATTTTTGAACCCTTGCAAACTTAAGGCGATGCCATTGACTTTGGATGCCTGTTCCCTTTTTGTAAATAGCATCATAATAACCGGGTTCTATTGATTCATAACAAAAACTGGCTTGTTGCTGATTTGACATTCCTAATTTCCTTTAGCGACGGGTTAAAGTTTTATTAATAAAACCATCGAGTCTAGCGATTACTAATAACAAAAGGTATAGCCCATTTTAGATGAAGGGGTATATACTGGCTAACGGAGTCCATAAAGACTATTAGTGACTTTCATGATCTTTAACGATTGCGGATCCATTTAACTAATTTTTTTAAAGGTTTTACAATTTTTAATTGCTTTAGACCGGGCAGGGCGTTAAGCACACTTTCCAATTTTCTTATTTTGGCTTTCAACAAACTGGTTTTTGGAAACCAAAGATCTGGGTTTTTATCGAATTTCTGTATATAGCTTTCGTAGGACACCTTTCTGCCCTTTAAGCTAGGCGTTAACGTATTCAACATTTCTTGCAGATGAGGCGAGAAACCGAATCGTTCATGGGTTTCAAGTAATATCTCAGCTGCACAGTCATTTAAACCAAATAATTCATACAAACAGGCAAGTTTTAGAGCTTTATCTTTGGTAATTGGAAAGTCAAATTTCCTTTCGTAACTTTGGTCAGCCAAGTCTCTAAAATAAACGGCTTCTGCCCATTGTGCAGGACCACTTTGGGTCTGGGCATAAATGTCGTAAACGAAAGGCGCTGGCAAGGCCGCCTTTGAATATTTCCATACATCCAAATTAAAAAGGGTGAATCCTTTAGCCCTTAAAAATTGGTCAATATTGCTAAAGGTGTTGGCATAAGCATGGGTGGATCCATGAAACTGACATTCAACGGAAAGACCCAAAACACCTTTGGTGCCTATGATTTTCTCAGCTCCCAATAAGACGGGAAAGTCGTGGCCATCTGTATCAATCTTGATAAAATCCACAACCTCGATCTTATGATCTTGCACATAATCGTCTAATTGGAAATATTTATCAGAGTAGACGACTGATTGCCCTGCATTAAAATGTTGTTGAACATAATCATATTGCTTCGCTTTGGTTGCGCGAACACAACTTGTTCTTTCATAGGAAGAATTATTAACAGAGGCAACAGGGTCATCGCGTAAGGTATGGGGGAAATGTTGATCCAAACGATTATAGGTAACAAATCCTTCCTCATAACAAACATTCGAGTTGGTATTGGTTTCGTTCAGGCGCTTCACCTCTGACACCAGGGGGTCAAATCCAATAGCTGAGAGCTTATTGCCCAAACTAGACCAATGTGGCTCTATCCCACCGCTTGCACCCACATCAAGCACTAAAATCTTTTTAATTTCCTGAAAACCAAGTTGGTCAAAAACTTTTAAAAGCGAAAGGGTTTCATTAACAGAGGAAGAAGCCAAAAATCACCGAGTCTCAAAATTTATCAGAATCATTAGTAAGTGATTTTTCTAAAAAATTCCATCAGAGATTCAACTCCTTTGTTAAAACGCCCCCCCCTAAGCTGGGGCGTTTCCAGACGGCGAAGTTTGAAAGACAAGCGGTCTACCCTGCGTTTGTATTCGGCAATCCATGTTCCTTTTTGTGATGAATGGCACTAGAAAGGGCGTAAAGGTCTGCGGTATTGACCCATTTCTCAAAATGGATGCCTGACGTGTTTAGGATATCAATTCGTCTAGCATCCTTCCCTCCACTGGTAAAGCTTGTCAAAACAAAGGCTTTGTCAGGTGTTTCATAAACAGGGGTTGTTGCCGATGCGCTTGCCTGCATAGCCCTAAAAACATGAGGTGACACCCATGAATAAATATCACAATGATTCAGTGCAGCAATAATGTCTGGATACGTAGGGGTTCCAAGTCTCCAGTCGGGATTAGGATCGAATTCAAGAAGCCCCTGCCTAAATTTTTCATGAATGTTGCGTAAGGTATAATCTTGAAAGTCAGCCAATGGGTAGAAGTGCTGGGTGATTTTGGCTTGTTCAAACCATTTGCGATGTTCAAAGGGTTTGCGCAAAAGTTGAAAGGTAGTTGCTATGGTTCCATCAGCTTCTGCCGGAACCTTTGCGGGGAGACCTTTTTCTTTCTTTAAAGCCTCAAATTCCTCATCAATGGCAGCTTCGGCTTTTGCGATTTGGTCTGCAAGGGCTTTATATCCTGCCACCAAAGTTTCTAACAATTTTTCATCTTGCCGATTTAAACCATGACTCTTTGCATATAAATCCAAATAACGTGGAGGCAACGCTTCATTTTTAATAAGAGAGCGTCTCATGGCTGCTTTAATTTCGCCACTTTCACCGGAAACTTTATCGGCCAAGACGTAAATATTGTTTTCAACCAAATTATCAACTATTTGAGAAATCGCTTGTTCTCTACCTTGGAAACCAAGACTGAAGAAGCCGCATTCAGACCCCCTAGCGCTTGACCCAAAATAATAAACAGGAAGCTGTCTTATCTGTTGTTCACCTTTTTCCTGATCAAAAAATGGGACATCGTAAACGATTCGTTGTTGTTGGTTGGCCTCTTGTATTATGGCTGTTTGTTGTTTTTCAAAAATGGTTAAGGACGTTGCTTGAATTTGTTTAATAAGCTCTTCTGTGATTAACAGATTGATAGAACCCGTTGAAAAAATACCGTCCATGTCAGACTTTATGGGTGCTAGAACACGGCTGTTCTTTTGGTATCTGATCAATTCCAACAGTTTGCTAGCCGTTCTTTTTGGATTTTCCAGGCTTTTTTGAATGGCCGTTACCAAACTTGCGTATTCCGGCGAATTCGAACGGCAATTCTGGTTTTATCCGAATGGCCGTTCCGGTTTAATTCGAACGGTGAAT
>NZ_SCFB01000024.1 GCF_004210305.1 Candidatus Finniella inopinata | reverse complement strand
TATTGTACGCGTGAGAGTGGCCTTTGCGCCACGATCCGCTGAGATTTAGCCCTTGTTCTGACGATTTGTTTTGCCTTTTACCTTTCTTTTCTCTTATTTTTTAATTAAAAATTAATTAATTAATTGATTGATTAATTCTTTTTTTCTTCTTAAGGGAGTCGTTCCTGAGGGGGACTGGAATCTTTTTATATATATATATATATATATGTTGGGCGAGGCGGGGAGTTGTAAGACCCTCATCTCGCAGCCAGGGGATCGGATTCTTGTGATATAATGCTTAGTGGTACTACTGATCGATGATCGAGTGATCGAGTGATTGAGTACTAGTGATCGAGTGTAATTAAGGGATGATCGAGTGGGATACACTAAGGTACATGTGTGCCTCGAATCATATACTTGAGTTGAATGGACTGCATGCATGCAAATGGTGGGGCAGCTTCGCGATATACCCCCATGTGAAGCTCGTGATAATGAAGAAACGGGTGGCCATGTATACATATATAGTCAGGCTTTAATTGGCTGGCTTCATTGTTGCTGGCTGCACGCGATCCTACATATATATCACAAGTGGATGGAAGTTTAATTGCAACAGCCCCACTTATAACACGTACGTTCACTGATCCGCGGTCATAAATGGTATGTCTGACCGTGTGTTTTCTGATTTTTTTTTTTTTTTTTTAATTTTTTTTTTTTCGTAGCCGACCAAGTCAAGATCTGGTACAGGGTCCGCCTTGTCAAGGCGGGTCAAATCCTTTTTTTGTTTTTTTTTGTTTTTGTTTTTCTCGCAGCTGAGCAGGTCCAATTTTCATCCTGATAGGACCGGTCCGAAGAAAGTTTCGTGCCACGCTGATTCATTTTCGCTCAGTTGCACTTAGTTCAACTTTCCGGACTTATAAAATTTTTTGCGTTTTTTTGCTTTTTCTTTTCCATTTTTCTCCACAAGTTGCAGCTTGTTTCAGGTGATCGACACATAACCCAAACCGTCTTGCAAATCTGCACGCAACGAGGTGCTGTACGCCCTCGCACAACTGCAGAATGCAATTGCAGCATCTTTTTCTATTTTTAACAAAAAATGAAAATCAGGATACATAACAAAATATGATGTTTTTGGACTTTCTCATCACAGGGTTTCACTCACAGGTACCAAAACACGCTTGGAAATGTGCGTTATTCAATTGTGCATCGAAATGTGTACGCATACTGCCATTGATTCTTTCGTTTTGTTTGTGAAAATCTTGAAAAACTGACGATTTTCGCTAAAATCCCCTATTTTTGTCTCATTTCTTGTGAAATTTCAAGATTTTTGGATTCTCACAAATGGATTTCTTCGTTTCCAGGGTGTTCCATCACC
>NZ_SCFB01000023.1 GCF_004210305.1 Candidatus Finniella inopinata | reverse complement strand
AACAATCATCAAAACTTAGGGAAGGAAACTCTCTTAAATACTCCTCAATTCTGTCCAGTCCAAAGGGTGCACCGCACTACAAAGTGTTTTGAGAAGTTCTCCGCCGACTCTGAATGACTCTTCTATGTACGCTGGTGCAGTATTCGGATTGAGATTTCTAGCCATAAGCTCTAACATCTTTTCCATAACAGGATGACCAGGACGGCAACCTATTAGAGCATTGCAGGGACAAGAATAGGGGGGTTCAATGCCCGCAAAAAAATCGTAGGCTAGTGCCAGCCCTGTGAAGGGACGCGTCATCAAATAGTCAATATCTCGATAAATTCCCCCAAATTTGTTCAAAATAACACATCGCAAGATATCTGCAGCACGTCCAAATTTTGATTGAGAAATTTCATTGTCAACAATGGGTTTTAGACCATAAAAATCTTTCTCATCGGCTAAAGTTGCATAGACTTCCTTGATTTCAATTCCTTCTTTTGCTAGTTCTCTAACCGCTTTCGGTAATTTATTTTGATCTTGAACCCATAAATAGTGTTTCCAACCAGCACTGGCTAAATGCATACTGCACGATTTCTTAAACCATGACACAAATTCATCTGTTAAATCGACTGGTGCATCCAGATTAGTTAACCAAATACTATGGGTGATTAATGGGATGCTAGGTTGCCCCTTGGCCATAAGATTATCATAATGGCACGCAATATCAGGATGATTTTCACGGTAAAGTTTATCAAACAGATAATACGCTTTATCGGTATCAATTCCCTCTTGGGGAAGAACTGTATTGCGATAATAGGGAGCGGAAGGCTTGAAAAATGTTTGCTTATCAGCGGAATCACCCACAAAGTTAGAGACCGGAAAGATATCAATTCCAAAAATGTCTCCGAATATAGGATGTTTGAAACTCTGGTTTCGGGCTATATGATCGTCGCCGTAAACATCTGATGCCTCTAAATTTTTAACTGTCAGTAAACCCATTAAACAGAAAAGAAAAAGATTTTTAGTATGTTTTTTTCTTAAATAATTTGCCATTTTCTAAAACCTAAGAAACACTCTTAAGTTAAGAATACGGGTGCAAATGTTAAATTTTTCTTAACATTAACAATACTTTAAAACGAAAAATTCCGACCTTTAATCAGAAAATAAGTATTATTCAACCATTTTTTTTGGGAAAGAATTTTTTGTTAATCTTTTTCCCATAAAATGGCTTTTCGGCCGTCAATTTCAATCACAGAGGTAGAAACCTGTTCGATAAAATCACGATCATGGGATACAAAGACGACCGTTCCTTTATACTCTTGCAACATATTGGCCAGAAGCTGGGTGCTTATTAAATCTAAATGATTGGTCGGTTCGTCTAAAAGCAAACAATTGGGTGCCTGGGCCAACAAACAACAAATGGCTAGCCGTGATCGTTCACCCCCTGATAAAACAGAAACCATTTTTGCCATATCATGTCCTTTGAACAACATCATTCCAAGCAAAGCTCTTAATGTTTGATCGCTTAGTTGGATATTAGCATTCTGAAGCGTTTGAAAAACCGTTTGGTTGCGGACCATATCTTCCGCAGCATTTTGGTTATAAAAACCGATCTGAACATTATGACCCTGACCTACAGACCCAGCCAACGGCTTTAAAGAACCATTCAATGTCTTCAATAAGGTACTTTTCCCAATCCCGTTTTTCCCAACGATTGCTACTTTCTTGCCTCGTTGGATAATAAAATCCAGGTCCTTCAATAACGGGGCTTCATAGCCAATTGCTAAATGCTTAAGGGTAAAAACTTCCTTGCCACTGTTTGTGAAAGGAATTTGGGGAATGTGAATTTTCGCCTCTGCGCCTTCAACAACGGTCCCTTCAAGTGCTGACCGAAGCTTAGATATACTTTTTTGACGGCTGCCAACTTGCTTGGCCTTTGAGGGAGTTCCTCGAAAACGATCAACAAAGCTTTGCATGTGGGCCTGTCGCTGCAAAACTTTCTTTAAGGTTGCTGCTTCAGTTTTTTGCGTTTGTTCTTTTTGATCGAGAAAGTCATCAAAATTTCCCTTAAAAACTTGTAACTTCCCATGTTTTAAATAGGCCGTAGTGGTGGCCACATTATTTAAAAACGACCGATCATGAGATACAAATAACAACGTGTTTCTAAAAGACTGCAAATATTCTTCTAACCATTCAATGCTTGGCAAATCTAAATGATTCGTTGGTTCATCTAAAATTAAAAAATCGGGGCTGTTTAACAATGTTTTAGCCAGCTCAAGCCGCATACGCCAGCCGCCTGACAAAGTTAAAGGCGACTGATCCAGCTGACCGGTTGTAAACCCAAGTCCTAGCAAAATCTTTTCAGCGTTCCCTTCCAACTGATAGCCATTGTTATTTTCGTACAACTTAAGTAGGCCTTCATAAACTTCATAGTCCGCTTCATGAAATTGAACAGCCATTTTCTCTAACAATACAGACATCTGCTTGTGGGCTGAATATAACTCCTCATGGCCTGCCATGCATTCTTCACGGATGCTTGGCTCTGGACGAGATGAAGCCGATTGATTTAAATAACCCAAGCGTAAAGATTTTGGGCAGATAACTTTACCACTGTTCGCTGATTCACGACCCGTTAGAATATTAAGCAACGTTGTCTTCCCTTGACCATTGGCGCCTACTAAAGCGATTCTTTGCCCTTGAGGAAAATGGTAGGTTAATTGATCTAAAAGTGTCTTATCTGCATAAGATTTTGATAAATTTTCAATACGTATCATAACAGACCGTCCGTTTGTGAATTAAATTTTCCAGCGTGGCAAAATGTTTATGCAGCGTTGCCAGAAAATTCTCTAAATCGTAGACAATGTATGGTTTTTGCTCAACATTCAAGCAATAAAAATGGTTAACAAATTAATTTTAGTATACTAAAGTCATTTAAAATTCGCTCAAAATTTTTGATGCAATGATATTAACCGTTCCAAATATTTTAACATTGGGTCGCATTGCTCTGATCCCTTTGCTTATAGTTTTTTTCTATATTGATGGGCCCTACAGTCGTTGGATATCTTTAATTATTTTTATGCTTGCCTGCTTCACTGATTTTCTGGATGGGTACTTGGCCAGAATTTGGTCGCAGACTTCGCGTCTTGGGCAGGCCCTCGACCCTATCGCTGATAAACTTTTAGTTTCATCAACTTTGTTGTTATTGGCAGGATTTGACAGAATAACACGACTCAGCTTAATTCCAGCAACGGTAATATTATGCCGTGAAATTATGGTTTCTGGTCTGCGTGAGTATCTAGGCGAACTCAAGCTAAGCTTACCTGTTAGCTTCATGGCAAAATGGAAAACGGCATTGCAAATGCTTTCTATTGGCTGCTTACTTTTAACTGATGCCTCTGGTTTTGGTGTTGTTATTAGTGTTTCCGGGGAAATCTTTCTATGGATAGCAGCCTTAATGACTTTGATAACAGGCTGGAATTACCTAAAGTCTGCTCTTCATTCTTTTTAAACTTGCTGACGCAAGCCTTGTTGCTGTTTATCAAGTATGGTATTTTTTTGAAATCAACCTCACACCTTTAAGATTATCTTATGTTTACCGTTGCTGCCCTCTATAAATTCACCGACTTGCCGGACTATCGCCAACTTCAGCCCGTATTAAAAGGTTTGTGCGAAAGTCATGGCATCAAGGGAACTCTTTTATTAGCTGAGGAGGGGATCAATGGAACCGTTTCTGGCTGTAGGCAGGCGATTGAGGCGCTTAAAAGTTGGTTTGATAACGATACCCGCTTTGACGGAATTGAATACAAAGAATCCCAGTCTGAAAATTGTCCCTTTTATCGGTTAAAAGTAAGGCTCAAAAAAGAGATTGTGACTTTGGGCGTTCCAGGTATTAATCCCAATCGTCAGGTTGGAACCTATGTAACGCCACAGGACTGGAACAAACTTATTCAAGACCCTGACGTGATTTTGATTGATACCCGAAATGACTACGAGGTTCGAATTGGGACTTTTAAGGGCGCTGTTGATCCAAACACGACAAGTTTCACCCAGTTCCCTGGCGTTGTCAAAAAAGAATTCGATCCTGAAAAACATAAAAAGGTTGCCATGTTTTGCACAGGCGGTATCCGATGCGAGAAGGCGTCCGCATACATGCTGGCTCAGGGCTTTGAAAATGTTTACCACCTTAAGGGCGGAATTTTGAAGTATTTAGAGACTGTCCCCGCACAGGAGAGTCTGTGGGAAGGCGACTGCTTTGTTTTTGACCAACGTGTGACTGTTGACCATTCGTTGAGCAAAGGTACCCATTCGCTTTGTTATGGATGTCGGTCACCCTTGTCAGCCGAAGATCTGTTATCGGAATCTTATGAAAAGGGCGTTTCTTGCCCACGGTGTGTTGACGTGGTCAGTGACCACAAAAAAAGAAACTTCCGCGAGCGTCAAAAACAAATCGCCTTGGCTGCAGAAAAAGGTCAAAAGCATATCGGCGCATCAAGGTTTCCTTAGATTGGTATCCAAGGGGTACAGAAGCGGCATAACAAGGGCCAGGGTTGCCAACCACCAGCTTTGCCAACATCCCAAATTAACCAGGAAAGAAACGCTAGCCGCTGTAAAAAAACCAACGATAATGGATGCGTCGTTAACGGGATAGCGGTTGATGCCCCTTAATAGGAAATAACTGAGGGCTGACATAATCAACGCCCCCACTAAGCCCAGTTCCAACCAAATTTGCAAAGGTAAATTATGGGGGTGCATGGGAATGGCCTTGGAAAAAATGGGCACCGCCTTCCCTTCCTCGTTCACTGTTGACCAAGTCTTTTGTTCTCCCCCTACTAGGGATGCTCGCGAGCTGTCCCCCCCCTGACCAATCAAACTTTTTTCTGGAATTTTATGGCTTACAAATTGCCAAACATACAGACGGTGAATATGGCTGAAGGATCGTATCTGTTGATTAAGATCTTTTATAGCCGAATCAGTCAAAAGACTAGAAAAAGCCCAAGGTAGTCCCAATATCAGGAAAAGGGTTCCAAGTCTGACGCTTTTATCCGTAAACTTAGGAAATAAATTATAACTGATACTAGCCACACTCCCGCAAATAATCGCGACTACAGCCGTATCACAATCAACGGTTAAGAAGATTTTAGCAGCCAATAGAAACCCAAGGGTAGATTTCAGCCATCCATAATTAATATCATTACATGGCCAAATCGCCACACTAAGGATTAATACCAAGGGAACAAAGGCCTTGGCTGAACTTTTTTGAACGAATTGTTGCCATGGATTTCCTAATAAAGCATCCATAGCAATAAGCATTAAAGCAAAAACAACCCCATAAAATAACCAACGTTTCAAGCTTAACAACTCAGCATCCGACCGTGCTTGAATCCAACTTGTCCAGCCAATCCCTAAAAATAACAGACCCAATAAACGTCCGCTGAGGCGAAAGGTTTCTGAAGGTATTGGCGACCACAAACTGCTTAGACAAACCCATGCGATCAAAACGATGATAGAAATTGAAATGGGGTTTTTAAATAATTCTAGAGGTTTACTCCCCTGACATAACCAACCGAACGCTCCGCCAACGGCCAGAACAGAAACAGCCACCCTGGGCATGAAAAAGGCTAAAGGGCACAGACAAAACAAGATTATCCCAGGCAATTTTGTTTGCAAATGATGAGATGTGCAGAGCATCTAATCCCGTTGAGACAAATTTAAGATAATATCCCATGAGTCAGAATCAATAGGCATAACGGATAGTCTTGATTGCCGAACCAGGGCTAGATGCTGCAGCATGGGATGGTGCTTAATTGTTTCAAGGCTGATGGGGTTCAAAAATGGTTCTTTGTAAGTTACATCAACCATTCCAAAGCGCCCCGTTTCATCACTGGGGTCAGGAGAATAAAGTTTGGTCACTTCGACAATGCCCATAATCTTTTTATCTGACACCGAATGATAAAAAAAACACAAATCCCCAATCGACATAGCTTTTAAATTATTAGAAGCCTGGTAGTTGCGAACACCATCCCAGGCTGTTGTTTTTTGCCGTTTTTGATCCTGCCAAGACCAACTTGATGGTTCAGTCTTTATAAGCCAATAGGACACTTATTTTGCGCTTTCGCTCTTTGTCTCAGCTACCGGTTTTTTTTCAGGTTCGGCTGGTTTTTCATTTTTTGGTTCCAGGGAACTTAAGGTTTCTTTTACACCTTTCGAAGGTGCCTTCGTAATTTTTTTTGCCAACTTAGCAGTTGCTTCCGAAACTGGCTTTCCTGGTTCTGCTGCGGTGACGTGTTCGCCACTCTGGCTAACTTCAAAACTTTGTTCCTTTAACACAGCCCCTTTACTATCTTGGACTTTAACCGACCATTTGCCTGGACGAGCCTGAACAGCGGCGTGGGTGCGAAACCGAGGGCTGGCTGCTACATGGGTTGACCATTGTGTGTGAACCTTATCGTTATGTGTCCAAATAAAGGTCACGGTTTCATCAGCGGATGCTGACAAATCGGCAAAGGCCACTACTTTTCCGTCAACTGTTGAAAAGTTTTCTTTGGGGTTTATCGGTTCACGATTTTCAATGCCTGTGGATAGTACAAAACGGTTGACGCCAAGAGCAGCTGGTGATGCACTTGGTTGTGTTGCCTGAGCAACAGCGATCAGTGAGCAAAACATGAGAGAAAAACGTAGGAACATTGATTAAACCCTTACAATAGTTATGATGAGTTGGTAATAATAACCATTATAAAAGATGCTGGGAAATTTTTCCTTAAAATTATGCATGAATAAGCGATAAAATAAAAAATGACTGCCATTCTCCCCTTGTTATACAATTCCGGCGACGGCTTATCCAGGTCCTTTCAGATTTCGTCCCCATTTGAGCCCGCTGGCGATCAACCGCAGGCTATTGAAAAACTGATAAAAGGATTAGAAGAAAAGGACCGTAACCAGGTTTTGTTAGGGGTGACTGGTTCTGGTAAAACGTATACCATGGCGAACGTTATTCAGGCTGTCCAGCGTCCAGCCCTTATCTTGGCCCCTAATAAAATTTTGGCGGCCCAGCTGCATGCTGAGATGAAATCCTTTTTCCCCAACAATGCTGTTGAGTATTTCGTCTCTTACTACGACTATTACCAACCTGAAGCTTATGTCCCGCGCAGCGATACCTTTATAGAGAAAACTGCATCAATTAATGAAGAAATTGACCGGATGCGCCATGCCGCCACACGTGCCCTGTTAGAGCGGCGGGATGTGATTATTGTCGCCAGCGTATCATGTATTTATGGTATCGGGGGGGTGAATACCTACAGCGAAATGATTGTTCCCCTTAAGGTCGGTGATAATATTGATCGTCAAACCCTTATACGCCGCTTGGTTGAGTTGCAATACAAACGAAATGATATCAACTTTGTACGGGGAAATTTCAGGGTTAAGGGCGACGTTGTCGAAATTTTCCCTGCCCACTATCAAGATCGGGCATGGCGCCTTAGCTTCTTTGGTGATGAATTGGAAAAGATTATCGAAATGGACGCTTTGACAGGCGAGACGTTTACCGACCTGGAACAGATTATGGTTTTTGCCAACAGCCATTATGTAACCCCCGGCCCCACCATGCAGCAGGCCATTAAAGGCATTCAGGCTGATCTGGTGGTCCGGTTGGCTGAATTTGAGGCTGCCGGTAAATTGCTAGAGGCGCAACGGTTGCAACAACGCACCCAATTTGATCTGGAAATGATGGCGGCTACTGGTTCGTGCGCTGGCGTTGAAAACTATTCACGGTATCTAACGGGGCGCGACCCTGGTCAACCGCCCCCCACTTTGTTTGAATATTTGCCCCCCGATTCCATTTTGATGGTGGATGAAAGTCACGTTGCCATCCCTCAGTTGGGCGGCATGTACAAAGGGGACAGGGCTAGAAAATCCACCCTCAGCGAGCATGGCTTTCGCTTGCCATCGTGCGCCGACAACCGACCGTTAAAGTTTGAGGAATGGGAAGCCATGCGCCCCCAAACTGTTTTCGTATCAGCCACCCCAGGCCCCTGGGAATTGACCCAAACCGAAGGGGTATTTATTGAGCAGATTATTCGCCCAACCGGCTTGATTGACCCTGTTTGCGAAATTCACCCCTGTGAACATCAAGTGGACGATTTGATTCACGAGGCGAAATTGACCGTCGCCAAAGGGTTTCGTGTTCTGGTTACAACCTTGACCAAGAAAATGGCAGAGGCGTTGACGGAATATTTAACCGAAGCTGGCCTGAAGGTTCGTTATTTGCATTCAGACATTGAAACCCTGGAACGTATCGAAATCATTCGAAATTTGCGACTGGGCATTTTTGACGTATTGGTTGGAATCAACCTTTTGCGGGAAGGTCTAGATATTCCCGAATGCGGTTTGGTGACGATTCTGGACGCCGATAAAGAAGGATTTTTACGATCAAAAACCTCCCTCATTCAAACCATTGGCCGGGCCGCCCGTAACGTGGAGGGAAAAGTTATTTTGTACGCTGATCGCATCACGGGCTCCATGGAGGCAGCCCTTTCTGAAACCAACCGCCGTCGTGAAAAACAACACAGCTATAATCTTCAACATGGTATTACGCCAACCACAATACAAAGGGGCATTACCCCGGCCCTGGCCCGTATGGCAGAGGCTGATTATGTCACCGTTGATTTGAAGGGCGAAAACTTAACACCTAAGGAAATGGCCAAACGTAAAATATTGTTGGAAAAACAGATGAAACAAGCCGCCAGCAATTTGGAGTTTGAAGAAGCTGCCCGGTTAAGAGACGAGTTGAAACGGCTGGATGATTGGGCGTTGAAGCTGTAGGTTGATTAATTTAAAGAGATAAAATATATGTACTCGCCAGCATGGCCTCACAGTAAGATAAATGAAATATTTCCCAATATTTTCTTTGTTACAGGCACAAATATAACGCATCATAATAATGTTGAACTTCAACACAGCAGAAATATGATTATCATTCGTGATGACGGCAACCTTTCACTTATAAATACCGTAAGGTTGGATGATAAAGGATTAGCTGAACTTGATGCCCTTGGAAAAGTCAAAAACGTCATTAGAATTGGAGCCTTTCATGGAAGGGATGATGCGTTTTATCTTAATCGTTATGATTCAAAACTATGGGCGTTAAAGGAAATGAAGCACGCCAACAATCGACAGACGGATATTGAACTGGTTCCAAATGGACAAATGCCAGTTACCAATTGCTCGCTATTTATTTTTGAAACATCAAATTATCCAGAAGGAATCCTTCATATTGATCAAGAGGGTGGGATTCTAATCACCTGTGACAGCATCAAAAATTGGGTAAGCCCCGATCAATTTTTTAGTACTGAGACAGCAGAAATGTATAAAGAACAAGGTTTCTTTGGAACGGCAAGTGTATCAAACGTTTGGAAGCAAGCATGTAACGTTAACTTCTCAGATTTTGTAAAGTTAAAGACATTAACGTTTCGTCATCTTCTAAGCGCACATGGTGAGCCTTTGCTGAATAATGCTTATGAGCTTGTGTCCAAAACAATTAAGCAAGAATAAGAGGTTAGACGAGACCTGGCTTTTCTAAACCATGACTGCCGTATGTGCTGTCTTTTTGAGAAGCAATAGGCCCTTTTCGAACCAACCGACAAATATAATACACCCCCGCCCCAAACACGAACGTGTAAACAGCAACAAACGCCATTAAAGATATTAAAATATGTTCGCCCAAAACGGGTGATGACGCCTCTGATGTGCGAATGACTCCATAAACCACATAAGGCTGCCGGCCCATTTCCGTTACAAACCACCCGGCCAAAACGGCTATAAAACCCGCCGGCGTCAGAGCAATGCACCAGCGCTGAAACCATCGAGTATCGAATAATCTTTTGCGCATGAATAAAATAGCAGCAAGAATGCCTGTCAAAATCATCAGCCCCCCTATGCCCACCATAATGCGAAAACACCAAAAAACCATGCCGACTGGGGGCCGATTTTCTTTGGGCCATGCCTTCAGGCCCTTGACTTCTCCATCCCACGAATGCGTTAGGATAAGGCTGGTCAGTTTGGGTATTTCAAGGCTGTACAAGGTTTTCTCGTTCACACTGTCAGGCCACCCAAATAATCGCAAAGGGGCACCCTTTTCCGTCTCCCAGGCCCCTTCCATGGCAGCCACTTTTACAGGTTGATGCTTTAACGTGTTAAGACCATGCAAATCCCCCAAAACAACCTGTAATGGTGGAATAAAAACAGCCATCATCATAGCCATACTGAACATAATTTTGGCATGAGGCAGATGCTTCTTTTTTAACAAATACCACGCGGCAACGCCACCCACTGAAAAGGATGATGTCAGATAGGCCGCTGTGATCATGTGACAAAATCGATAAGGGAACGAGGGGTTAAAGATGACAGCTAGCCAATTGGTGGGATAAAGAATATTACCCTCACGGATCTCAAAACCTGCGGGGGTATGCATCCAGCTGTTGGCAGCTAATATCCAAAAGGCTGAGATAATCGTGCCCGTAGCCACAATCAGCGTGGCTGTAAAATGCATTTTCCGGCTGACCCGTCCCCATCCGAATAACATAATGCCTAAAAAAGAGGCCTCTAGAAAAAATGCCGTTAGGACTTCAAAGCCCAACAAAGGGCCCAAAACGTTGCCTATTTTGTCTGAAAAGCCTGACCAATTGGTGCCAAGTTGATACGAAAGAACCACCCCCGACACCACGCCCATACCAAAGGCCAGGGCGAAAATTTTGACCCACATCTGATACAGGTCTTTATAAATCGTATTGCCGGTCTTTAGCCACATTCCCTCTAACACTGTCAGCCAACTTGCCAAACCAATGGTAAACGCCGGAAAGATAATGTGAAAGCTAATGGTAAAAGCGAATTGAATTCGGGCTAAGATGACGGGATCTAAGATCATTTAAAAACTCTTTACTCTACTAACTCACTCAATTCTAGCCAGCGCGTCTCGGCTTGGTCAAGGGCTTGGCGCTTTTCTTCTAGGTGTTGGCTTATGAGAGAAATCTCGTGGTGAGGTTTATTGACAAGCTCAGGACTGGCCAATTGATTCTCCAAATCATTAATTTGGTGGTTCAGTTGTTGTATAAGGTTTGGCAGTTGTTCCAATTCTCTTTTTAAGTGATATGAAACCCGCTTGGGTTGAGGCTTTTCAGGGTTTCCTGCCACACTTGCTTTGGGGGCCGTTTGTGTTTTAGCCTTCATATTTGGACGCTGGCGCAAATAATCTTGGTAGCCACCTATGTACTCAGCAATGACCCCCTCGCCCTCTACGGCGATAATACTGGTGGTCAGCTTGTCCAAAAAATCGCGGTCATGGCTTACAATCAGCAACGTGCCCTCAAAATCGCTAAGCATGTCAATTAGTAAATCAAGGGTATCCATATCAAGATCATTGGTCGGCTCGTCAAGGACCAAAAGATTCCCTGGTTGTGCCAGCGCTTGAGCCAGACAAAGGCGGTTTTTCTCACCCCCCGACAGGATGCTGACCTGGCCTCTGATTTGTTTCTCCTCAAACAAGAAATCTCTTAGATACCCAAACACATGGCGGGGTTTTCCCTGTACGAAAACCTGGTCTCCGCCTTGAGGGCACATGCTTTCCCATAAAGTCAAGCGGGGATCAAGCTTTGTTCTCAATTGGTCAAAATAGATGGGTTCTACGGTTTTACCCAAGCGCACATGGCCTTCATCAGGTGGGGTTATTCCCAGCAACACTTTTAGCAGGGTTGTTTTTCCAGCGCCATTGGGGCCAATAATCCCAATCCGCTCCCCCCTTAAAATACGGGCACTAAATTTATTGATCAACGTGCGACCCGCAATGGTTTTGGTAACTTCCTTAGCCTCTATGGTCAGTTTACTGCCCCAATTTCCATCCAACGAGACTGACTTCGATTTGCCAATTTGATTACCCAGGCGATCGCTCTTTTGCGCCCGAAGGTCCATTAATTGTCTTAAGCGTCCCTGGTTACGCTTACGGCGGGCCGTCACGCCCCGGTGTAGCCAAACAGTTTCTAACCGTAACCGATTATCCAAACGATCAAGATGCTTTTCTTCCTCCTCCAATATTTGATCGGACCAACTTTCAAAGTCCCCAAATCCTTTTTTATGATGACGAAGGATTCCCCTGTCTAACCACAAGGTCGAGGTAGAAACGGTTTCCAAAAAAGTTCTGTCATGGCTGATGACAATGAGGGCACCTTTGAAATCTCGCAAATGCCCCTCTAACCACTGAATGGTGGCTAAATCCAGGTGGTTCGTGGGCTCATCAAGCAACAAGATATCAGATTCAGCCACCAGAGCTTTTGCCAAACTGACCCGCCGCCGTTCTCCACCTGATAAATTGGCCATAACGCGTGATGGGTCAAGGTCCAAGCGATTCACGATGGCTTCGGCCTTGAATGTCTCTGCCTTTTCTTGAATGAAGTCTAAGATTGTTTGGTCGGCTGGCAAAGGACCGTCCTGTGCTAAGTATTCTAAGCTAACACCGGGCTGCAAAAACCGTTCCCCTTTGTCGGGTTCCAGCAACCCCGCCAGCAATTTCAACATGGTCGACTTGCCACAACCATTGCGCCCCACCAGGCAAGTTTTATCGCCCTGGCTTAAATGGATGCTTAAATCTTCAAATAAAGGGCGCCCACCAAAGGATAGGCTGGTTTCGCGCAAAGATAATAATGGTGCTGACATAAGGGGGTGATTGACTTAACTGATACGTTTGCTTAGCTTATTGATACAAAAGATCACAGGATATTGATATGAATTCTTTTAACCCAACGCATTACCAAAATGCCAAGTCATGGCCTTTTGAGGAGGCGCAAAAGCTTTTAAAACGGTTCGAGAACGCGCCCCCTGCCAAGGGCTTTGTGCTGTTAGAGACCGGTTATGGCCCTTCTGGCTTGCCCCATATTGGCACATTTGGAGAAGTTGCCCGCACAACGATGGTGCGCCACGCCTTTGAACAATTATCCGATATCCCAACCCGATTGTTCTGTTTTTCTGATGATATGGATGGGTTACGCAAAGTCCCTGATAATGTCCCCAATCAACAGATGTTGGGCCAACACCTGGGCAAGCCATTGACGATGGTGCCCGACCCGTATGGTCAATATGAAAGTTTTGGCCATCACAATAACGCCATGCTGCGCCGGTTTTTGGATTCTTTTGGTTTTGCTTATGAATTTCAAAGCTCTAGCGATTGGTATAAAGGTGGGGGATTTGATCCCACGTTAAGGCTTGTGCTGCAGCATTACGATGCAATTATGGCGATTATGCTGCCAAGCCTGCGCGATGAACGGCGGGCAACCTACAGCCCGTTTTTGCCCATTTGCTCTCGAACTGGGCAGGTGCTGCAGGTTCCTATGGTGGAAATTCACCCCGAATCAGACACTGTTGTTTACCGCGATCCAGAAACCAACCAACTGGTCGAAGTTTTGATCACTGGTGGTCATTGCAAATTGCAATGGAAGGTGGACTGGGGCATGCGCTGGCGGGCGTTTGAGGTGGATTATGAAATGTCGGGAAAAGACCTGATTGATTCGGTTAAATTATCAACTCAAATTTGCCGTGCGTTGGGGGGGGCTCCTCCTGAAACTTTGACTTATGAATTGTTCCTGGATCAAGAGGGTCAAAAGATTTCCAAATCAAAGGGCAATGGCCTGACCATTGATGAATGGCTGACTTATGCGCCCACAGAAAGCCTATCCTATTACATGTTTCAGGCCCCTCGGAAAGCCAAGCGTCTTTATTTCGATGTGATCCCACGGGCGGTTGATGATTATTTGGCGATGGTGGCTAAATATCCAGAACAAACCCTTGAGGTTCAGATCGATAACCCAACCTACCATGTTCACAAAGGAAACCCACCTGCCAGTGAAAGTGGCCTCAGTTTTAACATTTTGTTGAACCTGGCTTCAGTCTGTAATGCCGAATCGCCCCAAGTTTTGTGGGGGTTTGTGCAACGTTATTTGCCTGATTCCAGCCCTGAAACTATGCCGTTTTTGGCGCGCCTTATTGATCATGCCATTCGGTATTATCAAGACTTCGTAAAACCAACCAAGGCATACCGGACAGCTACTGCCCATGAGAAGGCAGCCTTACAAGATTTAGCTGCAGAACTTTCTAAACAGGCAAACGCTTCGGCTGAAGACTTACAAGCCTTGGCCTTTGAGGTCGGAAAGCGCCATGACTTCACGGACCTTCGTGCCTGGTTTGGAACGTTGTATGAAGTTCTGTTGGGTCAAAAAGAAGGTCCGCGCATGGGATCCTTTATCGCGCTGTACGGTGTGGAGAATACCGTTCAGTTAATTCAGGAGAAACTGGGTTGATTTTAAAAACTCTCAGTCCTCATGAGGTTGAGTGGCAGGGACAGCGGTTCAAATGCGTTCTAGGTCGCTCAGGCATCAAGGCTGACAAGTCTGAAGGAGATGGTGCCACACCGACCGGGTGTTTTCGTTTTGAGGGGGTTTACTACCGCCCTGACCAATTGACCAAGCCTGTGACTTATTTGCCGATTATTGCTATTCAGCCAGACGATGGATGGTGTGATGACCCAAAAGATGCCCATTATAACCAACCTGTAAAACTACCCTATCCTGCCAGCCATGAACGATTGTGGCGGGAAGATCATTTATATGATTTGTTAATTGTCACCAGTCATAACAGGCACCCCATTGTACCCGGTAAGGGCAGTGCCATTTTCATTCATGTGGCTCGATTGGACGAACATGAACAATACACACCAACAGATGGATGCTTGTCCTTATCCCTGCCCGACCTGCAATTGATTCTTTCCACGGCCACAGTTGATGCTGTCTGGGTTGTTTAGGTTTTTTCTTCCGCAATCAGTGTTCACCCCTCCCCCCCTTCAGGAGGGAATCATCCTTCCTATTCTGGGCTTTGAACGGCAGGTTGTTTTCAGACGGGATATTAGACGAAACATAACGATAACCGATCAGCAGATTATTGTTTCAACCCCAGGCCAGGATTTTGCCAAAGTCTTAGAGGCAGGACTAAAGGATCATATTCGCCAGCTTTTTCAAGATCTTTGCCAAGACTTGGCTGACCGTCTGGGTACCCATTTTAACAAAATTACGATTCGCGATACCCGCAGTCGGTGGGGTAGTTGTTCAAGTAAGGGAAATTTATCATTTTCCTGGCGACTTATTTTTGCCCCGCATGCTGTCGTTAAATATTTAGCAGCCCACGAAGTTTCCCACTTGAAACATATGAACCATAGCCGCGTCTTTTGGAAAACCGTGGCTAGCTTGGATCCTGATTACCAAAAGGCCAGGCAGTGGCTGCGTCACAATGGGCAAAGATTATTGGGCGTAAGGTTTTAAGGGGAATTTAAAAAACTAAAAATCTCGTATTCTAAGATTTATTAACACAATATTAAGTATTTTCTGTCATAGATGAGTCTAAATATAGCTTTTACTATGGAGAACAAACCTATGTTAGTGAGAATTATTTTATCAGCCTTATCTTTGTCTAGTTCCTTCAGCATCGGTTTTGCAAGCGAGGGCACCACTAGCCTAGATCCAAAAAGTAAGCTTTCCTGTATAGGGGAAAGACTATTTCAGGATGCTTGGGAATATAGCAAGGGTAATTATTCTTACTATCAAAGTTTTTTTGAACCATTTTATAAGGAAATATTGGATACGGATGTGAACAAGGTTCGTGAAAAACGAATCCGTTTAATGGAAACATCCCGCAGGATTTATTCCGCGGTTGCCTCAAAGCAAGTTGAATCCAATACCAGAATTCCCCATACAACGCATCGTGTTTGGATTACAAATGCCGAATCTCCCCATGAAATTCCAACTGAGCGTTTGCAGACATACTTTAATAATCTTGGAATCCTAGAGGGGAATGATTGGGAACATATTTTTTGGTGCCTGGATAAAACTAAAATCCCCCAAACCGTACAAGCCATCGAAAATTCTGGGAAAAACATCGTTGTTCGTGAACTTAGTGAGATTATGCCTCAGTTTCGTGGGAAAGGTGTCTATGAACGGCTTTACAATGGTAAATACTATACGGCTGTCAGTGACGTGGTTCGCTTTAACCTTTTGAATATATTTGGGGGCATCTACAGTGATTTTGGCGCCGTATTCAAAGTTGATTTAACGCCATTACTTGATAAATTTGACTATTTGTTTGGTCAAGAGGGGTATCTTGTGGGAACCACCTTTGTTGCAGCACAAGCGCGATCTCCCGTATTTAATGCCGTTCTTGAGTTTATAGATAATCTTGATCGTGTTCCTGTGGAATATAGAAGCTGGGGTGATCATATTGTTACACCCCGTTGGACGGCCCTTGGTATTTTGACGCTTATGATGGATCATTACACGATGGAGTCAGATCGGGTTTTACCCATTCCCTATGGTGAAGACTCGCTAGTAAAGACAAACCACATGGGCAGTTGGCTTGGGGAAACCCCCATGGCGATTGCACTGACATCTCCTCAGCCTAGTTTTTAAAATTACGGTTTCTGCTATTTCCCAAAC
>NZ_SCFB01000022.1 GCF_004210305.1 Candidatus Finniella inopinata | reverse complement strand
GCAGTGGACTCTCACCACCTAAACTATAGCGTCCTTATTCTTCAATAAGGACCTCTGCACCATGCTTGGCGCACCCAGAATATTGGATCAAGATCCAAACCGTATCCGTGATTGGTGTTTTGTACACCTTGTTTTAGTCTCTAAATGGCTTGCTAAAAACAATCTTGATATAAGCAGATTTATGGATCTTATTAACAAACTTGAGCAATTGTAAATTTTACCAAGAAGTTATGTTGTAGCTGATATCCATTGCATATACCCAATTCAGATCATTTTGCAGGATTTTTATGCCTTAAAGTTCTTAAAGCATCTCGTTAACCTTATGTAAACTTCTTTGTTTTAATTTATTAAAAGAAGAGGGAGTCAATGGTGACTTATCTCTGTACTTAAGGGAGATTCATCATGAAATTTTCACAGAAAGTAGGGTCGCTGTTTATCGGGGGCCTTTTGCTGTCAACCAACCTTTTTGCCTGCACAGATAGTACAAGTGAGGGGGAGCCTGCCTATGGTCCGACCGCCTATAAAACGTTTTTTGATGGCATCAAAGGACTAGAAAACAGAAATGACCTAAAAACAGCTGTGACAACCTTCATCAAAACTAACCAAGAAAATTTGACGTTGACCGATTTTTATTCTCACCTTCAAACAGCACACAAGGCAGGAGATGTTTCTCTCGATCATCTAACAGCGATCAACGTTATTGTTGGTGACTGGGCGCTTAGAACCAAAAGAAAAAGAGAAAAGACCTTTGCGCCTGAAGACTTTAATTTAGAATTAATCAAGGAATTGTATGGATCCAAACCGAATTCTTCTTTGCCACTGAACAGCCATCCAGACACCAGTAACCTGCGCCTTAAAATCCCGATGAATGATCGCTAGAAGGTCACAAGGATTATATGGTAAATATGCAGAAACAAGATTAAGCAAGTATTTACTGTGACGATTGCCCATAACCAAGTCAAACTGCAAAAGCCGGAATGGATTCGGGTCAAGGCGCCCGTTTCTCCAACATACCATGAAACGGTGGCCTTAATTAAAGACCACAAACTTCATACGGTGTGTGAAGAGGCCGCTTGCCCCAATATTGGTGAATGCTGGTCCAAAAAACATGCAACTATGATGATTCTGGGTGATGTGTGCACGCGGGCCTGTGCTTTTTGTAACATCAAAACGGGGCGCCCTGATCTGTTGGACCCCCATGAACCCGAACGGGTTGGCAGCGCGGTTGCCAAATTGGGGTTGGCGCATGTGGTGATCACGTCGGTTGATCGCGACGATCTTGACGACGGCGGCGCCCATCATTTTGCGGAAGTCATTAGGCAAATCCGCCTGCAGGCCCCCCAAACAACGATTGAGGTTTTAACCCCTGACTTTTTGCGAAAACCAGGCGCCCTTGAAATTGTCGTAGCGGCAAGGCCTGATGTTTACAATCACAATTTAGAAACCGTTCCCCGTTTGTATGGTTCGGTCCGGCCGGGGGCGCGTTATTTTCATTCTTTGCGTCTGTTAGATAACGTTAAGCGGATTGACCCCACTATGTTCACCAAATCAGGGATTATGGTTGGATTGGGCGAAACAAAACCAGAGGTGCATCAGGTGATGGATGATTTGCGGGCCGCTGGCGTAGATTTCATGACCATTGGCCAATATTTGCAACCCACGCCCAAGCATCACCCCGTTATGGACTTTATCACGCCTGCTGAATTTGATTCTTATGCGAGCATGGCCCGCGGAAAAGGGTTTTTGATGGTTTCAGCATCCCCCCTGACACGGTCGTCCTACCATGCCGGTGATGATTTCAACAAATTGAAGCAGGCAAGGTCAACTCTATAACCCAAGAATAATAACCGTTGTGGCTGGACTTCCAGTAGCATACCTCTTTCTAATGATTTTACGATTTTTTCTGTTTGATTTTTTGCGCATAACCTTCGGTTCAAAATCCTTCCGTAGCTGGCTATGCGCGGATTTTTCACCTTGTTTCTGCGCGAAAACTCTGCCATAAAATTCTCGCAAAATCATTGGAAAGAGGTATAGTAATGTTTGAAAAAGTTGTTTTTTATTTTGACTGTGTATGAATCTATTTCCCGTCTTCCATGCGTATATCATTGAAAGTATTCGTGCTTTAAACACTGAGGATCTTCTGCCTTCTGATTGGCAGCAAAAGATAACGATTGAGCCCACCCGCGACCCTAGCCACGGGGACTTGGCGACCAATGCGGCTATGGTTTTGGCGAAGCCTTTAGGGCAATCGCCCAAGGATTTGGCTCAACGTATTGCTTCGAGCCTGCTTGGTCGGCCAGAGATTATCAAGGCTGAGGTAGCAGGCCCTGGCTTTATCAACTTAACCTTATCGCCTGAATTTTGGCAGGCCCAGATCCCCACCATCTTAGAAAAAGGCATCAATTACGGGGATGCGGCCCTGGGTGCGAACCAAAAAGTAAATGTCGAATTCGTCTCCACCAACCCAACTGGGCCCATGCACGCTGGCCATGGTCGGAACGCGGTTTTGGGGGATACAGTTTCCGCCCTGTTATCCAAAGTTGGGTATGATGTTTGCCGCGAATATTATGTAAATGACGCGGGGGGACAAATTAACGCGCTGGCCCGGTCTGTTTATGTGCGTTATCGCCAAGCCTGTGGTGAAACCATTAGTGATGCTGATTTCGATGCTGATATGTATGGCGCTGACTATCTGGTTCCATTGGCCAAACAAATTTTCGAACAAGATGGCCCCAAATGGCTGGGTCAGCCACAGGAAGTCTGGTTAGATTCTTTCCGTGAAGTTTCTGTGCACGAGATGATGAACCTGATCCGCCAGGATTTAGAGGCCCTGGGTGTGCACATGAATGTATTCACCTCTGAAAAGGTTTTGGCGGCCCATAATCAAGTTCAAAAAACCCTGGATATTTTGCAAGCCAAAGGTGATGTGTACCAGGGTACTTTGGCGCCGCCTAAGGATCATGTTATTGACGACTGGGAACCCCGCCCCCAAACCTTGTTCAAAGCCACCGCCTATGGTGATGATGTGGACCGCCCGTTGTGCAAGTCAGACGGTGCCTGGACCTATTTCGCCGGCGATGTTGCCTATCACCATAATAAACTGGATCGCGGGTTCGACCACCTGGTCAATATTTTTGGGGCGGATCACAGTGGGTATGTAAAGCGGATTCAGTCTGCCGTTAAGGCCCTAACCGACGGTCAAAAGACCGTTGAGATCAAAGTTTGCCAAATGGTCAACTTCCTTGATAACGGCGTGCCGGTACGCATGTCAAAACGGGCCGGGACTTTTATTACGTTGAAGGAAGTCATTGAACGTGTCGGCAAAGACGCCACCCGTTATATGATGGTCTCGCGCCACCAAGACATGCCGATTGATTTTGATTTTGCCAAAGTCATTGAACAAAATCGCGACAATCCCATATTTTATATTCAATATGCCCATGCCCGGATACAATCGGTGTTGCGTCACAGCCGTGAGATGTTCCCTAGTTTAACCTTGAAAATTACAGAATTGCCCTTACATTTATTGAAAGATGACTATGAATTGGCAATGATCAAAATATTAACGAATTGGCCCCGTCAGGTTGAGGTGGCAGCCCAAACCCGGGAACCCCACAGAATCGCGAATTTCTTGTATGATGTTGCGTCCACGTTCCATGGGTTGTGGAACAAAGGAAAAGATCATACCCATCTGCGATTCATTGACCCGCAAGATTTTGCACAAACCCAGGCGCGTTTGGCTTTGATTACAGCAACAGCAACCGTTATCGCCAGCGGTTTAAAGCTTTTAGGAATTACCCCAGTACAGGAGATGAGATAATGGCCCGTTTTTTTGGTGGACGCAAAAATCAAGCTGAAAATGACTTTCGACGATTTGAACAAGAAATGTATTTAAATTCCACGCCCCGTCCCACGCACAATCCTGACAGGCCAAGACCAGAAGAAGATGCCCAAGAGTATGTCGACCCCAGGTTTGATAGCCGAAGTTATGCGCCCCCTTTAAGGCAAGAGAATTTAAGGCAAGACGCCTACTCACAGCAACAACCTCCGTTAAGGCAACAACCATCCTTTAGGGTTGCCCCTCCTTTGGAGGCTCAACCCCCCAGTTTCGGTCCGTTACGCCCCTCGCGCCAAGATGCCTACGAACAGGATGGGTACAGCCAAAACAGACATAAAAGGCCAGCGCGCACAGACGAGCTGAAAGGCCTTAGGTTCTGGCAAGATGACCAGGAAGAGGTAACGGACGATTCAGAAGAATGGGTCGAGCGGCCCTCCCCCTTCAAATTCATTATCGCGTTGATGGGCCTGACCGTGATGGTGTCTATTCTTTGGTTTGGATACCGTTGGCTTAGCCAGCCCAGCCCTGATGGACCCGTTTTAATAGAGGCAGAACCGGGCCCCTTTAAAGTGAAGCCGGAAAACCCTGGCGGATCAGAGATCCCTTACCAAGATAAATTGATTTATGGGCGCATCAGCCCGGGCACTGAGGCCCCAGTTGAACGATTGTTGCCACCACCAGAACAACCGATGGCGGCTCCTCCCCTTGATGGGCAGGCACCAGAACAAGGGCATTACGATCCACAATACGCTGCTCAACCGGCTTATCCTCAGCAACAGCAGGGATATCAAGGTGGACCTGCTGCGCCCGCGCAAGCCCCTTACCCGCAACCTCAACAACTGGCTCCTGTACAAACTGCTCCAGCACAACCTAATCCAATCCAAGCTGCACCTTATCCCGCTCAGCCCGCGCAAAGTGCTCAGCCGTATCCCCCCATCCAAGCGGCTCAACCAGTTTATGCGCCGCAACACCAGGCTCAAATGCAACAACCGCAACCGCTTCCCCCCGCTCCCGTTGCGCCCACGCCCCAGGCCGACGTCGCCCCCGTTGCACCAACTCCAGCTGCAAAAACGACCCCGGAGGCGGGCTTTTACATTCAATTGGGAACCTTACCCACTAAGGCAGCCGCTGCGGAAGAACTGAAACGGTTACGAAAAAAACATCGGGTCGAGCTGGCCGATTATGACGATCGGACGGAGGCTTTCGAGACAGCTGATGGGAAAAAAGTTTACCGTGCCTTGATTGGCCCCTTTCAAAAACGAAACACCGCCTTGTCAAAGTGCAACAAGCTTGGCAGTTCGTGCCGGGTAATTCAGGTTCCCTAGGGGCAAGTAAGAAGTCAGGTACCAGGGGGGTGTCAGGTGCCAAGTTCCTGACCTCTGCCTTCCCAATCGTCATTGCAGGGAGCTCTTTCTCCGTGGTCATTCATTTATTTCATATAAATAAACCCTTTCGCCATTAATATTATATTAAACAATATTCTCCATAATCAAAATAAACAAACCTATTTATTATGGAGAATTATCATGAGAACCGCTTTATTTTTATTAGGCGTCAGCCTGTCGGCGTTGTCGGGGGCGTATGGGGTCAATTTGGTGGAGTTGCAAACTCCCCCTGGATCAGAATATCCCAGCTTAAAGGCTGCACTTGCGGCAGCTGCGACTCAACTTTCCAACAAGAGTCCCGTTCTGAAATTCAAGAAATCAAAGGATGATAAGGATGATGCGGAGCAGAATGTTATTTATTTAGACAACTTTGATCAAGTTACCATCAAAGGTATTTCAGGTGGCACAACAATCAGCCAAGGATCAGCCATCAATGATTCTCTTTTTCATACGTCAGGCAACACCCTAAATCTCTCTAACTTGACGTTCATGGATTTTAAGCCTGGGGGGGCAGCAAGCGGGGCAATTTTTAATGGGACTAATAAATCTGTGACATTTAATGCCACAGGTCCTGTAACCTTTAAGGGTAATCGTGCCATTAACGGAGGAGCCATAGGGTACGCTGACAGTGGACTGACCCTTGGGGGGACGGGTCGTGTGACTTTCACGGGTAACACAGCAGTGAATACTGGTGGGGCTATTTATGCTGGTGGAGACGTGAATTTGACGGACACTCGTTTTAACGACGGAGATGGGTTTAATGGAAAGGGTAATACCGCCACAACATCAGGCGGGGCTGTGTCTATAGTAAATTCAAACACCAAATTTACCTTTACAACCAGTGCGGCGGGGGGAGGGATCATCGTGAATCCGTCAGCCGCAGCTGATGTCCCTTCAGGACAGAATGCAAATAACGATTTTGCTAGTGGTTCCAGTTCAAACACCTTCATCAAGGATGGTCCACAAACATTGACGTTGAACACATGCAATTCTGGTTGGTCGGGTGACACGATTGTTAAAGCGGGCAGTTTGATTATTGGTGGAACGGCAGCTAATAACGATGCCCAGTGGGCAAGCCCTGTTAGCCGTGGAAACATCTACGTGGGCTACTCAGATGCTGGCACAAACACGAGCACGTTAAATGCCACCCTGGGGGGATACGGAACGATTTATGCGAAGGGTGTGAAATTTAGCCCGAATGGAATCTGGCGTTTGGGTATCAACCCCAGTGCATCATCTTGCGGCAGCTTAAATATGGCCGGAGGTGAGCAAACACGTGAACTAATCCTTCCCACGAAAATCGAGATTTATGGACTTGTTGCATCGGCTTTCCCAGCTAGTGGCTTTACCGTGGCAACAGGCTTTACGAACTATTTGGGTGATAGTTTAACTGGTTTGAACAATCAATTGGCGAAGTATAACTTGAAGTTTAGTCACAAAACAGTTTTTTTACAACTTAACACTTACGCTCTGACCCTAAACCAAACGACGGGCACATCCGTTACCTTTACGACAAATGCTAAGAATTCAAATGGTAGCTATATCACAGGCCCTTCAGAAGGTCTGATGGTTCAGGTTGGTTGGCCGGGGACAGGATCAGATGTCTTAGACCCGACACAGCCATTTTATGGGGTACCATTAAGCTGGGCGGGCGGAACCCCTCCCACTTGGACAGGGTCCGCCTCTTTACCGACGGGCACCTACAACTGGAAATTGGGGGTAACAAAAGATTATCTGGGATCTGTTTTTAAAACGCCTTCAGTGCCTTTAAGCGTGGGCAAAAGTGGGAATGGGCAAATAACGGTAACAACGAATTCATTTATACTGAAAAACAGTTAAAGGGAACAGGTCCCAGGTGTCAGACACACTGGTCGTTATTCCCGCGAAAGCGGGAATCTGTAAATTAACGATTTATTAAGAATAATGAATTATGATACCTTTTAATGAATTTAAATAATCATAATAACGGGACATATTAAAATGTATAAATTGCCAGGGTTCTTAGGTCTTTTAGCATTTTGGGCGGCTTTTGGTGTAACCCAGGCAAGCAGTTCTGCTGATTTAAAAGGCGAAATTCAGCCTGTGAGTTCGTCTTCATCATCGTCATCATCGCAACCAGTGGAAGGCCTGCCGACAGCTCCCTATGAACTGACTTACTTAAGCCACTTGCCAAATAGAGTTGGGGAAATAGTGGCAATGCATAATTTAAAAGGTTCCCGGCTGATGGTTTACTTTGATTTCGATGATGTGTTGGCACAGCAGGAATATACGATTCCCCTAAGTAATGGCACAACTTACCCATTCAGGTATTTATCTTCGGCAGAAAATTCCAGAATGTTAGGCCCTGTTGTATGGTCAATTATCCAAGGGAAAGGAGGTGACGATGCCACCAAACAAACAACATATTCCATCATCACCTCTTTGCATGAGGGATTATTTTCCCAATCAGGAATATTAAGTTACCGGTATCCAGAATCGACTCCTTTCCAGCTAACACTTGAGGCTCTTAGAAAAATGGGCACCACTGTCAAGATTTGTTCGGGATTACCTTTGGGTTCAAAAGGTCCAAAACTCGATTTTGTAAAAGGGCTTGGATTATCGGTAACAGACTATATTTACGCCCCAAACAAGCCTAGTGGAATTGCGAAATACGTTGCTGCTGACTATGCGGCACAACAATCATCTGGGGCCACGGCTAACCCAAACTATGTGGCTGTATTGCTTGACAACTGTAAGGGTGACTGGGGCTCTTCCAGCATTGATAATTTTGTGTCTGGAATGAATGCGCAAAAAGTCCCTGAAGGGGTTAAGGTGGTTCCGATTTCTGTTTACAGCAATCGATTCATGGCCGATGTTGGACGGGACCAACAAATAATCTCTGCAGAGATTGATGCGGCCCTTTCCTTCACAGCGCAGTTAAAGAGACAACAATTAGCACAACAAAAACAGACTGAACAACTTAAAACTGCTGATCATTCTCAAGGCATGGCGATTGCACTGACATCTCCTCAGCCTAGTTTTTAAAATTACGGTTTCTGCTATTTCCCAAACTTTTGTAGATTGATTTGATTTTGTAGGTTTTGAGAGATCTACTTCCTGTTTTTTTTATTTTTAGACACTATCCTCCCCTTTAAAAGACTTACCGTTTATATCAGTCAATCCGCTCAAACGCGCTTTAAATTGTGGTCAGCGGTTAGAATTTTCAATAAGTATTTGTTGTCCCAGCCTGCTACCTTCCGTCGACAGCTCACCCCTCGTTTATTCGTTTTTTCTTGCTTGAGTAGATTCAAAGCAATACGTCTCATGACAGCCAAATTCTTGGCCGCGTGGCCAACATGCACCTGGTTATGGTCTTCCCTAAAACCTACATCCAAAGACCAGTGCAGGTTAATTTCTATGTTCCAGTGTTTTCTGACAGCAACCATAAACTGATCAATATTTTCATAGGCTAAACTTGTTAGAAAGTAGCGGGTACTACGCTCAACCTGATTATTAGTTGTGCGTGTTGTTTCAAGCATGCCAACACCCTTTAACCCAGGCCAACGAAGTTGAAATACTGCCGGATCGCGTGCTGATACTAATGTATAGCGACGTGTTTCTATGCGACCATGATCATGGATCTTCTCTACTTTCCGTCGATTAAGCATCTTCTTGTACTGACGTGATTCTCCTATATGGAAAATTGCCTTGACCATTTCATGAAGCTTCGGTTGATTATCTTTTAGAGCTAATACGTAGTCTGCACCTTGAATTAAGATCTCTTCAGCAATTGACTGCTGACAACCCATGGCGTCAATGGTGACTGTACTACCAGTAACATCAATCATCTTGAGTAATTTTGGAATGGCTGTAATTTCATTGGATTTTTCATCCGTTTTAACTTGCCCTAAAAGAAGACTTTGATTGCTTGCCCAGGCACTTACAATGTGTAGGGCTTTTTTCTCTTTTCTTCTGTTGCCAGAACCCCGTAGCGTTTTTCCATCAATAGCAATAATCTCAGAATTAACATCGATAGAGAGTGACTTGATCCATGCATAAAAGCAGGATTCAAATTGCTCTGGGTCAAGTATGGAAAACACACGGCCAAAAGTATCATGAGATGGCACACCATTAGGCAGCTCGAGAAATGTTGATAACCAATCGTATTTGGCTTTGCCAAATTCACTAATATCAACCCAGTTATCAGCGCCACAAATTGTGGCCAATATTGTTATTACCAAGATATCGTGCAATTTGTGAAGCTTGTTGTGGTTATCAATACGAGGATCGGCAAGAGGTTCAAAATGTTTGAGGAAAGTATCTGATAACTGCATCCCTGTTTCCTTTTTCTTTATTGAGAAAAAAGAATAATAACAACGGATAGAACAGCAGAAAAGCCGAATAAAAAATTAGGAAATAATTTTTAGAATACTAAACTAATTTTCAGTGCAATCGCCATGATTCTCAAGGCAGCCAAAAGCCAAATCAGGATGGCCTCGCCTAAAACGTTAAAGATAAGAAGGGCGGATTGAAAATAGCTTTTCGACCTTTTTAACCGCATCTTTTCTTGCGACAATCACCAAAGAATCGCCCACACTGATAATCACCTTTGATGGGGCCAATAAAACCTCTTTATCGCGGACAATAGCCGCAATCATGATGGAGCCTTTGATGGTGACATCATCAACAGTCAAACCGATGATATGGCTGGTCTCACGCGCTTCGGCCTCAATAACCTCCACATGGCCATCGCCCAACGTATGCACAGACCGAATGCGTCCACGGCGGACATATTGCAGAATACTGGAAACTGTTATGGAACGGGGGTTGATAACCCCATCAACGCCCAGAGACGTCACAAGCGAGGCATGGTGGACATTGTTTAAAAGCGCCAAAGCACGACCGGCCCCACATCGCTTGGCTAATAAAGAGGCCAAAATGTTAACCTTGTCGTCATCAGTTACCGCCACCACCGTTTCACAGTTATGAACGCTGGCTTCATTCAAAATGTCATAATCCAGGGCATCTCCACACAAAACATCAGCATTTTTTAAAAGCCGCGCCGCCGTTTCAGACCTTTCCGGGTCTTTTTCGATGATCTTTACAACCACATCAGGTTGTGTTTCCGCAATTTGTAAGGCCAGCGTTTTCCCGATGCTTCCCGCCCCCACAATCAGCATTTGACGCCCCTCACTTTCCTGGTATCCAAAAGCGATCATGGCCTGGCCAATGTCTTGCGTCGTTGCGATAAAATGAACCTCGTCCCCCGACTGAAGGATATCATTTTGATCGGGCAAAAACGCCTGATCGCCCCGGGCAATGCAAACAATATGCATTTCAGTGCTAGCAATCAACCCCGGCAACAAACGCAACGGCGTGTTGATAAGGGGCGATTGATGATGACACCTGACCCCGATAATTTTGGCATGGTTACCCACCAGCGGAATAACTTCAAATGCCCCCGCAACCTGGGCGCTTCGGCAAAGGGACTTAGCAACCTCAACTTCTGGTGAGATAATCACGTCAATCGCCAATCGACTGGGGTGGAATATGTCAGACCAAACGGGCTTCAAATAGCTTTGGTGGCGGACACGCGCAATTTTGGTTTGAATTTGAAAAATGGATTGTCCCACTTCGCAGGCCACCATATTGACTTCGTCAGAGGCGGTCACGGCAATTAACAAGTCAGCATTTTCTGCCCCGGCTTGTTTCAAAACATCGGGGTGCGAGGCAAAACCAACGACGGGTTGAATATCAATTTTATCACTAATCTTTCGCAACAAATCGGCCGATTGATCGACAATGGTGATGTCGTTTTCTTCAAAAGCAAGATACCGGGCAATACTGTACCCCACCTGCCCACCACCTAAAATAATAACTTTCATGGCTACACTTTCCTAAGCCGATATCTCTTGGTGCTCATCAGCGTCTTTTTCAGATCCCTTAGGGTCATGAACACCCAAAGCACGAAGCTTGCGATGAAGGGCTGATCGTTCCATACCAACAAACCGCGCCGTTTGCGAAATGTTCCCCGCGAACCGCTGCAATTGCGCCAACAAATAATCCTTTTCAAAGGCCTCGCGAGCCTCTCTTAACGGCAAAACCACAATATCGGCCGTTTTTTGCTGCCAGTTGTTGACAAAGCGGTTGCCTTGAACGATCTCGGTGGGCAATTGATGAGTCTCAATAGGATCACGGGCCTCGCCAGTCGCCATTAAAAGAACCCAGTCAATAACGTGACTTAACTGCTGCAAATCACCAGGCCAGGAATAGGATTGTAGCATCACTAGCGCCTCTTGGCTAAAACGTCTAGGCAAAACCCCTTTGGCCGCCGCCGCTTGTTCCATAAACGATTCCACCAGCAGTGGAATGTCGGTCACCCGTTCTTGAAGGGAAGGGATGATCAGGTGGGACACACCAAGGCGATAATACAAATCTTCCCTGAAATGACCATTTTGAATCAGGGCCATCACATTTTCTGAGCTGCTGGCAAGAAAACGTATGTTAATGTCGATGGGTTTTTCCCCGCCCACACGATAGAAAGCATTTTCCTGAATGGCCTTCACAACCTTCGCTTGTATAGGCAGAGGCAGTTGCGTTATCTCGTCAAAATAAAGGGTTCCCCCATGGGCTTTTTCCAACAAACCAATCTTTCGCGGCGTGTCGGCTGATAAACCTGTGATATCTGCCCCAAATAGTTCCACATCTAAATTCTGCGGATGAAGGGATGCACACTTCACAACAACGAATGGCGCCTGGGCCCTTTTCGATAAAGTATGAATCTCACGCGCAATCGATTCCTTATCAGCGCCTAAAGGACCTGAAATAAAACACCGCCCATTGGTTGGGGCATTCTTAGCGATAGTTTGCCGAATGTTGTAGATGGCTGATGAGTTCCCAACAATACCTGACGTGGTGCGGGCTTTAATTTTAAGCTCTTGGTTTTCCTGTTTAAGGCGCGCTGATTCTAAAGCCCGTTCAACAACCAGTAACAAGTGTTCCGTCTGAAAGGGTTTTTCCAGAAAATCATAGGCACCTTTTCTCATGGCTGATACGGCCGTTTCAATTGTTCCATGTCCACTGATCATAATGACCGGAACAAAAGGATGGTCCCGTTTGATAATATCTAAAATTTTCAAGCCATCCCGTTCACTATCGCCCAACCATACGTCCAAAACCACCAAATTTGGCTGGCGCATCTTAATAAGCTCTAAGGCTTTCAGGCCATCGGCTGCCATGCGCGTTGTATGGCCTTCATCACTTAGGATTCCGGCTATCAATTCGCGAATGTCAGATTCATCATCAACAATCAAAATATCCTGGGACATTTTTCTTTCTCTCTTAATTATTTATTCGGGTTCATCAAATACTAATTGAACACAGGCCCCACCCAACTTACTGTCGCCCAGGTGCAGCTGACCATTATGATCAGTTACGATCTTTGATACAATAGCCAAGCCCAGCCCCGTCCCCTGTTCACGGGTAGTATAGTAAGGTTCTATCAAATGATCACGTCCTTCTTTAGGAAATCCAGGTCCATTATCTTCAACCTGCACATACAAGCGTTTTTTATATCTGCGGCTTATCTGAACCTCTGTCCGTTGGGATTTTGCACCTTGTCGGACTGTGACGGGTTCGTCAAGCAGCTTAAGCTTTAAGAGGATCTGCCCTCGGCAATCAAGGACATCCTTGGATTTTTCTGTTAAGGAATTAACTGAATTTTGTAGCAAATTGGTTATGACTTGGCTCATCTGTTGGGTATCGCAAGGCCATATGATCGAATCTGGTGAACTTTCAAAAATAAAATCCAGGTGGGGATAAGCTTGCTTTTGAAGAAAGAATGTTTGCTGAGCCAGCTCTGTAAAATTGGACGCTATAATCTTAGGTTCAGGCATACGGGCAAAAGCACTGAATTCATTGACGAGGCTACCTATCTGGCCAACTTGGCGGATAATCGTATCAATACAGTTTCGAAACGTTTGGGGGTCACTGGTAATTTCCTTTAAATATCGTCTTTTTAAACGTTCTGCTGCTAACTGAATGGGGGTCAGAGGGTTCTTTATTTCGTGGGCAATTTTGCGGGCAACATCAGCCCAGGCCGATTTGCGTTGACTGATGATGAGATCTTGGTTTTGTTGTTGCAATCGACGCGTCATATGATTGAAGGAGCGCGTCAAGCCGTCTAACTCATTATTTAAGAATTCCTCCTCAACCTTTACAGAAAGGTTTCCCTGACTAACAGCCTCGGCCGCGGCCACCAACCGACTGATTGGTCTGACCAAAACGTTTGCCAAGGTCAAACCAGCCCAAATGGCGGCCAACAATAATAGCAAGGAGATGAGGGCAAAAAAGACAACAAAGGTTAGTTGGGCCCCCGAATGTTGCTGGGCCAGCTGGTAATAGTCGTGGATGGCCTTTTGGGTTTGACTCAGGTGCGATAAAACTGTGGGGTCAATTAATTTACCTACAAACAGGTAGGTGTCGCTTAAGGCATCCAGTTTGATTAAAACCCTAACCCGGTCTTTTCCCTCGCGCACGACAATTTCGCCGTTGCGAACCTTATCAAAATCAGAAAATAAAATTTTCTCTAATTCCAGAGCAAAGGTCAAATAAGAACGGGCCAAGACCACTCCCTTACCATTGAAAACCAATAATTCACCCAAACCGCGTTCGTCCGCCTCGTCGCTTAAAACTTGGGAAAAGAGAACGGGATCTTGCAGGTATGTATCAACTTGGGGACGCAGTTTGTTAACCAAAGAATGCGCGTCAATCTTAATGGCTTTTTGGTGTTCCCTTAAGTATGCATCGGCAACAACCTGGGCTTCGTGCAGGGCGTCTTTTACCGGCTTGCCAAACCAAGCTTCAATGCCTGAATTAAAAAACCCTGCCGAAAAGACGGCAACACAAATGGCAGGCGTTACAGCGACCAGAGAAAATAAGGTTACTATATGGACATGAAGCTTAGAGCCCGCCAACCCCTGGCGTCTTTCCAGCCACAACTCAGTAAGTCTCTTCGCAATAACAATTGCCAGCAAAAGCAATAACAACACATCTAAATAAATAAATGGCAAAACAAGACGCGTTTTATCAGTAAGACCTGCGCTGTGAGTCAAAGCCCAGTGCGTTCCTATCCCCGATAAAAGCGCTGCCAAGCTTAGGGTAAAAGGAAGCTTGCGCGACAAATTATAATGCCGTGACAGGGTAATGAGCCAATTATACCATTTTTCAACTGAAAAAATTGTGCCGTTCCTCAAATGTTGATTAGGAGATACCACTCTATGCTAAAAGTGACCAAATTTTAAGACTTTGTTGAAACAAGTGGACAATAAATTAATCTCGTCCTTGACAATAGACCAGGCTAGACATACATATGACCTTAGAAGCTAATTTTTTTAGAAACACAATTGTAATCTATTCATGAACTTTTTGGAATTGGGCCTTTCGCCCGCTTTATGTAAAACCCTTGAAACAATAGGGTATACGACCCCAACGCCTATTCAGCAACAAACCATCCCCCATGTTTTGCAAGGTAAAGACGTTTTAGCATCGGCCCAAACGGGCACCGGCAAGACAGCGTCATTTCTGTTACCTTTGATCCAAAAATTGCTTGATACGCCTGGTCGCGCGCGCTTGGCACGGGCGGTTATTTTGGAACCCACACGGGAACTTGCCTTACAGGTTATGCAAAGTTTTCAGGCTTTTACGGCGGACGTGCCCTTAAAAGCTGCTTTGTTGGTAGGCGGGGAATCAATGCTTGAGCAGCAAAAGATTTTAGGCCGCGGAGTCGATATCTTGATTGCGACCCCTGGGCGCTTGCTTGACCTTATTGAACGGGGTCAAATCATGTTGCTGGGAATTCAGTATGTCATTATTGACGAAGCGGATCGCATGTTAGATATGGGATTCATTCCTGACATCAACCGTTTGATGGCGGCCTTGCCCCCTCAAAAGCAAACTTTATTATTCAGTGCCACGTTCCCGAATGAGATCAAAAAACTTGCTGATACGTATTTAAAAACGCCTGAACATATTCATATAACACCAGAAAATCGGACTGCAGCGACGATCAAGCAGTATTTCTTAAAGGTTGGCCCCTTAGAAAAACGCGAAGCTTTGCGGTATGTTCTGGAAAAGTTCGCCAAGGATGAACAGTGTATCGTTTTTTGTAATCGTAAAAGAGATATTAGCTTACTGCTGACGGCATTAAAAAAATATGGCTATCAAACGGCTGCATTGCATGGCGACCTGGCTCAATCAGCACGCAGCGAAACGGTCAAGCAGTTCAAAGAAGGGGTCATCAAAATCTTGGTTGCCAGCGACATAGCTGCCCGTGGCTTGGATGTGGAAAATTTAAGCCTGGTTGTTAACTTTGACATTCCCCATCAACCGGAAGATTATGTCCACCGTATTGGCCGCACAGGCCGGGCTGGCCAATTGGGAATTGCCTTTAGTCTCGTCAGCCCTCATGACCAAAAAGCTTGGCAGGCTGTTGAAAAGTCCATCGATCAGAAACTGGAACCTTTTGAATGGGAAGCCCCTGTTAAGGTTTTGGAAAAACCTGTGCCAAGGGTGGCCGCACAGCCCAACAGAACAAAAGAACAACAACAACAACCCCCACGGCCGAGAGAAAACGATCGCATGCCTTACAAAAAACACCCCAGTCAGGACGATTTTGGTTTCGACTCAGTTGTAGGATTTGGCGACTTTGTGCCAGCGTTTATGTTAACAACCTTCCAACTTAATGAAATGGCCACCGCAGCCCAGGATACTCAATAATGCTGAATGAACTTCAAATGGTAACGCTATCTCCACCTGAATTGATAGAGTTGATAACCGAGATTCTAGACGATAGAAAAGCTCTTGATATTGTAATCCTGGACTTAAAGGATAGGGGAGCCATCGTTGATTATATGATAATTGCATCAGCCACCTCTGGCAGACAAGTTGGCGCCCTGGCCGATACCCTCAGCCAGAGTTTAAAGCAAAGAGGCATTTTACCTGTTGTGGAGGGCATGGCCCAAGCAGATTGGGTTTTGGTGGATGCAGGGGACGTTTGGGTCCATATTTTTAAGCCCGATATCCGCCTGTTTTATAATTTGGAAAAAATGTGGTCTGGCGCACAAGTTCCTTCAGACCTTATCGTTGCCTAAATTTCTCTTCCTTATAATCAATAGATGCATCGTATGGCTGTTCCAAACTGTATCCGTTGTCATTCCCGCGTAGGCGGAAATCCAGTTGTATTTCTGGATCCCCGTTTTCACGGGGATGACGAAGAGGGGGGTAAATGAAAAAAGCCATCATTGCCATTGGCAGCCTTAAAAACCGCCCTGAAAAGGCTTTGTTTGACGCGTTTTACAAACGCCTGACCCCTCCGCCCTTGATACATGAAATTGTCCCCAAGGGGCACGCGACATCATCGCAAGAGGCCGACCTGATGATGACCTTTGTCCAACCAGACGATCATGTGATCAGTTTGGACGAAAAAGGGGCAACACTGACAACCCGAGGATTCAAGGATTATTTGAATCAACGGGAGGGTTCCACCAGACGGTGTGTTTTTCTAATTGGTGGTGCAGATGGCCTGGACGAGAAAATCAAGCAACGGGCAAACTTTTCTTTGGCATTTGGCGCCATGACCTGGCCCCATTTATTGGTTCGAGTTTTGTTAATAGAACAACTTTATCGATGTCAGCAAATTGACAGCGGGCACCCTTATCATCGGGATTAATAAGTGAGTAGACCCCCCACCTAAGCCGTCAATCGCGTAAACAGCGTGGAGGTGCGCTTCAGATGACTCTTGTTTTTCACGGCCATGCCCAAGGCCTTCTTTTGCCCCACCAAGATAACCAATTTTTTACCCCGGGTGATGCCCGTATAAACCAGGTTTTTTTGCAACATGGTGAAGTGCTGCATCATTAACGGAATGACAACAGCCGGGTATTCTGACCCCTGTGATTTGTGGATGGTGGTGGCATAGGCCAGAATAATCTCATCCAACTCGTCAAATTCATAATCAATAGGGCGATTATCAAAACTGATAGTCAATTGCGCATCATCCATATTAATCGACTGGATAAAGCCGATGTCGCCGTTATAAACCTCTTTGTCATAGTTATTTTGAATCTGCATGACTTTATCACCCACACTGTACGACCATCCAAATCGATTGATGCTGGCCTGTGAAGGGGGGTTCAAAATCTTTTGTAATTCCACATTCATATTACGGGTACCCACCAAACCACGGGTCATGGGGCACAGCACTTGAATGTCAGACAACGGATTAAGCTTGAACCGCTTCGGAATACGCTGGGTGACCAGTTTCAGCATTTTATCCAAGGCCCCCTCAGGCTCCTCTGCCTCGATAAAGTAAAAATCGCTGTCCAGGCTTTGAACGGCCAAATCAGGCATGCGGCCTTGATTGATGGCATGGGCGGTGGTGATGATGCGGCTGTTCTGCGCCTGTCTAAAGATTTCGGTCAGATGAATCACGGGCAAAGTTTCTGATCGAATCAAATCGACCAACACCTGCCCGGGCCCGACCGAGGGTAATTGATCGGCATCGCCCACCAGGAAAAGGGCGCACGAGGGGCGCAACGCTTTGACAAGCGCATTCATCAACGGCACATCAACCATGGATACTTCATCGACCACCACCAGATCATAATCCAGCGGATAATCTTCGTCCCTTTTGAACCCCCCCTGGGTCGGATTGGTCTCTAAAAGACGGTGGAGGGTTCTGGCCTCAAGCCCTGTTGCCTCGCTGAGCCTTTTAGCCGCCCTGCCGGTGGGGGCCGTCAAGGCAATGCGCGTTTTTTTGGTTGCCAGTATTTTCAAAATGGCATTAATCAAGGTGGTCTTTCCCACACCTGGCCCGCCGGTAATGACCAAAAGCTTAGAGGCGATCGCCTTTTCAACCGCCTGTTTTTGTGTATCGGACAGGGAAATGTTTGCCTTTTGTTCAACCCACTGAATGGCCAAAACGGGGTTGATGGCAGGCCAAGGAAGCTGGCCTTTCTGCAGTTTCAATAAACGGCTGGTTATATTTTTTTCAGCCAAAAAAAGGCCCTTTAAAAAGATGCACTGTTCCCCCTCCACCAGTTCCTCCACAATGTCGCCTTGAGTCAATTCCAGCTTTAAAGCCTGATCGATGATATCTTGCGGGATTTCCAAAAGCTTTTCGGATAAAGTCATCAATTTATCTTTTGGCAAACCACAATGACCCTGCTCCATGGCTGTCGTGAGGGCGTAGGACAAACCAGCACGGGCCCGTATCAACGACGTCTTTTCAATGCCTAAATTTGCCGCGATTTGATCGGCACTGACAAAGCCAATTCCACGAATGTCTTTGGCCAATTGGTATGGGTTTTCGGATAGTACCTGAATGGCCTTGGCGCCATACGTCTTGTAAATTCTGACCGATCGATTGGTGCTGATGCCGTGGCTGTGCAAAAACACCATAATGTCGCGAATGATCCTTTGATCGGACCAACTTTTGACAATTTGTTCCATTTTGGAGCGGCCAATGCCAGGAACTCTCAAAAGGCGTTCTGGCGTTTCTTCGATAACTTGGAAAACATTCTCTTTAAAGGCGGCCAGCAACTTTTTAGCATAGACAGGGCCGATGCCCCGAATCATGCCAGATCCTAAGTATTTCTGCATCCCCTCCAGCGTTGTAGGGGCCGTCACGGTCAGGGATTGCGCCTTGAACTGCAGGCCATGCTGGCGATCATGAATCCAGGAGCCAGAAGCTTGAACAAACTCCCCCGTTGCAATGGCCGGAGTATGCCCAATCAGGGTCACCAAATCCTTCTTTCCCTTCACCTGCACTTTTAAAACGCCAAAGCCCGTCTCGGCATTGTGAAAAGTTACCCTTTCAACCAGACCGGCGATAGTTTCAACGTGAAGGATTGGAGCTGACGTTACCATAAGCTATCAGTAAAAGTTTATACTGACCCTTTGTAGCACTTATAAGCAGTGGTTTTCAAAGAAGAGATTCCAGTAAATCTGCGATATTGATCGTTTTATAAAAATAGTTTTTGTCGTAAACAAACTCAGAGACATCGCTTAAGTGGAAAAAGACTGGCGCCACCCCGAATCCAGAAGGGGGAGAAAAACGAGATACCTTATCCTTCATCAAATCAATAATCTCTGGTCCAATATCGCGACGTTTAAATTTGAATTCGCACATATACAAGGTGTGGGTCTTTGTTTGAATTAAGTAGTCAATTTGACACCCACGATGTCGCGTTGTTTGTTGCCTAAGGTATGGATTGTCATTTGCAATATCTGCGGGATTGATTCCAATAGATTTCAGTAAAAGAGGGCGATTTTCAAGAAGCAGGCTTTCCACCTGAAGCCCCATTATCGCCTCCCAACCAGGAAGCTGCCTGAGGGCCACATCTTGAAAACTACCTTGTTCAATTCTTTGCCGGTTGGGTTCTATGTATTTTAGGTAAAAGCGTAAATAACAATCGCTGAGTCGATAAATGCTTTGTTTACTTATGGCACCAGTTTTAATAGACCATTGGTAATGCTTCGTGACAAAACCCGACGTTATAAGATCGCCAACTATCTCACTGAAAGTACCGCTACGAGGATAATTGAGTGCGTTTCGCAAATCAGCCAGTGTCTTATTCCCGGCACCTAACTCCTGAACTATTTCCTTATGGGTTTTGCCATGTCCATCAAACAAATCATGAAAGATGCGATCAAATTCCTGAACAAAAATACTGTCTTTTTTAAAGCACAAATTTTTCAAATTGGTATCAACGGTTTCAGAAGGGATGATTTTTTCAAGGTACCAAGGAATCCCCCCAGTGATAGAAAGAATTTCATAAATTTCAAAGGGCGATCCTTTAAAACCAATGGATTTCAGAAATTGCCCGCATTCTGGCAGAGAGAAAGGTGTCAGGGTAATTTTTAGGGAAATACGTCCAAAAAACGCTGTGCTATTGATGATATTTTTTTCAATCCATGTGGAGACCGAACCGCAAAAAATTAACGTTAAGCTTGGCTTATGTTGAAGGTAAAGGTCCCACCAAATTTTAAGCTTCCCTACAAATGTTGGATCTTTTGAACCCATCCATGAGATTTCATCAAATAGAATCACCGTTGGTTTTTCGGTAATATAATTTGTTAAATGATTGAAGGCGTCGCTCCAATCAGAAAAGGATAGAGGGGGCAACTTAAAAATTTGAGCAAACTCTCTGGCAAAGACATCTCGTTGATTTTGGGCAGTCACATTTGTTGTAGGAGGCAGGCCAGAAAAACTGAAAAATATTTTGTCTTTGGCAAATTCTTCGATAAGTCGACTTTTCCCGATACGCCGTCGTCCTTTGATGACAGCCAGTCCAGGCCCATGCATTTTGCTCATCCGATTAAGGCTTGCCAGCTCTTCTTTACGACCAATAAAAGAAATCATAGGATTTTCAACTCTTGCCCATTTCATACATATGCATAACATGCGCAGTCTGAACAACCAATAAAAAATTGCGCAAACCGTTCAAATGTCATTTATGCGCAGACCTCAAAAATTCCAAAATGATTCGAATTTTGTATATAAATCTGTGATTACAAATAACTCACTGGAATTGCTGTCACTGTACTTGATAAAGGTATATCCGTTTCTTTTAAGCAAATCACCGCTCCTTCCCCCCTAGAAAGTGCCAGTTTAGTTATGCCGTTAAAGCTTTTAGTGGCATGCAGACTGGGATTGGCCGTTTTTTTGAACTCTACCGGGTATAAGCAGAAAGAGTTCAATTCTTATGCATCATCTTTTTCGTGTAGAATGCCAGTCTCCTCCGTATTACACGAATTCAGCCTGTTGATCAATTAGACGACAGGAAAATTATTGAACCCTTTAGAAAACAATGCTTTCAACAAAGAGATTTCAGAATATTAAAACATACCTAATCATAAATTACGTATGGATAAAGCCTGCAGAATGCATCACAGTCCGCTAACGTTTCTCTTACATATAAGGTTTTTTTAGTAATGCGTTACAAATTATGTATACCAGTTGTTTTGTTAATGATCTTAAATACGGGCGGGAACGCTAGTTCCATGTCAGATTCAGACCTTGCTGCTTCTTCTGCGGCTGCTTCAAAAAAGGCAGAACTCACAGCCTGTATAATCCGGGAAGGCAAAGGGCAAATTAACATGAGGGGGTCAGCTATAACTCAAACATGGCCGACAGGCTACGATTTGCCTTTACCAACAGGCAAAAAATATTCAATCCAAAGGTTAGAACACAACAAATATCCCGCACCAACTGCTGCCGTTTTAAGAAGTTGGGATCCGGCGAATTTTTCAGACTTAACAACTTACAAAAGAGGCGACAGGTTGCCAGAATGGCAGCTTTTGGTCCATGGCCTTGAACTAAAGCATCTGGTCAAAGGAATCGATCGTAATTCTTTAGATGATTTTGTCAGCAATCAGTTGAATCATGGGGTCCCTTTGGGAGATGCGTTCATCCCTTATTACCCTTATTTCTTTCACAAGAAAACAATCGTTTCCGCCTCTGTCATCAGTCAAAATTTAACGGCAACTTTCGGGAATGCCGGTTTTGTTTTGCGCGCACCTGCTGAAAATTACATATTTTGTGGCAAGGAAGATATTCACAGCCCTACCGACAAAGATTTTTACCCACCAGTAGCATCGGCATCATCTTCTCTAACAGATACGATGGAAGCTGTATTTACGGCTGTTCGTGGTGGGACTGTTGGAGAGTGGGAAATCGGGGAACGTTTTAAGAAACATCGTTTGCTTAGCTTAACTAACCTTATGCCATCAGAAAAGGTCGTTCCTGAGGGAATGGCAAAGGCTATTCCAATTTCTGAGAGACAATCCGAAGAACAGAAAATTTCCGACGAAGAGATAATAGCAACAGCAAAAGCCATGGGGATTCCTCAAAGTAGAATAACCCCTCAGTCGCTTCAAGCCCTGAGGCAAATAATAGCAAATGATACTCCTGCACAGGCTCTTCTCAAAGGTCTTAAAGAAAGGATTGTGGAGAAGTCTTGGTACAACGAGGTCGCTTTAAACCCTAAAAGAGGAACGGCGGAGGTCCTGATCCATGGCGTTTTCCTGCGCTGCCCTTTGAGTAATTTTAACGCTTTCCAAAAACAGCCTTATGTTGTCAACCTTTTGGCAATTGCTGAGGCCTTTGACCTTCCCGTTGTCCTTATCAATGACGGGAATCAATACGAAACGTCGCTGTAAACGGGTTCAAAAGTCCCTTATTGTTCCGCAATAAGCCAGGCATTCTTGTTGGTCAGGGTTGAAGTCATTTTCAACCCACCATTGTTCACAACACGCCAACAACCTTCCCATTTCGGGGCCGGCGGGAATTCCCTGGCTTAACAAATCTTGCCCTTTAAGGGGGAAAATCAAGGGCGGCTGAGTCTTCGCCCATTCCAAGTTGGCCCTTATGTGGTCCGGATTGAGGTCGTCCTTTAGCACACACCAACTTTCAAAAAAACCATAGCCTTGTTTGTACAAAACCCAGCGCCTGTCAGTCTTTTTTATCCAAAGGTTCATCTGTTTTAAAAACCCCAATTGGGTATGGCTAATGCGGAAGTAGGTTTCATAAAATCCGGAAGCTTTACTTTGAAAAAGGGCCCACAGGCGACGCAATGGTTCAGGGGTCAGCTTCCACATCCGCTCGATTTCAAACAACCGTTGCAGAAAGCTTAAATCAACCGGTTGATCATAAAGAACTTGAAAAATGTCGTCGTTTTGCATCAACGCTAATGCCTGCTCCGGATGGGGGGCCGCCAGCAATTTCAAAATCTCCTGCTGAACGCGCTCAACAGACAACTGTTTTAAACCAACCCTTAAATTATGAAGGGCTGGAATGGGGGCGGGATCGCCTTTTCCAAAATAGGCCAAAAAACGATAATAGCGTAAAATGCGCAGATAATCCTCGCGGATGCGCTGATCCGCATCGCCAATAAAACGGATGATTCCTGCTTTTAAGTCAGCTTCACCTTCAAAATAATCATACAGGGTCCCTTGAGCATCCAAGGATAAAGCGTTCATTGTAAAATCACGACGCTTGGCGTCCTCCACCCAATCGGTTCCAAACGAAACCTGGGCATGACGGCCATCGGTTTTCACATCTTGGCGCAGGCTGGTAATCTGAAATCCTTGATGATGAATCACCGCCGTGATGGTGCCAAATTCGATGCCGGTGGGGATGACTTTAATGCCCTGTTGGCGAAGGTGTTGCGAAATTTGTTCAGGTGGCGCAGCCACAGCCACATCGATATCGATACTTTTCAAGCCAAGCAAAGAATCCCTCACACATCCCCCAACCAATCGCGCGTCGAAAGGTTTTAGAACCTTGAACAAGGTTTGGATGGCCGGCTGGTTAAGCAGCATTCTTGTCAATTTTATCAAGGCGTCGTTGATGACGCCCACCGTCGAAATCAGTTTTCAAAAAAGCCATAACGCATTCAAAAGCAACAGCTTCATCGCTAAGACGACTGCCCAGGCACAAGACATTGATGTCGTTATGTTGGCGGGCGATGGTTGCCTGATTGGCATCATAACAGCACGCGGCACGAATGCCTCGGTGCCGGTTAGCGGCAATCGCCATACCCATTCCGGTACCACAAATCAGAATCCCTTTTTCAGCCTTTTGATGAAGGATCCTCTCGGCCACCCGTTCTGCAAAGTCAGGGTAATCAACCGACAACTCATCGTCAGTGCCGCAGTCAATGACGTGAAAACCATGCGCCTTCACTTTTTCCATCAAGTGTTGTTGAAGCAAAAAGCCGGCATGATCACAGCCAAAGACGATAACAGAAGTGCTACCGATAACCTCACTCATAATCTGTCCCTACAAAAAATAATTTTAACTGACAGTATCAGTTATTTTTTCTATAGAAAAGAAGTCCATACGCTCTAATTAGCTGCTTGCGGTTACAGTAAGCTGTTGGTTGTCTCCAGGTTCCCATACGTTTATTTTTTGAGAATCCTGCCATGTTTTACCAAATTTATATTCTAAAGTCAGGTTTACAGGAAAGCGCATAGTCAGAGAATTCCAGGTTGGGTAGCTTGAGGTTCCATCATTACTCATATTCAATAGAGCGTTAAATGCATCAGGACGGGGTGCCCAATTCCCCAACAGAGGATGGTTCCCACCGACAAAAACATTTTCTCCCAAAAGGGTTTGTGATGAACATGAAAAAGCCACGTCAGCACTAGGGCGTGTCATCAATTAAGCCAAATAGCCGCAGCAACCAAATGTATGGCTCCCAGGAAGTTTCGAGCTGTTTTATCATATCGAGTGGCTATGGCTCTGTATTGTTTAAGTTTGTCGAAGAAGTTTTCGATGAGGTGCCGGGCCTTGTAGAGGTCTTTATCATACGAACAAGGGTTGATCCTATTCTTTTTTGGGGGAATGACCGCCTCACATCCTTTCTCTTCAAGTTTTTTTCTCATACGTTCGTCTGCGTCATAAGCCTTGTCAGCTAAGACGGCACCAGCTTGCGTAAGGTTATCTATTAAGGCATCGGCACCTTCTAAATCGTGATCTTGTCCGGCTGTTAAATAAAACCCTGTTGGATTTCCCAACGCATCACAGGTGGCATGAATTTTGGTGCTTAATCCTCCTTTGCTTCGTCCAATCGCTTGGTCAGCTGAGAATTCTTTTTTTTAGCACCAGCACTGTGCTGATGAGCACGCACTATACTTGAATCAATCATAGCGTATTCATTGTCAGCATCTTGGCTTAATAGCTCAAAAATTTTCTTCCACACACCTGATTGGCTCCACCTCGAATGGCGTAGATGAATAACTCTAAAATCCCCAAAACGTTCCGGTAAATCACGCCACGGAATTCCAGCTCGATATCGATATAGAACGGCTTCTATAAATAGGCGATTGTCTTTTGCTGTTGCACCAACATATCCTTCCCTTCCAGGTAGCATACCCTTAATGCGATCCCATTGATCATCCCGTAATGCGTAGCGTCTCACCGAAAAAAACCTCGTAAAATTTTTCTCAATTAAAACAGAAATCTATGACTTATTCAATTGATGACACGCCCTAGTTTGGCCAGCCGGAGATTGCAAAATCAAAAATGCCGCATTTCTGAAAAAGACATTGATTTTGGGGGTTGATATACCAGAAGCCATGGTGTAGGTATTGCCCCACTTATCTTTGTACGTTCCATCAGGAATATAAAACGGCAGCTGGGCATTACTGCGGAGATCATTCTGAGACAAAGTATAGGATGACCAGCCTTTGTTAATAACCGCAAATCCATACTGACGACCTATCAACAAAACGTCATTGTTTAACGCTTTGGCGTATTCGTGCGGGGCGTTTTTTGCCTCCATTTGTGTTCGAAAATCAAGGCCCCGTTCAATTAGCTGGGCTATGGAATCTTTTTCATCCTCAAAACGTAAAACAAGAAGCGGCCCATTGCATCGTTTTGTTGCCATCAAATAAGCAATTGCCAACTGAGAGTTTACGATGTTCGATGGATCAGCATGATTCCCATTACTGTAATACGTGGCTACTTGACCTGTACTAACTCCCGGATATTGATCATGAAGTATAGAAAATGCCGTAGCCGCCGCATTCCCTAAAGCCCAAGGGGTAACAAGGAACCCCATCGGCTGATTGCTGCCTGCGAAAATGTTTTGCAATAATCCCAACGATATAAAATCTTCAATCGGAGAAAGCGGTAAATAGGGGCTTGTAACGTTGTACTGTGGATCAGCAACTTCACCATGACCCCATGTGAAAAACTGACCCCCATTCTTTTCTATCTGTGTTTTGGCCTGTTGGAAAATGTCTTGCACGTTGCCTGGAGAAAGCTGTTTCATACCATCCAGTCGAATACCTGTAATCCCAATATCACTTAAAAGTTGAAAATAGTTTACGATCATCGTTTGTACGGAGGAGTTGCCTGTGTTCAAATCAGGCCCCCAATCCCAAGTCGTATATCCATATTGTCCAGTACCCCGTTGAAAAAAGAAATTATTTGGAAAATTCAGGCCAGACAGAGAGAAAGTGTTATCGGTGGGATCCGTTGAGTCACAAACAATAGGATGCAGGTCTGAAAGGCCCATAGAGTTAACATTCGTATTAGCCCCACCATGATCCCAAGATATTTGGTGCATAACAACGTCTGCAATAATCCCAAGTCCGTTTCCCTTGGCGGCATCTATAAGCGCCTTTAAATCAGCAAGGCTACCGTAACGACTGTTGCCTAAGCGATATCCTATGATTGTGCCATCGGATAAGGGAAGGCCGTATTGATTGATCGTTTTTTTACCTTGTCCGAATACAGCATCAAGCTCAGTTTGATATGAACTGTCCAAAACAACCACATAAGGCTGGTATGAGAGGTACCAAATATCTTTGAAATCATAACCACCAGGACTAAGTTTAGAATACCGAGGTTTACATATAGCCGGCGGTGAAATTTGTATATGCGTATAACCCCTGGCTTTAATGCTATCCAAACGATTCATTATGGGGGTTGTGTCTTCATCGCTGAAAGTTAAATTCCTGTTTATTTTCCCCGTCCCCGTACCAATTGTTTTAACAAAAGGCAGATCAAAAGCATGGTAAATGGCTGTTGGAACTTTGGTTGAGTCATAGAAAAACTTAGGACCATTCAAAGCTGCTGACCCGCTGGCATGGGCAGAAAATGGAACTGCCAAAAGGAATAAACCTAAAAAACCACCTATTCTCATAACATGCTCTACCATTAATCAACAAATAAAAAAAACAATTATTTATTGTTGCATTTATTTGTTAACTTATAGTTAATGGGGGGGGGGGGGGTGTTTTATGACAAGTTGTGGGCATGCCCCTGTCTGGCCATCGATGCGTTGGGAAAAATTTCTTGTGCCTGCTGTTCAAGTTTTTTTAAATCATCATCGGTGTGGTAAGGGTGGTGGTGATAAAGAATCAAATTTTTTGCGGCCACTTTATTAGCCAAATCAGCCACCTGCTTCACCGAAGAATGTCCCCAGTCGGGATAACGGTCGGCTTCTTGATCGTCAAACATCGCATCATGAATCAACAGGTCAAGACTGTGCAACCAGTCGTAAAAGGGTTGCGTATTGATGGGGGCCGTGTCGGTCACAAAAGCCAGAGAATAGCCATGGCGATCAAAGCGGTAACCAGAACTTCCCCCGGGATGGTTCAAGGGAAAAGCTCTTATAGACCAACCATCACCCTGCCAAACATATTTAAGGTCGTGATAAAAAACGGGGGCTTTGGAATCTTTCAAAGACAATGGAAAATAAGGGGGACTTATAAGGGTTTTTAAGACTGCCTCAATGCCAGGATGGGCACTGATAAAATGAATATCAAAGGGGCAGTCTGGTTTCCACAGCCAATAAAAACCCATCAGACCTATGATATGGTCCAGGTGAGCATGGGTTATAAAGAAATAAATTGCGTCTGGTTTGTTGACCTGTTGTTCCAGATTTTAGGAAAGATTGATCAGGCCAGATCCTGCGTCAAACACTATCAAATCCTTGCCCACCCTTAAGGATGTGCAGGATGTGTGCCCCCCATAGTGATATTCCGGTCCTGATTGGGGGGAGCTGCCCCTAACGCCCCAAAAAGTTAATTGCATAAGACTCATCCGCCTTGTGATTAATAACCCATCTTACCCCGAATACCTAAGCTTAAACAATCAACAGCCATGCCTTTCTAGAAACCCACTGGGTTATCACCTTTCTATCCAATTGCGCTTACAGCGAATTCGAACATACATTCTCAAGCTTATGAAAATAGCCTATAGTACCCGAGAATTCATCTTGTCTATCTATCCTCTGACCAACTTCACAGGGTAAATAGAAATGATATAAATGTGTGGCAGAAGTAAGAAAATTAACCACTGACCCTTTGTGGATCCGGGTATGGTATGCCTTTAAAACCCTAAGTTGATTTCCTTTAGGAAGAGCAGGCAGTGTGTACAGTTCAGAGTTGTAAGATATATCCAATTCTTCTAAATGTTCAGCAGTTTTAAGGTAACTGTTTAACATCTTTTGTTTAAGTCCTACGCCACGTACCATCAAAATCTTGATGTTTTGACCTATATTAGCGAACAATGTTTCAAGATGCGGGGTCCATTGACATCCAGATATATGTAATTCCTGTAAATTGGTATTGAACTGAAGAAAATACCCTAATTCTGCATGGCTAACTCTAAGCTTGCGTTTGTTCTTAACAGTCAATGATTTTAGGTTAATTTTATGTTCAGAAAGAATGGGCAGAAACCTAGTAAGCGTTCTCGCTAAAACAGTTAAATGATTTAGATGCGGTGCAGCTTCTTTAAGCTCTTCGCGGAATCGGTCATTATTCAAATGTGTGTTTTCTAAATGCCAGGAGTAGTATGTCAAGCGCTTGTCTTTAACATGTTTTAAATTGTATTTAATATGTTTTAAGAATTGGTGTGATACCAGGCACATATCTTTATAAAATGCAGCATCTACAAAAAAGCCACAAAGAATATGGGAAAGAATTTCCTCTGGCAGGGTATCAAAATGATTTCGACCTCCCTCGGAAACCTCCACTCTTTCATCCTTACTAGAGGGCACAGCAGCAGTGGCCACAGATGAAGAGCTGTTAGATGAAGTGGCTTCTTCGCTTAAGCAAAGAACAGGGGAAGTAGCCGCAGCTAATGGGGCATAAGATGCAGCCGGTGTGTCCCCTTCAATTTTAGGTTCTTCCATGGAAAAACCAGGGGCAGTAAGGGAAAAAAGGAAAAACAATACGGTAAAAAATTTAATCATCGGTTGGCGCTTGCATTAAAAATTGATTCTGTGCGGTCACCCTAGAAACATTGAAAACAAAAATCAACAGTAAAATGCAAATTTTGCGCTACGGCCCCGCGAAAAAAGACCTGATGGCTTTTCAGGAGTGCTGGAGACATTAGTCGATTTTAGCGATTCGCAAAATATTTGTTCCACCCGCCTTGCCAAAAGGAACGCCCGCTGTAATCAAAATTTGCTCGCCTTTTTTTGCGAAATTTTCTTTAAAAGCCAAATGGCAAGCATTTTCAACCATTTCAGCAAAGCTGTTGATGGGGGGGACAAGAACAGCATGGACGCCCCAGACCAACCCCAGGAAACGTGCCGTTTGCAAATTGGGCGTCAGGGCCAAAATGGGGGACTCAGGCCGTTCGCGTGCGGCCCTTAAAGTGGTGGAGCCCGTATCAGAAAAGGTAACAATCACAGGCACTGAAATGATATGTGCAATCTGGCGGGCAGAGGCGGTGATGGAATCTGCCACTGTTGGTTGGGGTTGGGGGCGTGAATGGTCAACCATTTGGCGATAAACTGGGTCGCGTTCTGTTTGGATGATGATTCGATCCATCATGGCCACGGCCTCCACGGGATATGCGCCAGATGCTGTTTCTGCCGATAACATAACTGCATCAACGCCATCATAAATGGCTGTGGCCACGTCGGAGGCCTCGGCCCGCGTTGGGGATGGCGTGTGCACCATCGAATCCAGCATTTGGGTTGCCACCACAACCGGTTTGCCAGCCTGACGGCAACTATGAATGATACGTTTTTGAATGCTGGGAACTTCCTCCGGCAGCATTTCTACGCCCAAATCACCCCGGGCCACCATCACGGCATCAGACAGACGAACAATTTCATCCAAATATTGAATGGCCATTGGTTTTTCAAGCTTCGCGATAACCTTAGCCCGACCTTGGATCAGATTCTGCGCCTCCAGGATATCGGCTGGTTTTTGCACAAAGGATAACGCGACCCAATCCACCCCCAATGCCAAACCAAAGTCCAGATCATGGCGGTCTTTGTCGGTCAGCGCTGAAAGGGGCAACAAGACGGCTGGAACATTAACCCCTTTGCGGTTCGACAATTCGCCACCGGTCGTCACGATTGTTTCAATTGAATCATGGCTGTAGCGGATAACTTTCAGACGCAACTTGCCATCATCCAGCAATAAATCTGTCCCTGCTTCGATAGCTTTAAAAATTTCGGTATGGGGAAGACAGACCCGGTCTTGGGTACCAGGCTCGGCATTTAAATCGAATGTAAAAACCTGGTTGGGCTTCAGAACAACCTTACCTTCCGCAAAGGTGCCCACACGCAATTTGGGCCCCTGTAAATCCATCAATATGGTGATGGGACGGTTAAAGTGTTGTTCCAGTCTGCGCAAAGTTTCAAAGTTTTTTTGATGGTCTTCGTGTGTGCCATGGGAAAAATTAAGGCGGAAAACATCCGCCCCTTTTTCAAACAACGTTTTGATGACGTCTTCATGGCAGCTGGCCGGACCCAAGGTCGCCACAATTTTAGCATTTCTCAGTCGACGCACAGGAACCCCTTTACCATATCAGCATACAAAGTCTAAAATTTCCTCACCTTAGACCGTAATGCCATAGGAATTCAAGGTTCCATGGAATCTATCTCACCATCATCAAAAGGGAACGGGCCTGGAATATTCTCATAAAACCCATCATGAGTTCCCTCGGCAGGCTTTGCTTTAACTGTTTCTTTTTTGCCAGCGGGCTGTTCCAAAATCTCTTCAATACGCTCCACTAGAGTCTGTTTTTTGATGGGATCAATAGCTTCTAAGACGTGCTCTTCTACTAATTTTTCTTCAATATCTAAAATATCTTTCAAATGTTGAGCAGCCATCTTTTTTACGTTAATGCCTGCCAAATCATCATTCAGAACCTTTGGGAGAAAGTTAAGGGAACCTTTATATTCTGAAGTTTCCCTTCTTTTTTTGGCTAACTTCTCAAGTTTTGTCTGAATTTCTTCATCTGTCATCTCTAAACTTGATTGTTGCCCCATAGAGACAACGGGGGCTTTTTGGGACGAAGTTGCAGCTGATGCGCCAGTATTTTTTCCACCCTCATCGTGTGACGAATGGGCAAGAGTACCAAAACCTGTAGTGCCAATAAAAAGCATTAAAAAAGCGAGTGAGCGAGTGTATAAGATCTTCATAAACGTGATTCCCTAATAATAAACATATTCTATTATTACAGGAAAATGTTTAAGGAATAATTAATTTGAGCAACCACATGTATGAATGTGGTAAATCATGAAAGATTCCCTATATAATTAAAGGTGTCTTCAGCTTACGTATATTCAATCATGAGTTATCAACATATTCTTTTGGCCCTGTTAGTAGCCATCGTTTGGGGTTTCAATTTTGTCGTCATCAAAATTGGGCTGACCGAGGTGCCGCCCTTTGCGTTTGCCTTTTTTCGGTATGCTCTGGCTGGGTTGCCTTTGGTCCTTTTTGTCAAACGCCCCGCCATTTCCATCAAAATGCTGATAGCCATTGGGTTAAGCATGGGACTTATCAAATTTTCCTTTCTTTTTGTCGGCATTAACCTGGGGATGAGCGCGGGTTTGGGGTCTTTGATTTTACAAAGCCAATCCTTTTTCACGATCATTTTGTCCTTATGTGTTTTTCACCAACGATTATCTTGGAAACAGGGCATTGGCATTTTAATCGCCTTCACCGGCATCTTCCTAATTGGGCATGGAATGCATTCATCGTCTAGTCTGGCTGGTTTGCTGTGTGTTTTGTGTGCGGCTTTTTCTTGGGCTACGTCCAATATTTTGGTCAGAAAAGCGGGACCTTTGGATTCGTTTGCCTTGATTGTTTGGACAAGTTCTATTCTGCCCTTGCCTTTTTTGGGCATGAGTTATGCCTTTGAAGGGGGGATCGAAACGTTTATACGCATAGGCCAACAACTAGATTGGACAGGGCTTGGATGCATTTTGTATATTTCCTGGATTGCCACGTGGATCGGGGGAACAGGGTGGGCCAAGCTGATGCATTTATACTCCCCATGTATTGTGGCCCCCTACTCTCTTCTGATCCCTGTGTTTGCCTTTTTATCGGGATGGTTGTTTTTGGGTGAAACGATTTCCCTTCAAACGATGTTGGCATCCTTTTTAGTATTCACAGGCTTAGCCATTAACCAGTGGCCGGGTGGCTCTTGGATGCCGTCTGCTTTTTTAAGGCAACATACCGCTTTCAAATGATTTTCCTAGATTTTTGGAAAAATCCTAATAAGACTTCACAAAATAAACTTGGACAAATCCTGGTTCTTGGCCAAAGGACCCACCCTGTCTTGAACATGCTGGCCGGTGATTTCAATAACCTTCTCTTCAAGCTCGCTGGCATCAAAGCTGATTTCTTCCAAAAGCTTTTCAAGAATGGTGTGTAAACGTCTGGCGCCAATATTTTCAATGTTCTGGTTAATGTGGGCCGCCAGGCTGGCCATTTCGTCAATCGATTCGGGGGTAAAGGTCAATGTCACCCCTTCGGTTGCCATCAAGGCCTTGGCCTGTTCAATCAGGTTCGCCTCCGGCTCGCTTAGAATGCGTACGAAATCTTCCTTTGTTAAGGCCTTCAGCTCAACCCGAATCGGCAAACGCCCCTGCAATTCAGGCAACAGGTCAGAGGGCTTGGCCAGATGGAACGCGCCCGATGTGATAAATAAAATATGGTCCGTTTTGACCGTGCCATGTTTGGTGGCAACGTTTGTGCCTTCAATCAACGGCAATAAATCCCGCTGGACCCCTTCCCGGCTAACATCACCGCCTTGCCGTTCAGAACGGGCGCAGATTTTGTCGATTTCATCGATAAAGACGATACCCTTTTGTTGAACGGTTTCGATGGCTTCCGCAATAACTTTCTCCTGATCAAGCAGCTTGTCGCTTTCCTCTGCCATTAAGACTTCAAAAGATTCTTGTACACTTAATTTGCGTGTTTTTGTGCGCCCCCCACCAAAGGCTTTACCAAACATATCACCCAGATTTAACATTCCCATCTGCGCCCCCGGCATACCAGGAACATCGATGGTTGGCATATTTAAACCAGCATTATCAGAGACCTGAATCTCAATTTCTCGATCGTTTAGCTCGCCCTGATGCAAAAGGGTGCGAAATTTTTGACGCGTTTCTGGGCTGGCTGATTCCCCTACCAGAACATCCAGAACTCTCTCCTCGGCGTGACTTTTTGCCTTAACTTTGACTTCTTCCCGCAGGCGTTGACGCGTCATGTGAATGGCAATTTCAATCAAATCACGAATGATTTGTTCTACATCACGACCAACATATCCAATTTCGGTAAACTTTGTGGCCTCGACCTTTATAAAGGGAGCTTGAGCAAGCTTGGCCAGACGACGAGCAATCTCAGTTTTTCCAACACCCGTTGGCCCAATCATCAAAATGTTCTTCGGCAGAACTTCTTCTTGCAATTCTTTGGACAGCTGCAGGCGCCGCCATCGATTCCTAAGGGCGACGGCAACGGCTCGCTTTGCATCGGTTTGACCAACGATGTGGCGGTCTAATTCAGCAACAATTTCGCGGGGGGTTAATGTGGTCATTTCAAACTTCCTAAACTTCAGTCGACAGGGATTCAATCACAACATTATTGTTGGTATAAATACAGATATCAGCCGCGATTCCAAGGGATTTTCGAACAATGGTTTCTGCGTCATAGGCATCAACTTGGATAAGGGCGCGGGCGGCTGCCAGGGCAAAACCACCGCCGGAACCAATGGCCATAATGCCATCCTCGGGCTCTAGAACGTCGCCGTTACCCGTCAGAATCAAAGAAACCTTGCTATCTGCCACGGTCATCATGGCCTCTAAACGTCGCAGATACCGATCGGTTCGCCAATCTTTGGCCATTTCAACACAAGCCCGTGACAGCTGAGAAGGGTATTGCTCTAATTTGGCCTCTAACCGTTCAAACAACGCAAAGGCATCCGCGGTTGCCCCTGCAAACCCAACGATAACCTGGTTGTTCGCCAAGCGCCGCACTTTGCGGGCCTGCGATTTAATGACTTGCGATCCCAAGGTCACCTGGCCATCGCCACCAATGACCACTGTGTTCCCTTTTCGCACCGAAACAATGGTGGTGCCATACCAACGGTCAGGCGCATGCGTCGAATGATTCATGAAAGAAACCTTTATTTTTTATTTCATTGGAGGATAGCTGTTTTCACAAACTTTAGCTAGGTGGGTATTAAGCCAACCAGGCGGGCTGGCGCCTCGGTTCCGCCTTGCGTTTTAATCGGTAAGGCAAGCGTATAAGCGCCTAATCGGGGCATCTTTAGGGCATGGGCCACATTTTCGACAATGTATTTTCCAGCCCCCAAAATAAGCTGGTGCACAGGAAAGCCATCAGTCGGCCGATCAGGTGAAAGCGTATCAATTCCCAAACCAGCGATGGCGCGATCTAACAACAACTGGGCAGCATCCCTACCGACACAGGGGAAAATATGATTGTTTCGATATTGGTCAGGCTGCGTCCAAAACCGTTCCCAGCCCGTATTAATAATCACAAAAGCATGGGGCGGCAAGGAACCATACTGGTGCTCAAAATCTAAAATATCCTGTGGTGTAACTGTGTACCTTTCATGGGCATGGCCTGAAACATCAATCACCGCGCAAGGGGCTGACAGCTGATCAAGGCTTAACTGGTCAATGCTTTGCCCACCAGGAATACAATGGGCCGGCGCGTCGATGTGCGTGCCGATGCCAGCGTGGAGTTTTAATTGCTGAACCCGAAATTTAACATCCGTTTCACAAGAATCATAATCAAGCTTGACCTGTTGGTGGAACCCGCATCCGCCCGTCCAGGTTGGAATATCGGGCGTTAAGGTGTGGGTCAGATCAATCAGAGTATAAGGGAATTTATGGGATTTCATGCCGTTCTTATATCAAATCTATGTCTTGAATTTTCCCCCATTAAAGCTAGAAAACGCGACAATTTCAAGGAAAAATAAGTATAAAATTTCGAAATGAAATCTTTAATATTTTTCTAATTTTGAATTAAAATTTTTATTTTGATTTTTTAAATTAAAGAACCTATGTATTAATTTATTATTAAGATAGAGAGGTTATTATGAAATTTAAAAATTTAGCGTTATTTTTGGCAATCGGTGCATTAAGTCAATTGAGCGTTTCTGTTGTCAACGCCTCTGAGGCTGACGTCGATTCTGGCAGTAAAAGCAAAACCTTACCTAGTTTACGAACCAGTGGGGCAAGTCGAATTTCGGATATTAAATTTATAGAAGCACTTAACAAATTAGAGTCAAACATGAGGACGTTCGATTAAAAGAATACTCCTCAAAATCAGCTCGCGATACTGAGCTTCTTAAATTCTATCGAAATGCCGCAAACTATATTGGTTCTTTTATTGAGAAAGGAACCAATAGCCCTTCATACATAAGTGTAAATGCAAAGTTTGAGCAAAAGATGTATAGGAAATTAGAAAGAGAGCTTCGCGCACGTCTTGCTTCAGCACAAAACAAATCGAGGTTCTTTAGCAGCCTCCTCACCCAGTAAGATCTGCGTATCCTACAATCTCCATGGGCTCAAATCCCATGGAACTTTTCTACAAAGGACGTGGGTCAGGAATATAACTTTGTAATCGATTATCAGCGGCATCAGGTGGCAAACCAGCATCATCCATGATGGTGGCTTTTAACAAAATGACCAGTTCGACCACCTGATCACCTGCCGTATGTGAACTAAACAATTCTCTTACAACCTCAACATCTTTTAAAATGGGCAGCCCGTTCGTGTCTTGGACCGACCGGACCTCCATCAATCCCCCCAAGATGGCCACGCCGCCATCTTTCAGGCGTAAAATTGAATCAATCTCGCGCACCTCCACCACCGGAATAAGCGATGGTTTGCTGGGCGTTGTTGACCCATTGGCTGGCAGCGAATTGTTAATGATATCAACCGCCGGATCGGAAACCGATTTATTAAGCCGTGAAATGGTGGGCCTTAGGAACAAAATAATCTCGCCCGTTTCCGCATCAATAGAGGGGTGAACCGTCATGACAAACCCAATCGGGACGGTTTGAATATCACTGGATATGCTGACCGATTCGCGCTGGACAGCAGTATTATATTGCTTGTCATACCGAAGTCGGAAATACACTTGATTCTGCGCCACCTTTAAAATGGCCGCCTGGTTATTCATCACGGTTAATCGGGGGCTGGACAAAGTTCGCGAAACACCAAATTCTTGCAACGCCTCTAAAATCGAGGAAAATGTCTTACCAGCCGCCCCGAAACTGACCACACCACTTTGCGCAGAATTGGGGTCTAAAAAGCCGCTTTGACGGGCCAAGTCGCCAAAGGGCGCGTTCGCTTGCCAATCACTTCTGGTGCCGACCTTTTGCCAGTTGATGCCACTTCGGAATTCATCTTTTAAAACCACCTCGATAATTTTGGCCTCAATCAAAACCTGACTGCTGGCCGCCTGTCGCAGCGTGTTTAAATAACTTTTGACCAATTGATGATGTTTCGACGTTCCACAAATGGAGACGACACCCCCTTGGCGATGCAGGGAATAAGTCCCGGGAAGGTTCCCTTTAGAGGCGTGAGAAAGGATGACCTTAAGGTTACTTTCCAATTCAGTCCAAAAATCATTATTGCTGGCAATTTTGACAGCACTGTTGGAACCGTTATCTTGGGCATTTTTACCGGAGGGGTTAGAGGCATCGGCAAAAACATCGGTGGCAATAGAAATGCGATTTTCGCTGCTGCGGGAAAGATTCAAAAACTGCACATTATAATTTTCCACATAGACAGAATCCGTCTCGATCCGAAGGCTTTTGTTAATGATTCTGTATCGCAATCTCGCCAGCTGGCAGATGCTTTCAATCACCTGAATAAAAGGGGTTTCCTTGGATGAGAAAACAACACGTGCGTCAATTTTAGGATCCAGCTGTAAATCAATGTTTGCCTGTTGGGCCAAAGCAATCAGAACGGGCTTTAAAGGCATAGAGTCGCTGAGGTTTACGCTGACCGTTTGAAAAAAAACGGCGGGGATGTCATCAGATGGGCTTTTAACGTGGGAGACGCGTTGTTTTAAGGGTGACGGATCAGCAGGCGTGGTGAGTTCCCGCGTTTCCTTCTTTGTTATTTCCGGAGCCAGGGCATCTTTTTTTAACACCTCACGGCACCCTGTCAAAGTCATGCTAGCCAGTACCAGACATAAAAGATGCAATTTACTCATGGAATAAGCACATTTAGATCAGGAATGGGCGCATGACAATGTATCAATTTATTCATAAATTCCATCCTTAATTAAAACAAGGTAACGATTAAAAGTTAACGTAGCCCTTCGGCAGATGTCGCCTTTTGAGGAGCTTAGCGCATGCGCGATGGAGAGTAGATTGAGAATGATAAAAAACCCATAAGCCAATTTCTTTTCTGGGACTGGTTTATGTTGGACAATCATGATAGTCTCCTCCTGTTATTCTTGGGGAACCTAAGATGGGATCATGTCTTCTAAGGGTTTATTAGATAGAATGTCTTAGGTTCCCTATGTTATGGCTTGCACTTTTTGTTGGAAAAATGCGTGCCGTAACAAGTTGAAACTTACCGCAAAAGACATGGGATATAGATAGGAACGATCTAGCAAAACAGTAGGAATCTTCTAGGAAAAGGGTAAGAACATTTCCTAGAGGATGATTTTGAAGACACGATCAATTAAAAGGCCAGTTAGTTTATCCTTCCCTTTTTGACTAGCCGCTAAAAAATGGATGTTTAATGAAAAATTCCTTCCAGTTTCCTCAAGAAATTTATAATAGGTGTTTGAAAGAAGTCGCAGGCATCCAATTCTCTTCGCGAGAGATTGACGTTATTGCGTATATTTTGTTAGGCGAGGAAACAAAGCAGATCCCTTATAACATGCCCATTGCCGAAGAGGTGGTTAATGGTAAAACAGCTTTCACCTATAAGATATCTGACAGCACGGTCGAATCTCACATAGAAAATATTTATGAGAAATTGTCACCTTTTGCAGAACGCTATAAAGATGACCTAAAAAATATCACGAGAAAAAGGGATAAAATAAAGTTTCTCGTCGATAGGTCTGGTAAAAAACCAACTTTTGAATCTTATTGTCACGCCCTTAAGGCTGAAAATTTATTCCTTAATCACTTAGAAAAGATATTTCAAAAACTTTCATCCCTCATCAATTTGAAACAGACGATTACCTGTCAGATTAATTATTGGGACCCCTCTCCTTTCAATCTGACTCCCATAGCTTATACATATCTTGCCAGGCATTTGAATGATCGGCAAAAGAAGAATGGTCATAAGATTATGACGACCACTTTAAAAGGAGGGGGATGGGACAGCGCAGAAGCTAAGACAAATTACTCCTTTTATATTTTACCGGCAGAGGTTGCAACTTCTCTCAGCACTCAAGACAGTCATATTCATCAGGCTTTTGCTCAACTAGAGAAAGAAGCGGCTGAGAAAAATCAGCACCTTATTTTCCTTTTACACAATTGGAAAGAAAAGAAACCTGTACCTAAAGAAATACGTCATTTTCAGTGGAGTCATTTCAACGAACCAGAAAACTATTTTCTGTCAGTTTTTCAAATTCTGAAAAGAATGTTCCCGCACATATCGATTGAAAATGAAATTGTAGCCTTCAAAATTGAATATGAAAAACTTCGTCCCAAAGAAGAGGTGCCTTCCCAAAAAAAGAAAGTTATAACGGTTGGGCTCATAACATTTGGCGTGGCCTTTTTAGCTATCTTTATATGTATTGTTATGGGGCTCTTACCCTTTCAGAAACGCTCAACCCAAGCAGATAATAAGTCGATTCATTCTGATCTTGTCCTTCCTGTTGAAACAGCTTTTTTAGAGCGCCTTGGTATTCTGGCGCAGATAGAAAAAAAGTTGGACGGGAAAGACGACATACAAACGGTTGTGCTGGTCGGTGCAGGTGGATCAGGAAAAACGACCCTTGCAAGACACTTTGGACGCCGCTGTAAAGCCTCGATTGTTTGGGAGATTAATGCAGAAACTAAAGTAAGTCTTATGAATTCGTTTAGGGATTTAGCTCACAATCTTATTCAAACGGACGAGCATAGAAAAAAGCTTGACCTTATTCAAAATACGCGAAATCTGGAAGAACAAGAAAAACAACTTCTAAGCTTTGTGAAACAGGGTTTAAAGGAGCAGTCAAATTGGCTTTTAATCTACGATAACGTTGAAAGCATTGAAGACGTAAAACCATATCTACCGCAAAATCAATCAGTTTGGGGTAGGGGGAAGATCATCCTAACAACCAGAGACGCCAACATAAAGGATACAAGCTTTATACAACCTCAAAATGTTATTGAAATCGATGAATTGAACCAAAACGAAGCTTTAGCCCTTTTCACAAAGATTCTACATAACGGTCACACCGACCCTTCGGAAGATGTCATTGGCTTTTTACAAAAGATTGCGTCGTTTCCTTTAGATGTGTCTTTAGCGGGATACTATATCAAGAACACGTATATTACCTATAAAGACTATCTGGATCTTTTGAATCAGCACTCTTCCGATTTTGAAGAACTTCAAACGGGTCTTCTTAAAAAATCGGGTCATTACGGGCAGACGCGGGACAGAATCATCACCATATCCTTGCAAAAAATTATGGAAGACCATAGGCAAGAATTTAAAGAGCTGCTTTTGTTTATCAGTTTGTTGGATTCTCAAAACATTCCCTTAGAGCTGCTCAGCACCTACAAAGAAAAGATACTCGTCCATAATTTTATTCACCTTCTAAAAGAATACTCCCTTGTCATTACACCTGAAGAGTCGGGTCCGGCAAATTTTTCGCTGCATCGGAATATTCAATCCACCATGTTAAGTCACCTTACCCAGCTTCTGAACCTTGAAAAGGATAAGCATCTTATAGAGCAAATCGGGCTGGTATTTAGACAATATATTGCCAAGGTCATTGATGAATGCGTATTCCGGCGAATTCGAACGGCAATTCTGGTTTTATCCGAATGGCCGTTCCGGTTTAATTCGAACGGTGAAT
>NZ_SCFB01000021.1 GCF_004210305.1 Candidatus Finniella inopinata | reverse complement strand
AACTCTAAAATCCCCAAAACGTTCCGGTAAATCACGCCACGGAATTCCAGCTCGATATCGATATAGAACGGCTTCTAGGAGACCATCTCAAAGTTGGGGGTCAGGTTTTAGGACTGGATTTCTAGGTTTCTATAGAGAGTTGAGGAATGAACATTCAGGGTTTTGGCTATTTGCTTAATAGATTTTCCTTCTGAGAATAAACGTGAGGCTAGATTTTTTTGTTCTGGGTTTAATTTAGAAAGTCGGCCAAATTTGACCCCTCTTTCTTTTGCTGAGTGACGCCCTCTGGAGGTTCTTTCTATAATCAGCTCTTTTTCAAACTCAGCAATACCTGCGAAGACTGTCATAACCATACGTCCTGCCGAAGAAATCGTATCAGCCCAAGGTTCAGAAATAGACCGAAAGTGGGCCCCTGCCTGATGGATTTTGTCAGCAATCTCCAATAACTTTTGGGTGGAACGAGCCAGTCTGTCTAAACGCCAAACGATAATCCCATCGTTTTCTCGTAAGTTTTCCAGCATTTTACCAAGTTCTTTTCTTTCTCCATGATCTCCCGAAACTTTTTCTTGGTAAATCTTTTTGCAGCCAGCTTCTTTTAAAGCTTGGAGTTGAAAGGTTAACTGTTGATCTTCGGTAGAGACCCTAGCGTACCCAATTTTCATAAAACCCTTAAGGAGAAATTTCCATTGCAAAACTTATAGCAAAATTTTTCTCTTTTGCATCAGAGGAAAGCAAGTCTTTTCCTAGGCAATCGAGGAAGCTGCAATAGTTAAGAGTTTTGCAACGGTCTAATCGAAAGGGAGATCAGAATGCATCGTCAAGAGTTTCCAGAAATTTACCAATTTCGGATTTACCTGAAAGGAATCAGCCCCTTAATATGGCGACGTCTTCTGGTGAAAGGTAGCAGCAGCCTCTCTGACCTTCATTATGCTATTCAAATTTCTATGGGGTGGGGAGATTACCATCTCAACCGATTCATTATTTGGGGCAAAGACTATGGCGTTTATCACGATGGAGGAATCAATTTTTCAGATAATCCAAAGAAGGTTTATTTGGCTGATTTTCAGTTTAGGATTAATGAAAAATTTGTTTACGAATACGATTTTTCTGATGGTTGGGAACATGAGATTCGCCTTGAAAAGATTGTGCCTTTCGATCCCAAAAAGACATACCCTCTTTGCATCGGAGGACGGTATGTCTGTCCTCCAGAAGACTGCGGCGGCCCCTTGTCTTTTATGAAAATGAAAGATCATTATTCTCTTTGGACGATTGAAGAGGAACTCAAGGAGGCCATAGAGCAATACCAAGAAGAGGAAGATTGGGATTCTTTTCAAGAAACCGCAAAGGAATTGAAAGATTGGTATTTGGTCCTTTATCAACCCTTCAACCGTAACAAAATTAATACCCAGCTGCGGCGTTATTTTGATAGCCAACATAAAGATCAATTAACCGTGGAGGAGGTTCAAGATGAAGATTAAAATCCAGTTCGTCACTGATAGGGACAATCAAAGTATAACAGAAGATATAATTTGCCTTGAAAGACAAGAATTATCGGCAGAAACGCTGGGGCTAATCTTAATGGAAGCGAAGAAAATAACTGCAGAAATCCAGAAAAAGATGGTATACCATCAAATAAAAGACTTCGTTTCTCAAAACCGTTTTTGCTCTTGCTGTGGCACAGCCCGTTCTATTAAAGGGTATCATCCTTTAGTTTATAGAACTCTCTTTGGTAGGCTTGTCCTCAAGAGCCCCAGAGTCTTAACGTGTCAATGCCAACCCCAATCCCAGCCTCACTATAGCTTCAGCCCTTTGTGTTCTGTCTTGACAACCCACATATCTCCTGAGTTGAGTTACTTGGAGGCTAAATGGGCTTCGTTGATGTCCTATGGAATGAGTGCGAAACTTTTAGAAGAGGTTCTGCCCTTAGAAGCCCACCCTGCTTCTATCTTTACCAATCTCCAAAAGGTATCCACTCGTTTAGAAGCAGAATTGGAAGAAGAAAAACTTATCTTTATTGAAGGATGTCAACGAGATTGGGATCAGCTGCCTAGACCAGGCACTCCGCTCACCATCAGCTTAGACGGTGGCTACGTCCATGCACGAGAAGGCAATAACCGCAAAGCTGGATGGTTTGAGGTTATTGTTGGAAAGAGCATGCAGGAGAAACAAAAACCGAAAAGATTTGGATACGTCACCGATTATGAAACAAAACCCAAGCGAAAACTCTATGCCATGTTGCATAACCAAGGTCTTCAACTTAATCAGGACATCACCTTTATAACAGATGGGGGTGATACTGTTCGTGATCTTCCTCTTTTTCTAAGCCCTCGATCTGACCATATTTTAGACTGGTTTCACATAACTATGAGGATAACCGTTATTAAGCAAATGGCAAAAAGTGTCATGGGAGGAGACTTGCCAAACTTTGAAAAGAGGCTAGATAGGATAAAATGGTTTCTTTGGCATGGTAACGTTTTCAAAGCTTTAGACATCTTAGAATCTTTAGATTTTGAACTTGATACTGAGGTGTTTGCTGAGGGTAAAGACGCTAAGAAACATAAGAAATATAAGCTTTACCAGAGCGTTGACGAATTTTATAAGTACATTGAAGCGAATAGTACCTTTATTCCCAACTATGGTGAACGGTATCGTTATGGAGAAGCGGTTTCATCAGCCGTGGCGGAATCAACGGTTAATGAAATGGTTAGCAGGAGAATGGCTAAAAAGCAGCAGATGCGATGGACAAAAGAGGGAGCTCATGCCCTTCTTCAAGTGCGAGCACAAACGCTAAATGATGAACTCAGTGATTCTTTCAAAAGATGGTACCCAAAAATGGTCCAGAGTAATGCGATCTCCCTACCTTTGGCAGCGTAACCCCCAACTTTGAGATGGTCTCCAAAATTTGCGACAGCATGTTTTTTTCTAATGACTATAAATTGACTATGTGATAAACGCTTACCTAGTGATAATCAACTGAGAACCTGTCGTTTATGAGTGACCAGACCGCTCTTCAATTGAAACGATTCGTAAAAGCTGTCTCTCATAAAGATTATCTTGGTGTTCAACGTCAAACGATTGTCTTTTCGTTCTGGTTTCATAAGAACAATTTGGATCTACGAAATATCGTGTGGTTTCGTCATGTAAATCAGGATTCCTGGTAATTTATCCTTTCTCTTCGGATCTCAAAAACCCGCTCAATATGTATTGAGAAAGAGAGGGTTATTTTTTTATTTATTCTCGAAAGGATAATGTTATGCGTTTAGCATTAAAAATTTTTGCATGTATATGTACTACTAATTATTCTGCTTTTGCCTCCTCAGCTGCTTTAGATCCAGATGATTTGGTCTCTACGCCTCAAAAACTTAAAACGAGTCAACAAAATTCCTTAAAAACTGCTGAGACATTAACTCATGATTCTTCTGGCCTTTCAGAATTTTTACAAAAAATAGTTTTGGGAGATAAGCCACAAGAACAGCCTTCTCCCCAAGCACAACATAATGTAGCTACTCCTCAAAGTGCTCCTACTAGGCTAGAAGCTAGAATACAAAGCCCAACAGCTGACACACTAACCACCCCAATTCGTCCTACCAGTACAGCAACTGCTGCTGCACCAGCTACAGCTCCATTGCCCACAAGGAGACATGAAAGACAAGTGTATCAAGATCAGATAAGCGTTTCTAGTGGATTCTTAGCTCCGCATAAGCGGGAGTATATTTCTAAGAGAGCTCATATTTTGCTTAGTGATTTTAAGGATGACTATATATTTAGAGGAGAATCGGTTATTGATATTACGGGTCTTTCGGCGCGTGCCAGAATTTACCTTTTGTCGTCAATAACTAATTTTAAATTAAATTTTCTTGGTGATCCTAGATGTTGGACTGAGAAGACAAATACTTTCACAAATAGACAAAAGAAACAGGTAACTTATATCGAACACATTGATAAACGACCAACAACATTTCAGATTGGAAGATTTTCTTATAAACTAGAATCCGCCCGCACAAAGAATAAAACAGGCGGTGGAAGATTATTCGGTTTGATTTCACAAGAAGGCGCAGAAACGTATCTCCAAATTCAAGATAGATTTCAAATGCAAGAATATAGAAGGAATATTGTTTCATTTATTCAAGCTCTTCTAATACAAAAAAAAGACGGTCAGCCAATATACAGGTATATAAAAAATGAGTCTACTAAAGTTCGCGAATTGTTGGAAGAAAGAAGCCGATTTTTAAATGGGTTTAATTTGTTACTGGACTTTGAAGTCTCAAGACGCCTTACTTCAGGAGATTGTTACGGGAATTTACCCGTTATCAGTTATTTAAAACCATTAATTAGTCGTTTGGATAATGAGTTGTTTGTTAAACATTGTTTTGACAATTTATTTTCTGGAGATGAAAGAGAAAACACTGCCAGAAGCATATTAACAGAATACCTTGACATGTTTCAAACTCTCCCTTTAATTCGGAACGACCTTAGCTATTTACATGCTGATGATGAAGATTCGGGAGACGATTATTCTTAAAAAAAGCTCATTCCTCCTTAAGATTACAATAAATTTAGAAGTTAACCTCGAGGAGGGTTGAACTCATAACTTAAGAACTGTAATATAATAGAGTTATGCTTTGATAATTAATTTGATATGGTTGAAACAGATTTGTCTCAAGAATGTAGTAAGTATGTCAGAACGGTATTGCATTATTTTTGAGAGTTATGAGTCTTCAGTTGATCAATAGGTATCTTTAGAGACCATGCAAATCTTAGGGGTTGCCCCCGAAAGCTTAGGTTTATGCATGCATTGAATATAGTCTTTTTTTGGGTGGAAAAGCATGTTATTTATTTAACGGTTCCTTTGTAGTCTACTCACGAATACGGAGACCCCGAAGATTTGCACGGCTTCTGTATTAAAGAACACAACCGATAAAATTGGAATATTTTTCAGGAAAATACAACACAAAAAATCGGAAAAATAAGGGGAATTTAAGGCACCATAATATCAAAAACAAAAAATATGTTTAAAAAAAACCTTAATGAGCGTAAACTCAGCTAAAGTAAACTCAGCTAAAGTAAACTCAGCTAAAGTAAACTCAGCTTCAGGAAATTGGGGAGAGTGTAATGAAGAGGTTGAAACGTTCTCTGGTTCTTGGTGGTATTCTTTTGGCCTCAGCAGCGGCTTTCAAGCCCGTTCAAGCTTCGTCTGCGTTATGGGAGATCTCTGCTTCTTCCTTGCGGAGATGTTACGCACCTCTGCGGGCTTCTCTGTTTTCAGTTCCCAACAGATTGTTCAGCTCTTCAGAATTCCGTACAGGTAGGTATGCACAAATCACGGAGGATGTCGTCTTTAAACGTATCATGCATAAAGAGGCTATTCGCAATTCTTTCCTAAGCGCTGTTTTGGGACAACCCGTCAGCCCCATTCTAAAGTTTTGGATACGTCTTTGAATCCTATCAAGGAATTTGAGAGCCTAAGAAAAGTTATTAATAAAAGTGAGATTGGAGATTTGATGAAAGAGATCTCCTCAGGCGAAAAGAAGCCCCAGATTAAAAATCTCAAAACGAACAGAAGCTTGCCGAGCCTTGAAAAATTTTTGGGGGAACTGGCCCTTCATTATCGCCAACTTTTGCATGCAATTCCTCAAGCCGAACGAAACACGCAGCTTGATCTTGTTTGTGAAACCCAGGATGGACTGGTTAATATTGAAGTCCAGGTTGAACCCCAGAACTTCTGGGATATTCGCATTTTGTCTCATGTATGTGGTTTATTCCAAAAGCAATTTCCACGTTCTTTCGGGTGGAGTGAACTCGAAAAGGACCCTGATATCAGCAAAAAAGTTCGACGGGCTATTGGTGTGAGTATTTTTGAAAAGGCGCCTGTTCATCAAAGTGGTGTTCACGATCTTTTGCCTTGGTATGACGCGAAATCTTAGGAGAAAGAGGAGCTAAGACGACATCTTCAATTAACGGAGCAAACCAACAAAACGGTGAGAAGGCCTGGGATCGAATTTTTTGACTTTAATTTGGAAGCTGTTTCTTCGCAGAATCCGTCCCTTTTGCAGCAACCTGTTGAATTGCAAGAATGGTTAGATTTTTTGGCCAAAGCCCATTATAAACAGCCAGATGAAATTAAAGTTTTGAAAACCCCATAACTTAAAGAGGCGTACCATATGGCGGAAATGGACAGCTGGGATGAAAAATTGAAAGCTGAATATAAAGAACAACAAGCGAGGCGCTATAACATTTCTCATTATGTTAAGGGAGAAAAACAGCAAGCTAAAGAAGAAGGGGAACAGAAAGCAAAGATGGAGATGGCTTTAAAAATGTTAAGAAAAAAGATGTCTGATCCAGACATCTTGGAGATTGCCGGAATAACCCCTGAGCAGTTAGACGAAATTAAAAGAGGTAAGAACAAATAAAAATAAGGGAAGGCGTAATTTCAAAAATTTCGCTAAAAAAACATTCTTTCTGCCCCTTTATCTGCGATCTTATAATCTTTCTTATGGAAACCGGAGGCAGAAAAGAGGAAACATTTTCCTATCCTCTGGTTAAACTTATACTCTCAAA
>NZ_SCFB01000020.1 GCF_004210305.1 Candidatus Finniella inopinata | reverse complement strand
CGCTACCTACTAACAACTCTCGTTTACTTCTTAAAGATCACCACCGTATCTCTCGGTGTAAGAGTGAACTTACACCCTCAACTCATCATGGTCAACAGGAAAAGGGAGGGGTTTCAAAAAAAAATGGACACCTTTTAGGGGGCGGCAGAATTTAGGCTGCATCGATGGCAATTTTCACCTATGATGGGTGACTGTTTTATATGATGAAGGTTTAATAATGGTTTTGCGAGCAATTCACCCAGAAGGATGGCGTTTTGTAGGGATTTTTAGTTTAGTAACTCTTTTCCTTTTTCTTCTATCGTCGATATTAGGATGGATCGGCGTTGTCTTAACAGCCTGGTGTTTTTACTTTTTTAGGAATCCTGATCGCGTTGTTCCTGATCGTTATGGACTGATTGTCAGCCCGGCTGATGGAAAAGTTGTCGCAATCCAAGATGTTGTTCCCCCACTTGACTGGGAAATGGGCAGTGAACCACGAGTTCGTATCAGTATTTTTCTGAACGTTTTCGACGTCCACTTAAACCGCATTCCGATTGCTTCACGTGTTAGAAAAGTTCTGTATTATCCCGGTAAATTCTTCAATGCCTCTTTAGACAAGGCCAGCGAGCATAACGAACGCAACACATTGATTTTAGAAATTAATAATGAACAAGATATGGCCGTTACTCAAATCGCTGGTCTAATCGCGCGGCGTATACGATGTGATGTGATGGCTGACCAAATGGCACAAACGGGGGAGCTTTTTGGCCTGATTCGGTTTGGCAGTCGAACTGATATCTATTTACCTTTGAACACGGCGCCATTAGTCATTGAAGGACAGAGAATGATCGGCGGAGAAACCATATTAGCAGATTTAACAAGTGATGAGTTCCCCCGACATGGGAATACTCTTTGAAAGATGAAAAATGAGAAAGCCTTTTAGACGCAATTATGGTCCCAAACGACCCTTCAAAGATCGGTTTCATGGTCGATTTCGCCAACCAAACTTAGGCAAGTTATCGTTAGGAGCAATGGTTCCGAACATGGTGACTATTGCTGCCTTATGTTGCGGCATGACAGCTGTTCAGATGGCCCTTTTACAACGGTGGGATTTGGCGATTGGGTCTGTTTTAATTGCTGGTTTCTTAGATGCGATGGATGGGCGCTTGGCTCGCCTTTTAAACAGCTCCAGTCGATTCGGCGCTGAATTGGACTCGTTTAGTGATCTGCTCAGCTTTGGGGCGGCCCCTGCCCTGATTATTTATTTACGAATTTTGAACCAATGGGGCGAAACAGGCTGGGGCATTTGCCTATTTTTTATCGTTTGTATGACGCTGCGCCTGGCCCGTTTCAATACCCGCAGCATTGAAGGAACCAATCCTTCGTGGGGGCAAAACTTCTTCACAGGTGTCCCCGCCCCAGCTGGAGCCTATTTGGCCTTATTGCCCCTTATCCTTCAGCAATATCATAGTGTCGTCAGTCTAGAACAGCCAATCGTCTATGCAACTTTTTTGATTGGCACAGGAACACTGATGATCAGCCGCATTCCTACATTTTCTTTGAAGAAACTAATCATTCCCCATCGATTGGTTTTACCGTTGATGTTGGTGGTCTTTCTAACCTTAGTCGCCCTTTACAGCAAACTGTGGTTAACCTTAACGGCGATTGGAGTGATTTATCTGGGACTTATTCCGTTTAGCTTTCGGGCTTACAAACGGCTTGAGAGGGCGATCATTGTTCCTGCACCTGCAGGAGAAGATAATCGAAAAAACAAAGTGGTCGGAACGGCGGGATTTGAACCCACGACCCCTATCCCCCCAGAATAGTGCGCTACCAGGCTGCGCTACGTTCCGACTTAACTGGTTCAGTATAGTTAGGGGGAGGTTAAAAGGCAACTGCATCAGAGTTTTCTTTTCAAAAAAAGATTGGAATCAAAGATCTTATTTCTATAAGCGTCCTAATTTATTTTCTCAAACCACTTTTTTAACGCTTGTTCCTTTTGTTTTTGCTCTCTAGTTACATGTTCTTTTTCCTCCTCGACCATGTCTTGCCAAGGGCTATTATCCGGCAATGCTTGGCTTAATTTAGAAGAAAGCATCTTATCTTTTGGCACAAAAGCATATAACCCCATAAGCGATATAAAAGCAGCCACAAACAATAAACAGCATATTCCTCTAAAACTTGTCACCTGATCACAGACATAAGCTGTCATCAGGTAGAACATAGAATGTGACGCCGCCCATATGAACAGAAGGTATGTGTAGCGGCCAAAAATTGGGAAACTTTTATTGATAAGGGGGGTCGCCGGTGTTAGCCCTTGCCCCAAGCACGAAACAACCACTTGAATCACAAAGATCACTGGGGCGCTTGTAAAACCAGTCATAAATATACCTAACAGAGGCATTAACGCCAAAAGGGAAAATAGTTTAAACTTAAGAATGGTAAAGGGATGAAATTTCAATCCCAGCAAGCCGTAACTAACCTCAGCACACATAACAATAAAAAGAACCAGCGTTGTTTGGGCCATTACTTTGTTCGTTGCTATGCCCAACTCATTTGACATAACAGAAGGCAAAAAAGCGTACGAAAAATAGAAAGCTATGGCTGGGAAAAGATATAAAGCGAACAAGGCTGGAATGTTGCGATGTTTAAAATTTATGGACAGGTAAAGATCAGAGAATTTCTTTTTTACTTTCTTCTCCGCCAACGCTTTTACAAATTCTGGCGCTTCTTTAAGGGTTCTTCGTGCAATTGTTCCCAAAACTGCCACCCCTGAACCAATGTAAAAAGGTAATTTCCAACCATTTTCTGGTGAAAGCAAAACACAAACGGCCCCGATGCCACAAGCCACCAACCCGCCCAAAGAACATGTAGCCTCTACAAGGGCACTGCAAAAATAAACCTTTGGTTCGGGAACGGTCTCTGTAATAAAAACATCGGCGGCTATACATTCTCCACCCGAGGCGAAACCCTGAACGAGTCGTAAAATAAGGAACAAGGCTGCTGATAAAGCCCCCCATTCTGCATAGGGGGGGATGTTGGGGATAAGGATACAAGAAATGGACATTAAAAATGTTGTTGAAATTAAAACAGGAACCCTGCCAATTGTATCGCCAATGTACCCCCAGAAAATCGCAGCCAAAGGGCGAATGCAAAAGGAGGAGCAAAATGTAAAAACCGTCAGCATCGGCGTCAAATATGAATCACTGGGAATAAAGATCTTTGTCAAAATAACCGTCAAGTGAACGGCTAACATCAAATCGAAGAAATCAAGAAAATTGCCAACCAAGACAATAGCAACAGATTTTTTGACATTGGAACTTAAAGCGTTATCATCAGTTTTAACTTTCATTTGGTACCATCTGTTATGGGCAGGACGATTGTTCACCGTATAACAAATTAATTTGCGCACTTCCATTAGATAAAAAAATATTATTCAACTGAATAGAAATTCCGCCCTGAATTTACAAACCCAGGATTTAATAAATAGCTAGAAATTCACCACCCAGATGGCTAATCTCTAGGTATATGTTTCTTTTAAGTGCCTTAACTTATGCAAAGCCTAGCTGATATCCGCCGCACGTTTACGGACTTTTTTAAAAACAACGACCATGAAGGGGTGCGTTCCAGCCCTTTGGTACCGCAAAATGACCCCACGTTGTTATTCACAAATGCGGGTATGGTACAATTTAAGGATGTTTTTACAGGCAAAGAAAAACGCCCCTATCAACGCGCCGTGACAGCCCAAAAATGTCTGCGCGCCGGTGGCAAGCATAATGACCTGGACAATGTTGGCTATACGGCTCGCCATCACACGTTTTTTGAAATGCTGGGCAATTTCTCCTTCGGTGATTATTTCAAAGAACAGGCGATCCATCATGCCTGGACTTTGGTGACCAAAAACTTTCACCTGGACCCCAGCCGCCTTTTGGTGACGGTTTATGCTGAAGATGAAGAAGCCGCGACCCTTTGGCGTAAAATTGCAGGTTTAAGGGATGACCGTATTTTACGCATTTCCACATCGGACAATTTCTGGTCCATGGGGGATACAGGTCCTTGTGGGCCGTGCTCTGAGATTTTTTATGACCATGGTGAAGGCATTCCAGGCGGGGTTCCCGGATCGGCTGACCAAGATGGTGACCGGTTTATCGAGATATGGAATCTGGTGTTCATGCAGTTTGAACAGCATGCCGATGGCACCCGGACGAATTTACCCAACCCATCGATCGACACAGGTATGGGCCTGGAACGGATGGCGGCCGTCATTCAAGGGGTTCACAACAATTATGACATCGATTTATTTAAAACCCTGATTGCCACGGCCCAAGATCTAGTCGGGAATTCAGGCCCCCAAAATCGCCAATCATACAACGTCATTGCTGACCACATTCGCGCCAGCAGCTTTTTAATTGCGGACGGCGTTTTGCCATCCAACGAAGGGCGCGGTTACGTTTTGCGTCGCATTATGCGTCGTGGCATGCGGCATGCTCATAAATTAGGCAGCCAAGATCCCTTAATGTATCGGTTGGTGCCAACGTTGGTGTCGTTGATGGGCGAGGCCTATCCCGAACTGGTGCGTGCCCAACCTTTGGTTCAACAAATTTTGCATCAAGAGGAGGAAAAGTTCCGCCAAACGTTAGAGCGCGGGTTGAAGCTTTTGCAGGAATCAACCACTGTCCTTTTGCCTGCGCAGGCCTTGCCGGCTGAGGTCGCCTTTAAGTTATATGACACATTCGGATTCCCTTTGGATTTAACCCAGGACGTTTTAAGGGCGGAGGGTCGTACCGTTGACGAGGCCGGCTTTCAAACCTGCATGGCTGAGCAAAAGCAAAAGGCTCGTGCAGCTTGGGTCGGGTCGGGTGATACGGCCAATGAACAGGTATGGTTTGATTTTCATCAGCAATTCGGTGCCACTGAATTTTTAGGGTACACAACAACCGAAGCTGAGGGAACAGTGTGTGCGTTGGTTATAAACGAACAAAGTGTTGAGGAAGCTAAGCAAGGCCAAGATGTGATGATATTAACCAACCAAACCCCTTTCTATGCCGAGTCAGGCGGCCAAATGGGGGATCACGGTTTTTTAACAACAGAGGAAGGCGCTGTTGTCACGATAACAGACACTCTAAAAAAAGTGGGCAGTCTGCATGTGCATGTGGGTCATATAGAAAAGGGTCAATTGAAAACAGGGCAAACCGTCAAGCTGAATGTGGATCGCGACCGTCGCCGTCAGCTAGCGGCCAACCATTCAGCAACCCATTTATTGCACGCTGCTTTGCGCCAGACCTTTGGCAAGCATGTCACGCAAAAAGGGTCGTTGGTGGCACCTGACCGATTGCGGTTCGACTTTACGCATCCAAGACCCGTTACAAAAGAAGAACTCGCCCAGGTTGAACAGGCCGTTAACCAAAGAATTTTCGACAATCAGGAAACATTGACGCGTGTGATGACCCCCGACCAGGCCATAGAGGAAGGCGCCATGGCTTTGTTTGGGGAACGATATGGGGAAGAGGTGCGGGTCGTCAGCATGGCTGATTCGGTTGAACTGTGTGGCGGCACCCACGTGGAACAACTGGGCACCATTGGTCTTTTCAAAATTACGGGGGAGAGCCCTGTATCAGCGGGCATCCGCCGTATTGAGGCGATCACGGGGCCTGCCATTTTGACCCTTTTGGCGGAGACGCAAAAAACACTCAGTGCTGAACGGGAACAAAACCGCAAACAAGTCACTGAACTGCAAAAGCAATTGGGCGATATAAAACGCCAAACCCTTTTGGATGGCGAATCGGATAACGCTCAGACAATCACCATAAAAGGTTACCCGGCCATGGTGCATCATTTGAAAGGTGTGCCCGCCCGTGATCTGAAAGCCCTGGTTGATCGGTATAAGCAAACCCTGGGGTCAGGCCTTGTGATTGTTACCAGTATAGACGACGATAAAGTGGCCTTGGTGATTGGCGTCACGCCGGATTTAACCGACCGCCTAGATGCCGTTAAATTGGTGAAAATTGGTGCCGAAATTTTAGGGGGACAAGGTGGCGGAGGACGCCCAGACCTTGCCCAAGCCGGCGGCTCAAACCCGGAAAACATTGGCCAGTTGCTGGAAGTTTTAAGTCAGGGGATGTAACGACAACCTGCCCTACTTATAACAACTTATCCAATTCACCCGACTTATCAAGGGCATACAGGTCGTCGCAGCCACCAATGTGGCGCCCGTCAATGAAAATTTGCGGCACGCTGGTGCGCCCGTCTGCTTTTTCGGTCATGGCTTGACGAAGCTTGGCATTGTTCGAAACGTCGATTTCTTCAAATGATGCGTTTTTCTTGTTCAACAAAGCCTTCGCTTTAACGCAATACGGACAAGTGGACGTGGTATAGATTTCTATTCTCGCCATGGGTTATTTCCTTTCAAAAAATGGTTTAAATTCTTTAAGAACCTGCTGATAAACAGGTCGTTTAAAATCGATAATCAAGTCGATCAGTTGATCTGGTTCCAGCCATTTCCAATTGGAAAATTCAGGGTGGAAATCAGAATGAATTTGAATGTCGTCGTCATTGCCCGTAAAACGCAATAAGAACCACTTTTGCCGTTGGGAATGAAAACGACCATCCCATAATATGGGCCTTAGAACATCGGGGAATCGATAGTTGTACCAGTGTTCGCTTTCGGCAATCAGCTGGGCTTTGTCCGTGCCAACCTCTTCCTTCAATTCTCGAAAAGCAGCCTGCAGGGGTGTTTCACCATAATCAATGCCACCCTGGGGCATTTGCCATCCATCCGAAGGGTTTGAAGATATCCGAACATTATCAATACGCTGGCCGACAAACACATGATCATCGGCATTAAGCAACATAAGGCCAACGCCGGGCCGATAACCATCTTCCATTTGGGATTCAAAATCTGTACTCATTCAAAACCTGATCGGAAGAATGTGGTGGGCGCCGCAGGATTCGAACCTGCGACCCGCTGATTAAGAGTCAGCTGCTCTACCAACTGAGCTAGGCGCCCCTTACTAATTTTATAGACGATTCACCAGTCTTTTGTCGAGCCCTCTTAACATGTATAAGTTCGGGCACCATAAGATTTTATCGTCCCTTTTTAAGAATCGGGATACCTAAGTTTTGTAACCACACGATATCAAGCTTCCAAGGATGGAGGCTTCTCTCTCGCCACCTTTGAAACTGCTCGTCAATATAGTGTTGTGCCTGATCAGGCTTCCAGTGATTCACCTGGGCAAGATGGGCGGCCGCTTCGTCGCCCTTCCCTTGTGAAATTGCAAAACTGATTCGTTTAACCTGATGGCATGGCGGGCATAAAGCAATCAGCCCCTTCAAAGTTTGTATCTTTCGTTTATCGTCAAAGTGCCAAATCTCATGACATTCTACGGGCCATTGTTCGCCTGCCCCTCTACAAACCTCACACCGATGGCCTGCCGTTTTAAACGTGTATTTCTTTAATTTTTCCCAATCAGTGTAGCGAACATGGGATCGCACATTTGAAAACCCACAAGTCCTCGGCACAAGCTCTATGGTCAATAATTGGGTACCTACGCAGTCCTCTGTTCTTTGCAACTCAAGGGTTTCTATGGCGCGTGTGACGGCCACATAAAAGATGCAATCTTCCTCGGTGTTATTGGTTTTGAAATCATCATTCAAAAGAACTTGTGTCCATTCCTTACCTTTGGCCTTGTGGGCCGTGGTTACAACCACGTCCGCTTCCTCCTCGCCGTAAAGGCAAGACCGTTTGATCACTTTCAAAACCTTTAAGGCGTCATCCTGATAGGTGTCCAAAAAGTCAATCATGGCCTTATATTCGTGATCTTGCGATAACTCGGCCTCTTGAACAAACCTGACCCACGATGGGAAACGCTTAATGGTTAGATCCGTGATCAGCGCGATGGTCCCATTCTTTAAGTGATAGGCACTTTCAAAGGAACTGATAACTTTTTCAATATCACCGACGTAATGAATTTTTCTGTTCAATGTTTTGGACTGAATGATTTCATCAAAAATGCCGGCATTGGTGCGCGAGACAAAGGCGTACTTTTTTGTTCTGTCGATGGGCCCGATGGTGCTTTGAATGGCATCAAACCCTTTTATTTTATGGGTTTCCCCTAACCTTTCAAGGATCTTGTTCGCCTCATCCGCAATCGCGGACCCAAACCGAAACGACTGGGTCAGGTAATAAGTGTCCGCCTTGATGGTTTCCAGGGCGTTTTTTGTTCCCCGAAAGCCATAGATTTGTTGGTTTTTATCACCCACATAAATTCTTTGAACCGTTTGGTGCGACAGGATGTCGAGAATAACAGGGTTTGCGTCTTGCGCCTCGTCCAACATGATATAGTCGTAAGTATCAATAATAGGCTTTGAAAGCTGATAGAGCTTCAGATATGTATCATGGGTTGCTGGAATGGTGTGATTGTTCTCGTCAATCATGGCCTGCCACAGCCTTTTGGCATACCAGCAGGAAAGCACAATAAATTTTTCTAAAAATGTTTGGGGAGTATTGATGTTTTCAAGATCAAAATCCAGATTGTCCCGTTCATATTTGACCATCAGTTTTTCAATCCAACGCCGGGAATAGTGAATGGGCTCCAGTTGTTCATCGGCTGTATAGCAAAAAATCCTGACCATATCGATGGCGCTAGAGGCGATAAGGGATGAACTGGCAAGAAATTTGCCGTGGGTAAAAGGTCGAACCGCCAAAAACTCGATTAAATCAGAATGGTGGAGTTTGTGATTCAATTGCCCTTTATATTTTGCGCCCACCTGTTGATAAGCCAGGCCGTGAATGGTTTTACAGTGGATATACGGTGGAAATTTTGCCTGGGCCTCGGTTTTTAACGCCGCGTTATACGTTAAGTAAAGCCCCCGTCGCTTAGGATAAGCCAGGGCAATCATTTTAAGCGTTGTGGTTTTACCCGTTCCCGCCAAGGCCGAAACCATCAGATTGTGGCCAGATGTGACAGCCTGAACTATGGCCGTCTGTTCAGATGTGGGGGTTATTTTGGGTTGATAGGGAATCGGCATTTTGGGGTGATTAACAATTGAGGTTATCTAAATGTTTAGAAATTTTCCCTTATTTGCAATTGAAAAAAATCACCCCGTATTCAAATCACCAGCCAACTGACCAATTAGCTTCTTAAGATTTTCATCAGAAAGCGTTGAAAGATTCGGGGTGTCCGGCTGTTGGAAAAGGCCCAGGGACTTCGCCTGCAGCTCCTTCACCTTCAGCGCCAGGGCCAGATTGTCTTGGGACAGGGCCAGGTTGTATAAGCCTTCCAGTTGTTCCATAAGTGTAATAGATGTCAGAGGCGTTTTTTGAGTCATGATCGAAAAATCCATAAGGGGAGTAGGCATCCAGGTTAGCTGGAAGCCTAGGGTTTTCAAGGATTAGCGATGAGCCTGGGCATATGGTGGGTCACTCAAAACAAAAATTATGTGGGGTTTTTATCACACTGCCTTATAAATTCACCTTCAAAAGATGTCAAAAAAATTGTGCATTTTGACCAAATCTATAAAAGTTAAGTCATAACAATAACGGAATCTAATTTTATCCGTTTACTAATTTAAGGAGTTAACATGAAAAATTTATCGATCGCTTTGTTGGCTGTTGCTGCTCTTGGGACTTCAGCTGCTAATGCAAGTAACGGCTTCTACTTGGGCGCCAGCGCCGGTGTTGCGCAAACGAACGTACAGTATAGTTATGCGAACCAGAATACATTAAATGTGGGCCTAAATCCTGGGTCTGAATTTGCTCAAAACTTTAAAAATGACAGCGGTAAAGCTGGCGGATTGTTTGGTTTGTTTGCAGGTTACGGCGTTGTCGTCGGAAACGGCGCGTATTTCGGTGGTGAAGTTTATGGTGGTTTTGACACGACTTCTTTTTCACCCTATGACGACAGTGCTTCTGGGAAAAGAGTTGGATTTTGGAAAGCTAAACTAGAGCATAAGTATTACTATGGTTTAGCAGCTCGCTTAGGTTATATGATTACCCCAAGCACTTTAGTTTACCTTCGCTTAGCGATGGAATCTGGTAAATGGAAAGCGTCTGTAACTCCTAACAGCGGCTTGTTGGATGTTAACACCGTGCCCGCTAACAGCACAGACAGAAAAGTAGTTACAAAAAACAAAACGGGTATTCAATTTGCACCTGGTGCCGGCGTGGAAGTTTACGTTACGAAGAATTTGTTTCTACGTGCAGAATATTCATACTTGTTTGGACCAAAGATTTCGTTAACACAGACTACTGGGGACTTAGCGTCTGGTGTCACGGGTATCAACGGTACCTCTGTCAACCACAACTTCAAAACCAGCCAACATGCTATGAAAATTGGTATCGGTTACAAGTTCTAAATCTTTAAGGGATTTTGACATCCTTTAAGAATAAAGCTCTTACAAAGCCCGCGCCTCAACAGCGCGGGTTTTTTATTTTAGTCCTCCATATGTCTCATTCCCGCGCAGGCGGGAATCTAGGACACAATACAACTGGGCCCCCTACGCGGGGGTAACGATGGGAGGCGGTAAAGAGGATGCACAAGAAGGAACAGGATCAGGCCATTTTAATCGCGAGGTTGTTCCAACCCCAATTCCTGAATTTTCTTCCGAAGCGTATTTCGGTTGATGCCCAAAATGTCAGAAGCTTTTTTTTGATTCCCGCCGGTTGCTTTCAACGTAATCTCAATCAGGGGCTTTTCAACCTCCTGCAAGACCCTATGGTACAAACCCGAACAGGGCAGCTCGTCCCCGTGGTTTTGAAAATATGTTTCCAAAAATTGCTGCACGGTTGGCCCCAGGCCTAAACAAGACTCATCTTTTAAGGGGACAGGGTTTTTGGACATTTCCTTCGAATCTTTCACAACGTTTTATGAATCTGACAAAGCAACATAATACTCATCAATCAGTGCTTTCATGGCCTGGGCGTTATCCGCCTGATTAATGCTCACACGAAAATCTGTCGACTTGTTCAGCCCTTTGCTATACCAACCCACATGCTTTCGGGCAATTTTAACACCTGTCTCTTCGCCGTAATGACGCAACATTTCTTCCACATGATCTTTGATAATTTGGTGTTGTTCAGAAAGGGACGGATCGGGCAATAACGTTTTATCACTCAAATACGCTGCCACCTGGTTAGGGAACCAAGGGCGCCCATAACTTCCTCTGCCAATCATCACGCCATCGGCCCCGCTTTGCTCTAATAAAGCCTCTGCATCCGCCAGCGTCACCACATCTCCATTGCCAATTACCGGCACGTGTACGGCCTGTTTAACCTGGCGGATAAACGCCCAATCTGATTTCCCGTTATAAAGTTGGCAGCGCGTCCGCCCATGGATGGTGATCATTTGCACACCGCATTCTTCGGCAATTTTAGCCAGGCGCGGCGCATTCCGCGTGTGATCATCCCACCCTGTCCGCATCTTCAAGGTCACAGGCACAGAAACCGCCTTAACCGTCGCCTCAATAATCCTTGCCGCCAGCAATTCGTCGCGCATCAGGGCTGACCCTGCGTAACCATTCACGACTTTTTTAACAGGGCATCCCATATTAATATCGATGATCTGGGCGCCCAAGTCTTGATTAAGCCGGGCCGCCTCAGCCATCACCTCGGGCTCGCAACCAGCTAACTGAACGGCCATAGGCTGCTCGTCAGCGGACTTTTCAATCATTTTCATAGTTTGACGCGTATGACGAATCATGGCCTGACTGGCGATCATTTCAGAGATAACCAAGCCTACCCCCATCCTTTTCACCAGCCGCCGAAATGGCATATCCGTCACGCCAGACATAGGCGCCAAGATCACAGGCATACAAAGCTTAATAGGGCCAATCGTAACAGTCATAATTCAATAAGGAGGCTTCGTTAAAAGGTATAAAAACGCTTGCACACCTTAAAAGGAATAGGCGCTAAATTCAAGATTTTAGTTTGTGATGCAAGAACCAAGATGAGGCCGGACGGCGGGCTAATCATTTTATAGGGGGCTGCCATAATGGTGCCCCATGGCGATTGCACTGACATCTCCTCAGCCTAGTTTTTAAAATTACGGTTTCTGCTATTTCCCAAACTTTTGTAGATTGATTTGATTTTGTAGGTTTTGAGAGATCTACTTCCTGTTTTTTTTATTTTTAGACACTATCCTCCCCTTTAAAAGACTTACCGTTTATATCAGTCAATCCGCTCAAACGCGCTTTAAATTGTGGTCAGCGGTTAGAATTTTCAATAAGTATTTGTTGTCCCAGCCTGCTACCTTCCGTCGACAGCTCACCCCTCGTTTATTCGTTTTTTCTTGCTTGAGTAGATTCAAAGCAATACGTCTCATGACAGCCAAATTCTTGGCCGCGTGGCCAACATGCACCTGGTTATGGTCTTCCCTAAAACCTACATCCAAAGACCAGTGCAGGTTAATTTCTATGTTCCAGTGTTTTCTGACAGCAACCATAAACTGATCAATATTTTCATAGGCTAAACTTGTTAGAAAGTAGCGGGTACTACGCTCAACCTGATTATTAGTTGTGCGTGTTGTTTCAAGCATGCCAACACCCTTTAACCCAGGCCAACGAAGTTGAAATACTGCCGGATCGCGTGCTGATACTAATGTATAGCGACGTGTTTCTATGCGACCATGATCATGGATCTTCTCTACTTTCCGTCGATTAAGCATCTTCTTGTACTGACGTGATTCTCCTATATGGAAAATTGCCTTGACCATTTCATGAAGCTTCGGTTGATTATCTTTTAGAGCTAATACGTAGTCTGCACCTTGAATTAAGATCTCTTCAGCAATTGACTGCTGACAACCCATGGCGTCAATGGTGACTGTACTACCAGTAACATCAATCATCTTGAGTAATTTTGGAATGGCTGTAATTTCATTGGATTTTTCATCCGTTTTAACTTGCCCTAAAAGAAGACTTTGATTGCTTGCCCAGGCACTTACAATGTGTAGGGCTTTTTTCTCTTTTCTTCTGTTGCCAGAACCCCGTAGCGTTTTTCCATCAATAGCAATAATCTCAGAATTAACATCGATAGAGAGTGACTTGATCCATGCATAAAAGCAGGATTCAAATTGCTCTGGGTCAAGTATGGAAAACACACGGCCAAAAGTATCATGAGATGGCACACCATTAGGCAGCTCGAGAAATGTTGATAACCAATCGTATTTGGCTTTGCCAAATTCACTAATATCAACCCAGTTATCAGCGCCACAAATTGTGGCCAATATTGTTATTACCAAGATATCGTGCAATTTGTGAAGCTTGTTGTGGTTATCAATACGAGGATCGGCAAGAGGTTCAAAATGTTTGAGGAAAGTATCTGATAACTGCATCCCTGTTTCCTTTTTCTTTATTGAGAAAAAAGAATAATAACAACGGATAGAACAGCAGAAAAGCCGAATAAAAAATTAGGAAATAATTTTTAGAATACTAAACTAATTTTCAGTGCAATCGCCATGAATGGTGCCCAGAGTCGGAATCGAACCAACGACACAGGGATTTTCAGTCCCTTGCTCTACCAACTGAGCTATCTGGGCAGATAAGTGGTTCCTAAAAATTCCTTACCCTAAGTTTTTTATAAAAGGATTTCCGCCCCTTGTCCAGTCTGTTTGCGGATAGTCTCTAAATTAAAAAGAAAGAAATGCCGTCCGGTGTATCTAATATGTAATTTTAAACACCGAAATCTTACTCAGCCCCCTCTCCATAGGTAAATTCGTACGCCACATGAAGTGGCATCGAATCAGGGGTCGTGCCCATCAGGCTTCTAAACCTCTGGGAGTCTGTCAAATCCACATGACACTGGGCTATCCAGCTCCCCTGATCGCAACTATTATAGCTTAGGCTTGTCCACACCTGGATTGCGTATTGTTCACCACAACACAAAGGAACAGAACAAAACCAAAAGTCTGAGATCTCCTCTGAACATCTAGCTTGAAGATCCCCAGTCGTTATCCCTTTCCAGTTATTTAAGCAAATATCGGCAGTCTCCCCACCAAAAAATTCTGGCCTTCCAGGTATCCTTGGAGGACCATACCGCAGAAAGCAACCTTCTGAGTAATGGGTAATCCAGCTTCCGTTACAACGTCCTGGCACCGTAAAGGTGACCAACACCGTTTTCTTCAAGACAAGGGACCTTTCAGGCTTGCAGTTTCTAAGAGATAAGTTATACGGAGCCAGTTGAGCGTTCAAAGTGGCTAGATTACCCGATAAACTTCCATAAGTCGCCACTTTGAAGCCATTCGGTGGGAAAGGGAAATCACCTGCCAGAATTCCACCAATCTCTATGTTTGTGGGCAAAGTAAATGTCCCCGCCACGTTTAAAAGTCCCGAAGATGGTTTTTTGAGGCCTACAGACGGACGCCAGGTGCTTCCCGGTTGAAACGTCAAGTCCTGGGCAAAGACTGTTCCAAATCCCCCTAGAACGCCACCATCTGCGATGATGAAGTTCTCTCGATTCTCACCATTCCCAAACGTAACATCGGATAAGTCTGGCGTATCACCAATAATCAACGCTGCTTCAGGTTGGCCTTTAGTGCCGGTTACTGTTACTGTTGCTTTTGCATCTAGGCTAAAGTCAGCATCCAACACCAACTCATTACTGCCTTCTTTGCGGAAGGGGGGTTCATCAAAATAACAAACATACCTCGAACCCTCTTCGCTGTAGTGAAAACGCGAGTCCCTTTCAACAGCTGTGAGGTGAGGATTTTTCAACCCCTCATCTCCCTCCACAACAGCGAACTTCGGGTTCTTGACGCGATCTAAATCCACACTTACCCCTTCTGCCGAGAAGACGTCTTGACAAGAAGCGACTAAAAAAACGGATAAAACAGCTTTTAAAAATTTATGATTACGCGCAGACATAACAATCAACATTCCCTTATTTATGCAATATAATTTAATTATCCATTTAATTTATTAAAATATTATTAAATGTATTAAAATTTGATATCGGCACAACAAATTGTAGAAATTTTACTAAATTTGTATTAAAATAATTTAATGTTGAAGCTAATAATTAAAAGGTCGCTGTGAATAAATTAGCTGTTGTTACAGGGGGAACGCGTGGCATTGGTGCCGCCATCAGCCAAGATTTGAAAGCAAAGGGATACCGCGTTATCGCCAACTACCACACAAATCATGAAGCCGCCCAGAATTTTGCCGCCCAGCATGATGTTGTGGTTCAGTCATGGGATGTCAGTGATGCAAAGGCATGCCAGGACCATATGCAACAAATTCAAAAGGAACACGGACCCACAGAAATTTTGGTTCATAACGCAGGGATTACCCGCGATGGATTTTTGCATAAAATGCCTGTCTATAATTGGCAAGCCGTCATCCAGACCAATTTAAATTCTTGCTTCCATATGGCTCAGGCGGTTCTGGAATCAATGCGTGAAAATAACTTTGGCCGGATTGTGTTGATATCATCGGTCAATGCCTTAAAGGGGCAACGTGGACAGACTAATTACTGTGCTGCCAAAGCCGGAATTATTGGGTTCGCCAAAGCCCTAGCCTTGGAATCAGCCCTTAAAAATATTACAGTTAATGTGGTGGCGCCTGGATATGTTGACACCGAAATGGTGCAGGCCATCAGCCAACCCATCTTAGAAAAAATCATTCAACAAATCCCGAAAGGTCGCCTGGCCCAGGCCAATGAAATCGCCCACGCAGTTGGTTTTTTGGTCAGCGATGCAGCCGCTTATATTACGGGCGAGACTTTGAATGTGAACGGCGGGCTTTATCTAAGTTAACGGGACTCATTAAACACCCACCACAAAAACACCCAGATCATTTGCCTGCTTAATAACAGTGTGAAAGTCGAGAATCTGGGTGGTGCCGGCACTGACAGCAATGCCTGCAAAGCCTGCTTGGCTTATTTGGTTAATGGTTTCGCGGCCAATGGTGGGCAGGTCGATGCGTTGATCTTGATTTATTTTAGCAATTTTAACCAAAACACCGCCCCCTCCCTGTCGTTTTAAAAGGTCACAACGTTGGATTAATGCAGCCGTGCCTTCGATGGCTTCCACACCTAAGACAAGGCCCTGTTGAACAACGATAGATTGCCCAATATCATTAAGGGATAGAACTTTTAAGATGTCTGCCCCCCTTCCAATATCAGCCAAGTCTTGTTCATTAGGTTGAACTATAGTCAAACAACCAGATGCAGCCAAAAGATCATCCAAAACATCACTTGGCTTTAAAATGTTAAACCCTTCGTGCTTCAGCAAATCGAGAATCCCAGATAACAAATCGTTGTCACCCTTTAAGGCCTTCCAACCTAGTTTTTTAAGCCACTGGGTTCCAGTTTTATCCAATTGTAGTTCTGACCAGCTGGGACGCCGGAGGGCGCCACCAAAAATAATGTCGGTCACTTCTTGTTCACGTAAATACTCAAGGACTTTGCCAATGCTGCCCAAGGGGAATAGAACCATTTCTGGGTGTAGGTCTGGCGTTGTTTGTCCCTCAAACCCCACCACAACCAAATTACGATCGCGACAACTTATAAGAATTTCAACGGGCAGATTTCCACTGCCAGCAATGAGGGCTAAGGTCACAAAGGTTCCTCCTAAAATTTCGCCAATTCTAGCAAAAAAAAGAAAGCATTGTTAGAAAAATGCCCGTTGTAAGTCTTTTCCAAACTTTTCTCAAAGACTTGCTCTTTGGGTTAGCCCGCTGCGGCTAATGATGATTCCCCTTTTTCTGAATTTACTATCGGCTCTCCTCGCTTATTGAAACTGCAATGATCTAAGCAAAAATCAGATCCAGCGTGGGGATCTTTAGGCGAACATTCGACTTTTTTACAGTGTTTTTCCAAATTTTGCACAGCATCCGTGTACTGGTTGACTTTTTTAATTCTTGCATTCGCATTTTTTTCTTCTCTCACCTTCTTTTGTAAATCCACCGCATTATTATAGGCTTTCACAACTTCTTTTTGTTCTTTACTCAATTCACCTTCGCCATAAGGCCCTGACCACGCTGATGTTCCAGCCGAAGCAATAATAACCAAAGTCAAAATATTTAAAAAAATTTTCATTATATTCTCCAATTTTATTTTTATTTCAAATAACCTCTTTATTATAAAAACAAATCATTAATATATTGTTAATTTTATTTCCATTTTTGAAACTTCCCAAACCACTTGAAACTTCGGGCCGATTAGGCCATTAATATACTCAGAAGTTTGTGACAATAAAGTATGCAGAGTAAATGACACAATTGTTGATGAAGGGAAAACGCGGGGTCATCATGGGCCTTGCTAATGATCACTCTTTGGCATGGGGTATCGCCAAAGCCTTGCACCAACAAGGCGCTGAGCTTGCCTTTACGTATCAAACAGATATCCTTCTCAAAAGGTTGTCACCCCTGGCCGCAACGGTGGGGTCTGATTTTTTTGTCCCTTGCGATGTCAGTCAACCAGGTGCTGTTAGTCAAGCTTTTGAGGAAATCGCAAAAAAATGGCCAACAATTGATTTCGTCCTTCACTCTTTAGCGTACTCCGATAAGGAAGAATTAAAAGGCCAATACCTAGATACCTCTCGTGGAAATTTCCTCAATTCATTAGATATCTCCTGTTATTCGTTTACGGAAGTCTGCCGTGAAGCGTCAAAATTAATGCCAGAGGGTGGCAGTTTCTTAACGCTGACCTACTATGGCGCGGAACGGGTTATGCCCCACTATAACGTGATGGGTGTTGCTAAAGCTGCACTAGAGGCCAGCGTGCGCTATTTAGCCGTTGACCTGGGTGGTAAAAAGATTCGCGTTAACGCCTTGTCAGCAGGGCCTGCAAAAACTCTTGCGTCTTCTGGTATTGGTGATTTTCGTTATATTTTAAAATGGAACCAGTATAATGCACCGTTGAAGCGAAATATTACCTTAGAGGATGTAGGGGGCTCTGGTTTATATCTTTTAAGTGACTTATCAAGTGGCGTGACAGGCGAAGTACACCATGTTGACGCTGGGTACCATGTTGTGGGAATGAAAGCCGTTGATGCGCCTGACATTGCGCTGGTTTAAACAAACCTTTTAAAACCTTGACAAAAGAACACATCTTGGTGTTAAAGTTGAGCACACATCAGTAATCCTTTGGCAATTATTGCAGTAAGGCATTTAAATGGCACAGCTTTTCAAAGTATTCAGCTGTCCTTTTAAGCGCTCTACCCAAAAAATTTTTTAAAATATATGACAATTCCTCCTTCTTCGTTGTCTAGCCGTACTCCTGTTCCAAAAGCCATTTGGGCAATCGGTCTCGCCAGCTTTCTGATCAATGTTTCGTCGGTCATTGTTTTTGGCCTATCGGCCGTTTACATGAAAACGATTCTAGGCGTAGCCACGGGTTGGATTGGTTTACTGGAAGGCATTGTGGAAGCCAGTGCTTATGCTGTCAAAGTTTTTTCGGGGGTTTTCAGTGATTATCTGAAACGCCGCAAAATTATCATGGTTTGGGGATTTGGTTTGGCGACACTTGCGCGCCCTATATTAGCCCTTTCCTCGTCTTTTGGAGCAGTATTTACATCTCGCGTATTAGATCGCATTGGTAATGGCGTTCAGTCAACCCCACGCGATGCGCTGGTGGGTGATTTGTCACCGGAATCAATTAAAGGTACTTGTTATGGATTGCGCCAAAGTTTAGCAACCGCCGGTTCTTTTTTTGGTGGGATTGTCGGTGTGGCAGCCATGCTTTTAACAAATCAGAACTTCCACCAAGTTTTTTGGATTGCCACCATCCCAGCCGTTATGGGCCTTTTGATCCTAATTTTTGCCGTTAAGGATTCCCCCACACAACAATCAGGCGAAGCCATTAAGCGGCATCCTATTCGGATAGCTGATTTACATCGCCTGGGGGGCACGTATTGGATGCTGATGATTGTGGCGGGTGTCTTTATGCTGGCCCGCGTGGGTGAAGCCATGTTGATCTTACATGCGCACCAAAATTTTGGTCTGTCTGAAAGTTATATCCCCCTGATTCTTATTTTGTATAATGGAACCAACTCGCTGGCGTCTTACCCCATAGGGCGCTTGTCTGATAAAGTCAGCCGATACGCCCTTTTGGGAATCGGGTTTGCCGTTTTAATTGTGGCCGACATTTTGTTAGCCACAGCCACTAATTTATCGATCATGTTAATGGGAGTTGCCGTTTGGGGAGTCCAAATTGGCATTACACAAAGCATGTTTATGGCCCTTATTGCTGATACAGTTCCAAACGACTTACGGGGCACTGGGTTTGGATTTTTCTACCTAACCAGTGCAATCGCGCTTGTTTTGGCAGGCACCATGGGTGGCACGATCGCCCAGCTTTATGGCGAGGCCATGACCTTTACGGCCAGTGGAATTATTGGGGCAGTATCTTTGGCAACCTTGTTGATCCTGATTCCGTTCAGAAAGAAGGCGACTTCTTAAAGGAAGCAGAAAAACTTAAGCTTTTCTTTTCGACCTTTCATCAAGCCGCCCTGTCGTGTTCAGCGGGAAGAGCAGATAGCATGTCTTCTCGTTTCTTTAAAATGCCTATAACGATTGGAAAGGTAAAAATACCCCCCAAAATCAACAGAACACTCGTATACAAAAGAATCAAGTAATACCCGGAAAAAAGACACCACTCCCGCGGCAAGACAACATGGGCAATTGCGACGGGGACCAACACAAGAGCCACAAGCACCAACAAAACATGAAGAACTCTTAATAATTTAAGCATTTCCAGACTTCCTATAAATCTTTAAACTTTCCATACATGTCTTGTTAAGCAACGCGTTCATATTTTACCGTTTGTTTTTGTGAATCATTCCCAGGGTGCAAGCTCTCTAGTTTTTCAAAATGACGAACACCCCAAAAAAATGCACCGATTAGAGGAAACGCAATAACCCAAATACCGTAGTAGCCGAACCACTCCGTTAGATAAACAAGACCAAAGGCAGCAACTAAGTGCATCCATGCCCGTGAAAGAGCATTAATAAAGATATTAATGGTGAATCTTTTCTGTACAGGAAACGATTTCATGAAAATGGCATCAGCTGGAAATGGCTTTACAGGAAACATGATGATGATCATCTGTAAACACAATATCTGCCACGGCGCAATACTTCTTAAAATTAAAAAAGGCAGAACAACCACAAAAGGTATAAAACAATACATTCTAAACTTTAATATCTTTAATGGATAAACCTTTAAACACAGAAAAACCATTAATACTCCACAAAAAACAGTAAATACTGACAGAAAAAAATTATGAAAAATAATGTCAGAAGATGAATATCCAAAAGATTTAAGAATCGGATTAAAGTATATATAGGTCAAATAGAACATAAAAGGCTGACCACATTCGATACAAAAGGATGCAAAACATCTTTGTTTAGGAATTTGTGTGTTACTTATTGCCAAATTGAATTTGTCTATAATGACCGTTTTTTGCGAGTCGTTTTTGTGACTTCTTTCAACATTCAATCGTTTCTTTCGTTTCATGTCCACAAACTCGGGCGTTTCTCTTAGTCTGGTACGCGCTAAGGACCCAATGACAGCTATGCCAGCCCCTGCCCAAAAACCTATACGCCAACTCATGGAAAAATGGGTAACCAATGAAGCAAGACCAAGCGCGGCCATCCCCCCGATTGAAGAAGCAAGACCAAGCGCAGCGACGCCTACATAACGGCCGGGTGGGACTGTCACTTCAGATACATAAATCTGAGCCCCAATAATTTCCCCCATGGATGATAGACCTTGAATAATACGACAAGCTGTAACCAACCAAGCGGCCGTGATACCAATCTGGGCATACGTGGGTAAATTGGCCATAATAAGGCAACTTACTGACATCATCATAGTTGTCAAAATAACGGTGGTTTTACGGCCAATATTGTCACCAATCCAGCCAAACAGTAAGGCACCAAATGGCCGAAGAACATAAGTTGAACAAAAGGCAAGGGCCGCAATTAAAGAAGCAGTATGAGGATCGGTTTCGGGAAAGAAGAGCTCATTGAGGAGAACAGCCATATGCACATACAGCATAAGATCGAAATACTCTAAGAAGGTGCCAATCTGCAAAAGACCAACCGCTTCTTTTTGTTGACGATTCAAACCTGTAAAAAATCCCAAATTCTGTCTCTTCTATCTAAAGGTCTACGCACAACCAATAAGTCAATTTCCCATAAATGACCTATGAGAAAAACTTAAGCTTTTTCTACTCGACTTTGATTTCGAAAGTTCATCAAAGACTCTTTCCATGTCGAACGGGTATATTTTCCATAAAATTCAATGCTGCATTTTGTTCAGCCTGACGTTTAGACGTGCCGTTTCCCTTAACAGGGGCATGATTTAAAACGTGCACTTGGACGAGAAAAGTTGGCGCATGATCAGGGCCCGTCGTCTCAATAAGTTCGTAAGTAGGAACGGCCTTTTCATGAGTTTGCGCCCATTCCTGAAGGGTTGTTTTGGGGTCCTTTGGCGGACTGAGAGTTTTGTTGCGTAAATCTGTCCAATAAAGCTTGATGAAGTGATTGCAGGGCGTAAGACCACCATCCAGATACATGGCCCCTAACAAAGCCTCAACCGCATCACTTAAGATCGCGGACCTAGGCCCCAACTCAGCACCATTCAGCATAATAAAATTTGACAGCTCTAATTCCTGGCCAACTTTTTCACAAGCCTCTCGACAAACAAGACCAGCAAGGCGTTTGGCCAAGTCACCTTCTTTTTCTTTTGTAAAATAGAGGTAAAGTTGTTCGGCAACGACCAGTTCTAAAACACGGTCCCCCAGAAATTCCAGTCGTTCAAAATCTTTACCACCCGGGCGAATGCTAGAATGGGTAAGGGCAGCCTCCAGCAAGTTTTTATTTCTGAAAACGTGCCCTATTTTTTTTTCTAGATCTTGAAGTCTTTCCATTATCGAATAAGTTGAGCAAGACGATTATAACGCAACCCAAAAGGCCAATCTAAAGGTGCGTACCATTTAGCCTCGGTTGAGAAAAACAACACCTCGGCACGGCCGATAATGTTTTCAGCTGGGACGTACCCTACAGCATTTGGAACACGGCTGTCTTGTGAATTATCACGGTTATCACCCATCATGAAATAGTGCCCTTCTGGCACGGTAAACTCTTCTGTATTATCAAGGCGCCCTTGTCCAAAAGGAAACTTTTTTAGAATAGGGTGCTTAACACCATTAGGCAGCGTTTCGATGTATTGTGGGATAACCTCAAGTTGCCCTTTATCATTGACGGTATGGTAATCCTCTATCTGTTCTAGTTTTACAGCCGAACCGTTAATATGCAAAACCCCTTTGATCGCCTGAATACGGTCACCCGGCAAACCAACCAGACGTTTGATATAGTCTAGGTTATCGTGCTTGGGGTTAAAGAACACAACCACATCACCGCGCAACGGTTCGTTATGCATAAGGCGCCCCGAAAACAACTTCACCCCAAACGGCAGAGAATGACGCGAATACCCATAGCAAAACTTGTTCACAAACAAATAATCACCGATCAACAAGGTGGGTATCATCGATCCGGACGGAATATTGAATGGCTGATAGATAAAAGTTCGGATTATCATGGCAATCAGAAAAGCCCAAGACAGACCGCGTACTTCTTTCTTAAGATTAGCTTTGTCCATTCCTAGAAGTTTATTCTCTTTACTAGTTTCCATATAAAACGCTCTAACTTAAAAAGGTTGCCGATATGACCACAAACGCCTGGGCGTATGGGGGCTCATCCGTTAAGGATAGATCGAGTTTGCCACACATATCAACAGGTATCAAAGCACTATAATTGGCTAACGCTTGGTGAGTTAAAACAACACGGGGCTTACCTGTTGGAAAATGGTCAATTTCAATGTGTTGCCAATCAATTCCTTTTGTATTGCCGATAGCTTTCAAAGCGGCCTCTTTCGCCGCATAGATCTTTCCAAAGCTTTGGTATACGTGATGACGATTTAAGCAACGCCTTTGTTCCTGGGGGGTGAACACTCTGTCCAAAAACCGTTGCCCATGGCGCCCTATGGCTTTTTCCAGGCGGCGGCAATCGATCAAATCAGTGCCAATTCCAACAATCACGAAGTGGCAAACCTTTTCAACGGCATTTCATTGGCCACCGACAACATTTTTAAAAGCTGACTGAGGGTTTTTTTCAATTCATGACGATGAACCACTTGGTCAACCATACCGTGAGCCAAAAGGTATTCGGCCTTTTGAAAACCATCGGGTAATTTCTGCCTGATGGTCTCTTCAATCACCCTGGCTCCTGCAAACCCAATAATAGCGCCCGGTTCAGCCAAGGCAACATCCCCCAACATGGCAAACGAGGCACTGACGCCACCAGTAGTAGGATCTGTTAGAAGGGTAATATAGGGCAAGCCCGCCTCTTTCACCCTTTCAACGGCGATAACCGTCCGTGGCATTTGCATTAGCGATAAGATACCTTCTTGCATTCTGGCACCGCCCGATGCTGTCACGGCAATCAAGGGAACGCCCGTTTTGATGGCTAAGTCAGACGCTGTAACAAGGGCCTGCCCTGCCGCCATTCCCATGGACCCACCCATAAACGAGAAATTAAAACAGGCCACCACAGCAGGCTGGCCACCTATCAGTCCATAGGCCACCGAAACAGAATCATCCCGTTGGGTTTTGTGACGATATTCTTTTAAACGATCGCTGTATTTCTTGGTGTCGCGAAATTTCAGCGGATCATGTTTTACGCCCGGCACTTGGGTTTCTGTATATTTACCATCGTCAAAAAGAAATTCCAGGCGTTGCGCCAATGTCAACCGCAAATGGTGTTGGCAATGATGGCAAACCAAAAGGTTCTTTTCCAAATCTTTTTGGAACAACATATGTTCGCATTTGGGGCATTTTGTCCACAAATTATCGGGTATATCATTCTTAAGGCCAATAAAAGCCTGGATTTTAGGGCGAACAAAGTTGGTGAGCCAATTCATCGTTAGATCCTGATTTAATTACTGTAGGGACTGTACTATACCCCATTCAGATCATTTTGCGGGAATTTTATGGCAGAGATTTCACCCAGAAACAAGTTGAAAAATCCACGCATAGCCAGCTATGTAAGGATTTTGAACCGAAGTTTATGGGCTAATGATCAAACAGAAAAACCCGGGAAATGATCTGAATGGGGTATGATATATAAGGCCTCTCTAAAAACCTAATTTTCATACTTTGGGATCATTCTAATCTTCTACAGGGGAGCCCGACCAAGCCTCTTTTATATGGGTCAGTATGAACACGTATAAACATATATTAGCGCTTAAAAGAAAAATTTCTTGTCTATAGTTTTTAAAGATAATTCCTAAACCTATAACAGTTGCGCCAAGGACAATTTGATGAAATGCTTTGCTGTATTTAAGATCTTGATCAGTCGAATAAGCAATCATCCCTTTCAATAACAGGCTACATCCTAAAGTCAATGCTGAAAGTACGATAAATTCTTTCGCAGGAATAGCGGGCTCAAAAGCCACAAAGTAACTTAGAAAAACAGCGCCAGCCGTTAAGGCTATGAATAGAGGTATGTGAAGATAGCTCCATATAAAGGTGACATATACTTTCTTCTTAGGGCCTTTCCCAGCAATCAAATCAAAATAAAGCCACCAAAAAGCAAAACCTATTAATAAAACTAAAAAACCGTTAGCAAATTGAGAACGTCTTAATTCATGGGTTTGCGATAATTCATTAACCACAGTGGCTACTAACTCGCCCAAAATAATCATTAAAAAAAGACCAAATCTTTCAGGTAAACGATGCTTGCTGTATGCAGGAAGCTTTTTATGTTCTTTAACTGTAAATAAAGGGATCAAATGATCAAAAACAAGGGCAATTGTCCAAAATATATATTTTGTGCTTCCTTCTATATAAATAGCTGCCATAAGAAAAGATAAACTGAAAAACGAGCCTGCCAAATACTTCTTGGCAATAGGCGAGAAAACATCGACATGCCTGTAAGTTTGCAACCACCGAATATCCAATAATAAATGGGCTGCAATATAGGTTATAATGTAACAATTGGCATATTTTCCGAATGCATGGTGCGAGAAAATAGCAAAGCCTGAAATTATAAACATAAGCAAAAAATTATTAAAACGGGTGTAATTGTTATCCGTTTCAAACCGTTCTTTGTAAAAAGTGTCTAGCATCCATATCCATACAGGACAAACGAACAAGAGAATAAATTCAGCTAGACCCTTCAAATTAGGGTGTTCCATAATATGGTGGGCAAGTTTAGAAATAACCACTACAAAATATAAATCAAGGAATAAATCTAACCAGCCAACCTTTCTGTTATGGTTGTGGCTGTCTGTTAGTAGGGCTGGTTTTTTAAAGAAAGAATTTAAATTCATATTGCACCCAATTAAAAGCATTTTGTAGGATTGATGATGTGAAAGTTGTCCGTAATTCTACTTATCAGTATTGCTATTATATAATGCCTATTTTCAAGAAACTCTCACCAATCTTCTGAATTTAGCTTCAAAAAAACCTGATACACTTGCGAAACTGCGGTTGTACGTCGGCAAATGAGCCCGCTGGCTGAGACTGGATTGCCGACGGTTAAGATGTTTTAAGAGTCTGTTCAAAAGCTCCTACCCGGGGGGAATTTCCTCATGTTGGATACCGGCCAACCAGCAGCGTCCCCTGCTCGGTTAAACTGTCGATTTTTGGCCTTATTCAAATTTAAAAGTGAAACATTTAAGAGCGGCCGCAGCCTTCCAGCTGATCCAGCACAGACAACCTTCCAGCTCCGCCTCACTTTTGTACCCGGCCGCATCTAGCCAATGTTCAAATAAGTTCTTATGTCCCAATTGGTCAAAAGTTTTATTAGTCAAAGAATCCATAGTATCATAATGAACAGGCCAGCCACCCCAAGTCCAAAAAAGACCAATATCCGTGGACCAGTTCCCCATAATTCCTATAAAAGGATCCGTTGATGAACATCGCGTCTGGTCAATCAAAAACCTAGGTGCTATCCACATCTCGACCTTGCTGCGGTTCTTCTCGCTCTTACCTGTGCGATACCCTGTCGCTATATTCAAATGTTGCCATGTGTCTCCGAACTTAGACAAATCAAATGTCCCTCCTAATGGATACGATAAATCAGCTATCGAAAACACTTTCATCCCATCATCATTCCCCGGCGTCGGGCGATAAATCAATTTCCCCGTTAAAAACTTTTTATATATAGCTTCCTCACTAACATTCAGCACGCCTGGAGATGAAGATGCAGCTGAAGATGCTTGGGCTGTTCCTGCATAAAACGTCAGGAGGATCCTAAGATTAATTTTATATAAGGTTTGAATTTTGACATTTTTAAGTTCTTTCTTTTGATATGTCATTTTTCACACTGCCCCGCACCAAATGAGGTAGGGCTGTTCAAGTGAAGGATTTAGGTTTATTTTTCGAGAAATAATTCTAAAAATTGCAAGAGAAATGAATTTTAAATCCTTCATCAGCACCCTAACACAAACCTTCAACTGGCATAAAAACAGCAGTGAAACTTACAATTTCATAATTTAGGTTCTTATTGACCAACGCAATGTAGGGCATCATGTTCTTACAAAGCCTTTAAAAACCGAGGGGACGTTGAAACCCAAGCTTGAGCGCATCCGGCGATTTTTTGCCAAACAGGTCATTGATTACGCCCCATTTTCCCTGAAAATGGTTGTAAAAGTTTTCAAAAAAGTTGCGATGATCGACTTAATTTTAGACAGTAATGTGCCTAATTTTGTGGCTGTGAAGGCAAGACTTATCTATGGTGAATCTTAAAGTCGCCTTGTAACCCACGCAAGACGAAATGGGAGACGCAATATGAAAAAAATCTTATTTATCACCTGCAGCCGTATCGGGGATGCTGTTTTAACAACAGGGGTTTTAAACCATATTCAAAACGCCACCCCAAGCGCCCAGGTAACCATCGCCTCGGATCCTTTACCGGCCCCATTATTTACCGATTACCCTTTGTTGGATAACCTGATCATTTTTGCCAAACAAAAGCACAGCCGGCACTGGTTTAATTTATGGAAACAAGTCAAAGGCCAGCATTGGGATTGGGTGATCGATCTGCGCGGATCCGTCATTAGCTATGCGCTTCGATGTGGTCGGCGATCTGTTTGGCGCCAAAAGCCCAATGACCAAAGGCACAAGGTTGAACAGATAGCATCCATGGTGGGGATTCCTGTGACGTCACCCACTATTTGGTTTAAACATAACCGTTTGGAGGTTGCCAAAAACCTGTTGCCCGAAGGAACCTTTTACCTGGCTATGGCGCCAGCGGCCAACTGGGTTGGGAAACAATGGGCGATTGAACGATTTACAACCATTGCAGGTAAGTTTTGCGAAACCCACCCCAACGCCAAAATTGTTCTGATCGCAGCCCCTCATGAACGTCCGATGGTTCAAACGTTGGTTGAAAATGTGCCGCCAGCAAAACTGATCAATTTAATGGATCGCCATTATGACCTGGGGCAAATTGGTGCCTGTTTACAGCAATGCCAACTGTTTTTGGGCAATGATTCTGGCTTGATGCATATGGCTGCCGCTGTCGGGACACCAACGATTGGGTTGTTTGGCCCCTCGCGCGAGGAAAATTATGGGCCGTACGACGGGCATTTTGCCGAAACTGGCGTAAAAGTAAATACGGTGATTCGCATTCTCAAAACCTATGATCAATTAAAAGCAATGCCAAATTTCTCTCACCAATCGCAAGATTGTTACATGAACGACCTGACCGTCGATACGGTCTGGGAAATTTTAAACCAACAATACAAACAGAATTAGGAATAAAAAAAGCAATCCTTGTTAAGGAGAATTTTAATAATTTTTCAACAATACTTTGGCCCTTTAGTAGGCTAAATAGAATTGAACACTTTAAAGGGAGGTTTAATCATGGCAACATTCGTTGGAACACAAAGTGACTTTGTCAAAGCTTTAAAAGAATTAATTGAGTTGGATTACGATGCGGTGGAAGCGTACCAAGCCGCCATTAATCGCCTGGACAATACAACTTACATTGAAAAACTTGAAAGCTTCAAAGCAGACCATCAACGCCATATCACTGAATTAAGTATCCTCTTGAAAAAACATAGTGAAGATGCCCCTACGGGACCAAGCCTCGCAAAACAATGGCTCACGAAAGGAAAAGTAGTTTTAGCAAACTTAGTGGGCGACAATACCATTTTAAGCGCTATGCGCAGCAATGAGGAAGACACGAATAAGGCTTATGAACGCATGCAAAATTATCCTGATATGTGGCAAGACGGGATTGAGATACTTAAAAGAGGCCTTGAAGATGAGCGGCGTCATAAAGCGTGGTTTGATACTATTTAATTGTTTTATTTTTCCGAACATAAGCGCGTTTGCCACTAATTTGGAAAAAGTCGATCTTGCACTGTTAACAAAATCCTTAAGCGAAACGGCTGATTTAAAAGAGCCCGTTGCATGCGCAAGTTTGAATCATTGTGCTTATTTACGCGCGGGTCTCCCCTCAAGCTTTTAGGTGTGCAGGCAAGTGCATCAGCAACGGCTCTCCTTTATGAAACAGCTGACAAAGCGTTGATCCTGACAAACTTTATCAGTGGCGATAAAGATCCCAGGCCAATTGATATCCTAAACAGGTCCGGTAGTTACTTTGAAAAATGAGTCAACGGCCCATGACCTCTCTGCCCTTTCCAGGGCCATTCATCACAAAAAAGAACATAGGTTCCCCAACACCAAATAAGCATCGAGCGGATTAACTATTTATTAACGATTGTCCTCCTACCATGGATATGCCCAACAGCTTTGAAGGAAATCTTCAAAACGCGACGGGTATTAACCAAAATATTAAGGAATCATATGTCAATGAATTTAAGGATCCTCTTTTTAAGCCTTTTTGTTTTTCTCAATACAACTAGTTTTTCAAGTGCTTTTGATATTCAAAATTTTATTAAAAGCAGCCTGGAAAAAACGGCACCTATGTATGTTAAAGAGGTTGCTATTAGCCAGCATATTCAGCTTTTTGATTTATTGTCTAAACATTTACAGGTTGAAACCAGCAAGGAAAAAGCGGTCCCCATCGCCTTGGCTTTAATTTCTTTTGGCGCGACCCCCTATCGCACAGGCCTTCCCCAACCTTCTAATGAACAAGAAAGAAACATTCTCACCCAGGCCCTTTATTCCGCCGTTCGTTATTTACGGCAGCAAGATGCGTTGAGTGAGGAAGGAGTTGTGGCGTTTATTGAAAGCAAAACCAAAATTTTCCAAGATGCTTCTCAACAAGATTATGTGGCTTACTTAAGTTCTGTCTTGTTATCCGCTTACAGGGATCATTTTGGCGCCTATTCTTTCGTTGAAAACAAACAAATCTTGACAGCCCCCCTAGCTGGAACGTGGCTTAAAGAAAGGTTAGCTCAAGATTCATATTGGCAGTATTTGGACGCGTATTGGGTTCAAAACAGATCAGGAACATCCACCGCGGCTGGTCTTGAAAAACCCAAATCTGTTGGCATTATTCCAGGATTAGCGAAATCCTTAAGCGAAACAGCCGATTTAAATGAGGCGTCAACTTATGCAAATGACTTATTCAATATTTTAAGAACGCAGTCTGATTTTTCCTTGTTGATTTCGGCGTCATGTGATCAAGCAGCCCAAGCGGCATCTCTTATACCTGCCCATGGCGATTGCACTGACATCTCCTCAGCCTAGTTTTTAAAATTACGGTTTCTGCTATTTCCCAAACTTTTGTA
>NZ_SCFB01000019.1 GCF_004210305.1 Candidatus Finniella inopinata | reverse complement strand
TGTCCAGAAAAACCAAAAACACAACAAAAATTCAGTGACTGAAAACAGCCCGTTCTTTTTTCTAAGGGAAAACAAACTTTTCGGGGCAATGGAAGCCTGGGCATTAAAGACAAGACTTATCCGAAGAGACATAAAAAATAGTTTAACTTTTTAGAAAAACACGAAAAACTACGATCCACCGTTAAAAAAAAAAAAGGGACGCTAACAGGGGCGGCGGTGGCGGCAGCGACCAGAAAGAGAGAGAGAGAGAAAAAGAAAGAGAGTGAGTGAGTGAGTGAGTGAGTGAGTGAGCGAGAGTATGCCCTCACCCACTCACTCGCTCACTCACTCGCTCAATCACTCACTCACTCGCTCACTCACTCACTCGCTCATTCACTCACTCACTCGCTCACTCACTCACTAACTCACTCATTCGCTCACTCACTCAATCACTCTCGCTCACTCACTCTCTCACCCACTCACTCACTAACTCACTCAGTCTCTGTCAGTGTCTTAGTGTGAGAGTGAGTAAGTGAGTGAGTGCGTACGTGAGCGAGTGAATGAGGGAGAGAAAACCATAAATTTTATGGTTGAATATATTACATTTGAAGATAAAACACTGTTTGAACATGTTCCGTCAGCATTTCCAGGGGTATCATTTCCAAATTCACAACCAATTCCAGCGTTATTACATATAGTATTTCCATTTATTGTAAACTTTTTGCAAGACTGCAACCATATACCTTGTGCTCCGTTATTGCTTATTGTATTATTATTAAATGTCCATCTTTCATTACCTCTATCGTCACCAATTACACCAGAACCAGCTAAAAATATGCCTTGTTGATAATTGTAATTCATACAACAATTTGATACAATAACGTCAAAACTATGTCTTGCGAAAATAGACTCTTTGTTCGTACCTAATGTACAATTTGCTATTATTATGTTTTGATTGTAATTATCAAACGAAAATCCAGCTCCATTTGTATGACCATAAGCATGACATTCTGTAATTTTTAAGTTGTTACAACCATAAAATGTATAAGCATCAAAATAATTAGCAGTTGATGAACAATTTGAAATAACACAGTTATATACAGCATTTACTAATGTAAGACCAGCAGAACGGCAATAATCAAAATTGCATTCAGAAATATATAATTGTGTTACCCTCATTGCAGAAATACCACTATTTGGAACAGTTGCATTTACGCTAGAAAACTCAGTTGTTTGATTTGTTTTATTTCCATTTATTGAAAACCCTTTTATTGTGATATTAGAATATGAAGTTCTCGGATTAGTCTCCCCGACCCATATACAAGGTTGATTGGTATTATTTAAAAGATACAAAGTAGCCCCATTTGAGCCATCCAATACAATACTGCTTCTTTTAACAAGGATATAACTGTCCAAGTTGTATTGTCCGGGCTTAAAGTAAATATATGAATAATTTGTATTTGCAATTACAGTGTTTATTGCTGTAACTGACATTGAAGGGTCAACCATGTAAGTTGAAGCGGTTTTAACTGAGTTAAATGTTGGGTCACTTGTTGTTGCAACGGATATAGATCCGCTACCATTAGCAATTAATATGTTCGATCCTTGAGTTAATGTAGCAGCGTTGTAACCCGCGTTAGAACTTCCTATCAATATTTGACCATCAGAAAGCTTTTGACTTACAACCTGCTCTGTTGATACCGTTAAAATTCCTTTTTGAGATCCTTGTAAATATAATTCTGTTGTAGTAATGCTTTTCGCATTCAGATAATCAATGTTATCCAAGGAAAGCAAATTTGTTAATGTACTGTAACCAATTGACATTTTTATCTATCCAAAGGTATATATAAATGTTGAAAAAGATTAATGATATTAATGTTGAGTTACCTCCCTTAGAAAAAAAAGACACACGACCAGTAAAAGGAAGCGATCTCTTTCCAGAAGTGTATAGTAATATATATTTATGTAGTCGTAAAAAATCTGGCAAAACCTCAGTTATATTCACCATACTAAAAAAATGCATCACACGTGAAACGAAGATTCTAGCATTTGTATCAACTTTACATAGAGATAAAAATTGGATTTCAATTCAAAATTATTTGAAAAACCACGGTGTTATGTTCGAAGGCTATACTTCTATATGGGATGAAAATGGAACCAACATACTTGATGAATGGGTTGCTTCAGAGCAGCTAGACGAAAATGAAAACGAACCTGAAAGTAAGGGTAAGGATTTACTTTTGCTACAAGAACCTGAAACGACAGAAAAAAAAAGTAAGTTCTTAGGACCCGAATGGATAGTCATTATCGATGATAATTCAAATGAGTTGAGAAGTGTATCAACGTTACTGAAGAAGAATAGGCATTTAAAATGTAAAGTCATCATATCATCCCAATATTTCAACGACCTGACGCCACAGAGTCGGAAACAGCTTGATTATATCATTTTGTTTAAAGGTCATTCAATCAAAAAACTACAAGAAATCCACAGAGACGCCGATTTGAGCATAGATTTTAATGACTTTGTAAAAGCATATGAATTGACAACTGAAGAAAAGTTCTGCTTTTTATATGTTGATTGCATAAACGGTTTATTACGAAAAAACTTTAACACATCCATTGAGGGGTTTTGACCCCTCCTACCCCCGGGGGTAAACCCCAAACTCCCACTAAACGTCTTGGGAGGTCGAAGGAGGGTTTTAATCCTCCTTAATTAATTTATTAGCGAAAATAAAAAAAACACATATAATACAATGCCAAGAAAAAAAGTTAGTAAGAGTAAGAAACCTATTGTTGCTGCCGGACCAGTCATGTATGGTGATGGTTTTTGGGACGACGTATGGGGTGGAATTAAAAGTGTTGGATCGTTTGTTGGTGACAAAGTTCTACCAAAAGTTGTTGATATCGGTTTGCCTCTAGCTGTTAAAGCTTTAACTGGAGCAGGAAAACGCCGACGTATGAGAGGTAAGGGTATTCAAAAAAAGAAAATTATCAAAGCTTAGAAAGAAAGGGTAAACCCTTCCAAACCCAGGGCTTCGCCCATACACGATTATATCGTTCGTTTTTTTTGTAAATTCTCACTAAAAGTTGGGGGTTTACCCCCAGGGGTAGGAGGGGATTTTACCCCTCAAATTCCAATGTTAGGCAAAGTTGACCGGTTGGTCCTGCGAATGCAGCATTTGCTGGTGTTACAGAAAAGCTAATACTACCAGGAAGGCTGTATAGATTTATTATAGTTTCAGGATGTGAAACAACTCCATCTATACCAATATAAAATGCTCCGATAACCTCACTTGTTAAACTGCTACTGATGAGATATATTCCCGAATCAGCACCAGCAATATTGCAATATATGATTTGTTTGATGGTGACTTTTTTCGCGTTGAATGTAATTCCTAACTGGGCCATATTGACTGACCAGGTATTTGACCCATCTAAACTTTGATTAATGACAACTGTTTTTCTAGACATCTTTTTTATATACTAATGGGTTTATATTTCCTACAAAAAATAAAAAGAATCCAACTTTTAGTTGTGGTGAAGCCACAGGGTTGAAGGGTTTCCCTTCTAGTAAACAACGCCATTAGCGCCAATTGTGATTTCTCGAACAAATGTTGCAAAACAATAATGAGTAACTGCAGCAGCTGCGTTTGCTTGTAGTTGCCACTGCCTGTTAACATTCATATCCAAACCATCATCGAAATTATCTGCCAAAGCATTATCAACAGGTTCATAGAATTGATCGACATGGAACCATGAATAACTATAAACTTCTTTGTTCAAAACTGCGCTATCCGCACAGAAGCGTTGATTTTCAAGCCAGTCTGAGTTACCAATAGATCCTAACGCACTTACGGCAGTTGTTATAGGTTGATCTTGAAGTTGCCTATTATCGATGTAAGTATTATATGTTGTAATTTTAGCTCCGTTATAGTTACTACAATCCATGGCCGTGTTTGCTTGCTCTGTTGGAGACCAAACTGTCCAAATCATTCGTTTGAGTTTCTTTCCGTATTGAGAAGTCAATGGAATAGTGACGTTAGTCGCTCCAGCAGCCCCAGCTGAGTTCCTAAAAGCGGTTGTATATGGGATGTTCATTCTGAGACCAGAAGTTAGAACCTTATTCATAACAGAGTCCACAATGAGTTGATTCTGTTCTACTGCAAGATACAAATAGATTTGTTGAACTGTAACAGCAGCTGCAACAGGTGCAGGAGTGCTTGCAGGATTCGTAGCTGAGGCTGATATAAAAGTGAATTGATTAGCAGGGCCGAGTGTAAAACGTGCATACATTTCTTGTGGGAAAAACAAATCTTTATCGAGTGCGAATACCGTGTCAACAACCCCACTAAGAGGAAATTGACGATAGAAACTGGCAGCTGCATTCGATCCACTAGGGTCGTCGAGAAGCTTGGGTGCTATAAAACTGGGGCAAGAGGCAAGTGGAGCCGCAAGAATCGGTGGATAATTGGCTGTATTCGCGGAGTTGCAAGGTTTGAGTTGAGATGTTGAGTCGTTTGCGAGGAAGTCTTGAAGTTTAGTCCGGAATTTTCTAGCGACTTTAGTATAACGATTTACAAAGTTAAGATTGCAAAGATCTAGACCTCCAGCTGTTCCGAAATACGCGTTCGTTGCAATCTCTAGGCAGTCACCATTAATCCAACTAAAGTTTCCTGCACCACCTGCTGGAATATCAACTTCGTATTGCAAAAATGATCTTGACAAGTTATAAACAGATGTTGGAAGTTTGAATTCAAGGACTTGACTTGATGTTGCGGTAATTGTTGTTGAGTTTCCTGTTAAGTTATTCAATGGGACTCTCAAGAACCTATATTTTGGATTAGCCGAATTTTGGGCTGGTGTGTAATTTATTTGGCTTGGTATCGACATTTATATCTAGAGGGTTATTTTTATCTATTTTTAAAAAAAATAAAATAAAGGGATTTCCCTTTTATATACAAAAAAAATGCTCAATAGCAGAATTTATTATATTAACTCTTTAAAGGCCTTAACAGGTTCCGCGAGTCATTTCACATATAAAATATTTATTCCGCCAGATTCCAAGTTTGATCGTGTTTGTTTAATGCAAGCTAATATACCAGTATCATATTATGTGGTCCCAAATGGCCATAACAAGCTAACACTTGTGGAAATGTCTGACATCATAAGTGTTTCCATACCACCTGGCAATTACAATGCTTTGACGTTTGCAACGGTTCTTTCTCGTGCGATGACAACGGCCAGTCTTCACTCATGGGTATATCAAATATCATTTCCGAATGGTTACGTTCAAGCAAACACAGGAAAATTCACAATTACCGTAACTGGTAATGGGAACCTCCCTCCAGGAAATGCAAACCAGCCATCTCTTATTTTTGACACAAACAGCGTGTACGAACAGATGGGTTTTACACAAGGAACGTTTGCATTCACGAGCAACTCCTTGGAATCTCCAAATGTAATATGCATGGTCCCTGAGACAAACATTCTTATTCATTCTGATATCTGTGATAACGGCTCTGACGACGTTTTGGAAACGGTTTACTATAACAATAATCAGCCATTGAGTAATGCAACATTTCAATGTAATGATGTTCTTAATTGGTCTAAAAAATTGAGAACAAATCAAAGCAACACGTATACGTTCAGCATTACAGATGAACACAATTTCGAACTTAATCTAAACGGAAGAAATGTATTGTTTTCGATTATTCTCTTTAGGGGGGCTTACCTCCCCCCTATGACCCCCCAAAACTCCCACTAAATGTCTTGGGAGGTCGTAGGAGGGTTTATCCTCCTATATTATTTATTTTTTGTATAATTTGTATAATTTGTATAAATATACCATGAGTGAAAGTGATAGCGATAGTGATGTTGGAAGTGAATTTGAAGAAGTTGAAGAACCTGAAAGCCCTAATGAAGTCCCACAAGACGTCCCACTAAAAGTTGGGCGAAGCCCCAGGGTAGAAGGGAAAATCCCTTCAAAGAAACGACCAAGTAAAATTGATCCTGCAACTGGTGATAAACGGAAGGAAACAAGTAAGATTAATCTTGCTAAAGCAAGACAAGCTAGAATTGATAAACTTAAGCTTCAAAAAGAATTAGGCAAGCCTATTACCACGGGGGAACCCCCGAAACCCCAGGGGTGGGAACCCCAGAGTGAAACCTCCTCCGAAGAAGAAATTGTAATTGCTAGAAAACCCAAAAAGAAAAAAGTGATGTCAGCTACTACCGAAAGACTACTTAAGTTGGAGCTGGCCTTCCAGCAAATGGCTTTAAGAGCTAGGGAAAAAAAAGAAAGAAAAACTGTAGGCAAGCCTATCACCGAGGCAACGCCAGCGCAAGAACCTACAAAAGAACCTACATCGGAGGTTTCCTCCGCTCCTCCAGGCTTCGCACCATCGAGAGAGGTAGTAGGCTTGCCTACAAATATATTTGGTGATTTTGAAAAAAATAAAATGAATAAGAAGTTGCTGGACCTATAGAAGGGGTAAACCCCTACGACCCCAGGGCTTCCGCCCATTAAGGGGTTTTTATCCCTTTTTTTTTAAAGTACAATATATACACCAAAAGATGAATAATAAGGATGCAAAAAATGGTAAGGATGCAAAGGATTCGGGTCGTAGGGGAACCCTACTGCGAAAACTTACAAAAGATGAAGCTAAATCTTTAATTTTTATGAAAGGTAATAAACGTTATGTAATGCTGGATAGACCTATTAAAGTAAAAGATGATGGTATCTCAAACAATGAACTCATTAAGTGGATAATAAAACACTTGATACTAAAGAAAGTAAAAAAGGGCAACCTTACCAAAAAAAGCCCTTCAACTCCTACAAAGAAGTCTGGGGAGCGGGGTAATAACCCCGTTGTAGTTACACTTGCAGCTGGAGTTGGAAACCTCGCGTTAAAAGATTTAACTGCTGCACGGGAAGAATTAAGAAATATTAATCAGCAAATACAAAACGCAAGAGCAGCTCTACCAGCAGCGAGTGCGCCAGCAATTCCAGCAGCGAGTTCGAGTGCATTTCCACGTTTGCCAGCATCGAGTGCCCCATCACAAATACCTAGGTTAGTTGGAGCAAGTCCAAAAGTCCCACAAAAAAGAAATGATAATGTTGCTCCTGGAGCAAGTGGGACTTCTAATGTTTCAGCAGCCGCAGCAGCAAGTCCCAAAAAAGTGAACATCCATCACAAAGGAAAAACAGTAGCTGTGACAAAAGATGTAGCTGCAATGGGGGCGGAAATGAAGTTAGAAAACGTAAATAAAGAAATTGAAGATGCTTCTCAACAAAGATACAATAACATAATTTCTGCGCAAAAAGCTACAGGAAAATTTGATGAGCTATTGAAAAAAGTTAAGGCAGCAGGAAAACATTATTCTACAAAACCGACAAAAGATGATTTGATTGCTGATGCGCAAGAAGTAGGTTTGGTGCTTACTTTGGGACAAATAAAAGAAGAGGAAACACAAAGAAGAAAAAATGAAATACAGCATCTACAACAAGTTATACAAGATGCTCATTTGCAGCCTACGGTCCAATCTACGGTTCAAGATGAGCTATCAACAAGTGGTTTGGTCGATTCCGCGTTAGATAATATTGATCAAACTTTGGAATTGCTTGGGGATCAACAAGGAAATGGGTCGCTTTCCATGAATGGTAAGGAGGGATTGTCTGAAACTGATATAAATCAAATTATGAAAGCCCATCGCTATTTCTTGGGAACGATTGCAAGCGATGAAGTTAAAGATTTGAAGATACCTCGAACTAAACCATTTGGATTTGTAATGAATACAGACAAAAGAGGAAGTCACGGTACTCATTGGATAGCAATTTACGGATGTGGGAATCCAAAAAAAGGTTCTCCTAGTCTTGAATATTATGATTCATTTGCAAATGAACCAAGTGAACAGTTCATGGAAGATGCAAAGTGGATTGGACAACACATGAAATCCCCTTCATTAATTAAGTTCAAACAAAATCGAATCATTGACCAAAGCGCTGATACAACCAACTGTGGATATTTTGCAACCAATTTTCTTATTAACAGATTTAATGGCTTCCCATTTAGAGAAATAACGCTCTATGACAACCATTTGAAAAGCGAGAAAAATATCGAAAAATGGAAGAATAAATTGAACATTGAACCGTTTCAGCACTTGCAAGGCGCAGGAATAATTGACACTTTGAGAACTGTATTTACAGGTGTTAGAACGGATTGGCCGCCTTCAGTCAGACGTTGGCGTGATCAACACGGAACGGAAAAAATAATCAACGTTACAATTGTTAGAGAACCAATTAATTCTGTAATTGATAAAGCCTTAAACATTATATCGTTCGGCGGCTGGGACAAAGCGAAAGCCAAATATTCATATGACGACTTGTTCCATTTATTCATGATATTGGATTTTAAGGGCAAAAGCCCTTATACCCAGCCTACGGCATCAGACGACGGAAACTCTGTAGATGGTGCGAAGCCTGGAGGAGCGGAGGAAACCTCCGTAGTAGACGATGCAAGACTAGAAAAAAATCAAACTGTTGAAATGCGAAAGAACAACCATAAAAAATATAATGATGTTTTGGAACTATCTGCAAACATTTCTTTGAATGAGTTTTTAAATAACGCAAAAAATGAATATGGATCTAAATTATTCAAATACGACGCTGCTACTAATAACTGCCAAGTGTTTATCTTTCAGATGTTAGATGCTAGCGGATTGTGGAATAAAGAATTGTCTAATTTCGTTATGCAGGATGCAGAACGTGTGCTAAAAGAACTCCATCCAGGAGTTAAAAAAATAATGGACACAATAACTGATGTAGCTGATAGAGGCGATGCACTCTTAAATGGAAGTGGGTAAACCCACTTCTACCCCAAGACATTAAGGAGGAGTTCTCTTGAAAAAGTTTGGGAGGTCGTAGGACTTAAGGGGTAAACCCCTTCTACCCCGAACAAAAAGGGTTTATCCTCCTATAGGTAACGTACCTCGTCTTTTCCAATCAGCTAACTTGGGTCTTGGAATTCCAACTTTCTTAGCAATAGCGCATATCGGCATACCAAGGTCGATCAAAAATTTAATTTCATTTTTTGTTTCTTCTGGTAATGCTTTAAATCCTCTTTGATTTGATGATGGTACATATTTACTTTTGTAGTATAAACTGAAACAAGCTTTACACATTGGTGACCATGAATCATTTGATAAGTAAAAGTTGTCAAATGATTTTTCTTCTTCGCATTTAGAACATATTTTGCTCATTTTAAAAGATATATAAAGATATATATTGATGAATAAAAATATTTCTTTAAAATAAATTTCAACTATTTGAAGGCATTTTTCTTGAGGATAAAACTTTTTGTTCGGGGTAAAAGGGTAAACTCTCCTAAAGGAAATCCTCATCATTTAGTGGCATTTATTTTAAAGAAATATTTTTATATTGACATAAGTATAAGAGTATGGTACGAGTGACAAAAGCATCGCTCAACAAAATATTTCGTGACCGATATGGTTTCGTATTCGATAGCAGTGTCACTTTGGCTGCTATGAAAAAAGAATTAACTAAATATGAACATATGGCAGCAAATGGCCCTTTATTAGCGGCAGGTGAATACAATGTTAGTGGTGATTTTAAGGCTATAACGACCAACAATGGATATTCATTTTTTAAGATAAATGACAAAAAAATGACATTCTCTGAGCCAACAGGACTGAATGACGCAAAGTTAAAAGCAATTGATGATTTCTTATATAAACAAAAACGGAATTACGTTCAAGTGGATGTCGCTGCTGCCCGAAATGCAAATATTCATTTTCTTAAGATTGAAAAAAGAGACCTGCGGCAAATTAAGAATAGAGACGCAAATGCTAAAGAATATGATTTGTTCAAAGATGTAAGTATGAATGAAGGTCAATGTGTAGTGGATGTCATCATGTATTTTATGCAAAAACACACAAACATGACTCGTGCTCAACTTGTTGAAGAACTTAAAAGTTGTGTTGATCGGGACGAAGATAGCGACATTACAGAATTACTTAATGTAATTAATAATGACAAAGGGTATAGCATAAATACAATGATGCGATGGGTTGCAACAAAAAGCGATATAACAGCTTATGTAATTGATCCGTTTGGAAACACAATTAGTTATCATGTCGCTAAGACAACCAGAGTCTTCATTGCATGTTTGATGAATAATGAACATCTGTATGTCTTGGGTGATAGTCAGAAAAAATATCTCAGTTCACAAAAGAAAATTCAAATGAATGAGTTGACATTTAAAGAAGGGTTTGAGGATGCTGATTTTTGCACCGTTCAAAATTGTTTGAACTCAACAAAAAAAGTTGTGTACGTTGATGTAAATTGTTTGAGTCATGTAATTAACGAGGTGATTCAGACAACTAATATGATTCCCTGCCCAATTCTCACGCATAATAATTTAGCAATTAAGTTCAGACACCCCAAAACCAACCAAGTATTTATAGCTTCTCAAGATTATGATATAAGAAAGTCTATATGTGATGATTTGTTTGCCCAGACAAAATACTCAGAATTCAAATGGAACAATCAAACATATGCCCAAATATTCGATTCCTTCCTGGCATATACAAATGGTAAAAAAATAATAGAATTTAAGTCATATTACTCAAAAGAATTCTATGATATTTTGCAAATTTACTTATTCGGGGGTTACAACGCTTGTATGATCAAAGGCACTGAATGGAAAAATGGAAAGCTTCCCCCTAATATGCGAACATTCGACCGTCGCGGTTGCTATACGTCATGTTTACTTAACAATCTGGATCCATATCCTGTTTTCTCAGTTCATGACCATGTGGAACGTCTGGATGCGGATGCTACCATTCCAATTGGTTGGGCGTATATATCAAAAGATGCAATGCTTGGTCACATGAAATTTGTTCTGGGTTGGTATCCGAGTTTCTTTGTGAAATATCTCATCGAAAATGGTTATGACCGAACGAATGTAACTTTGATTAACAAGAGTAGCTCGGTTTTACCTCCTAAATTCTTCAAGAAAGCGGTTAAAAACATACAATCTATAGCGGTCGGTACCGGTGGTGCAAAAAGAATAGTCAATTCCGGTGTTGGTGCTTGGGGTAAAAGAGTTAACAAGACTGGTCTTACCGCAGTTACGGATTCGGAGGATGTTGCTTTGGCCATGTTGAATGAGTATCCAGATTTGACCATAGACCAATATAGTGACTTGTTCCATTTGAATCGATCGAAAACGACACCAATCATGTCCGGTCATGTTCCTTTAAGAGCTCACATAGTTTGCATGGGACACATATTACTCCATAAGATGACACAGGAGATATGCGATGAAAACACTATTATTTTGGGATATAAGACTGACTCTATACAAGTTATCAATCCAAGAAAAGAATGGGTTCTAAAAGGATGTAAGCCGAAAAGCGAGTGTGCAATCGGTGAGATTCACGAAGAAGAGAATAAAAATTTATACGGACTTCATCCAGATGAGTTTGTTGGAATTCCATATGAGCACAAAAAGCGAGAATTCACTGTTGTCGAATCTGGTCTTAAATCATTCAAGGTGGACGCAGGAGCTGGATATGGTAAAAGCTTTTTGCTTCTAATGCTTTATGGGGAAGCCAAACTTTTAAATTTAAAAGTCGAAAAGTTAGCCTGGACAAAGAATGCAGCTAATAATATTGGTGGGCAAACCTTAGA
>NZ_SCFB01000018.1 GCF_004210305.1 Candidatus Finniella inopinata | reverse complement strand
AATCACAAAAAATGGCTTAAAATCAACACTTAAAAGACTTCTCCTCGACCATAATCCTATTTATGCAACACAGCCAAATGCCTTTATCCACATCTTCTCTACACTCGTTGCTTATGCCTTCAAAACCAAGAAACCAGCCATTAAATTTCATGGCCTAATCCCGAATTAGGGTTATAATCGGAGAGTCGAGCGAGGGAACAGAATCTTTAGAGAAGAATTCTATACAAACTCTAACCTCTTAGCCGATTCTATCGAAGCCATGAGGATTGAACTCAACAAAGCTCTTAACAAATATAATACCTACCGACCACATTCTAACTTGAAAGGATCAACACCTATGCAATATGTTCATAACATCCTACTCAAAAAGGCTGCTTGAGTCTCAAAAGGGGTGAACTTGTACAGTTTCGTAAAAAATCTTTTTAAAATTTCAATAAGTTTCTAAGCTTAGAGGGCTACAATGTTTATAAAAAAATACAAAATATTAAGGCTCCTATTATTGTTTTATGCTTTTTTTCTAGGATTACAAGAGACCCACTCTTCTGAAGCCAAAGAAAGTAAGGACTCGCTGGAAGGTTTAGATAAAAAAATGCAGGCTTTATCCTTAAAAGTCTCAGTTCCGGAACTTCGTCCTCTTTCCTTAACACGTACTGATTTTGACGAATGGACAGATGATTATTCTAACTGGCATTTGTACCGTGACCCATATGAACCATATGTAGTGGCACGTTACACACAAAAACTTGTTGTTCAAGATCAAGATTTCCCGCTTTTAAGGAAAAACACAGAAAAGCACATTAACTATACGTGGGAAGCTTCTCAGAGGGACCATTATCGGAATCATTTATTAGCCCAAGGATTTTGTTACGGCTCTAAAACTTTGAATGAGGCTGTTATGCAAACAAATGGAAAGACAACAGATTGGGTCAGTTCTAGATCAACAGCAGAGTCTAGCTTTAATTATTATGTTCGTAAATCCACGGCAGGCCATTCAGAGTTACAGTTTATAGAAGATATGCAAAACCTTTGGACAAAAAATGCAGATTCCATTGTGCAATCTTTTATGCCTCCTAAAGATGATAAAGAAAACGTTTATACATATGGCTTCGAATTATTTGGAACTTTTGATATGTGCGATGGCTGCTTAGAACAATTGAGGGAATTTAAAAAAGAACAACAATACGCTCAAGGGTTTTCTAGGAGAATGAGAGATGAATTAAGGGATAGGTTTAAAGGCCACGCAGGAGATGATTTCATTATTATTTATCACTCAAAATTTCCTTATGCATCCTCCTCTTATGATGGGGAAAACAATAGATTTTCTTTACGTGACTTAACTTATTGTGGAATTTTTGGAACTGAACAATATAATTTTATACTTGGGAGTCCTGACGTAACCAGAAAACTTAACCCACATATTCAACCATATGAAAAAGAGATTCTTTATAGCCTCTCTCAAGAAAAAAGTTTATCCACTGAATCAGATATGATCTATGGCTACATTCACCACCTATCCAATACGACGGTTCAGTGTCAATCTGGGCGCTTTTCTTTCCCATAAAAGTAGCTGGTAGAGGAGTAGGGCTGTGTTGCATAAATAAGTTTTAGATTTCTATTATTGTTTAGGGCGTGTCATCAATTAAGCCAAATAGCCGCAGCAACCAAATGTATGGCTCCCAGGAAGTTTCGAGCTGTTTT
>NZ_SCFB01000017.1 GCF_004210305.1 Candidatus Finniella inopinata | reverse complement strand
ATTCACCGTTCGAATTAAACCGGAACGGCCATTCGGATAAAACCAGAATTGCCGTTCGAATTCGCCGGAATACGCAGCCTATGCATCAGCAGCGGCGCCCTCATCTTCATCCGGAGGTGCTGGTCTCGACACCTTGCAACAAGAAATTCAAAATGTTTCACAACGCGTTAATGCAAGCCGCGCAACCCATGGCGACGCCCCGTCTACCATTGTTATTGGTACAAGTAGCCACGGGAAAAGTACCCTTATTACATATTTAGCGGGTAAACCTCTTGTTTCTTCAAAAGGTCCGCGTGGGTTTGTTCTGAATACAACGGACCCTCTTCCCGGTTTTACTATAGGTAGTAGCGTTGGGGTGGGAACCAGACTTCCCAGTTCTTGGTACGACTCATCTTCCAGGGTTGTGTACTGGGATTGTCCAGGATTCAACGACTCAAGAGGGCCTGACACAGACGTTGTGAATGCCTTTTCTATCCAACAGTTATTTAGACCTCCCTCTAATGTGAAAATTGTGATTGCATTACGAGAAGCGGAGCTTCAACAGAATTCTGCTAATTTTGCTGATTTACTCAAACGAGTAGTGGATACTTTTCCCGATAGTGACCAATTACATCAATGTATTTCCTTAGTTGTTACCATGCATAGAGACGTTGATGTTGAGGAGGTTCTAAAAGACATTTTTGCGCATTCAGCAGATAATGCGTTATTCAATGAAACGCGCGTTAAGTCTTTGGTCAAATTTTTATCTGATAACGTTAGAGCCCGTGTATCAGTTTTTCCCTATCCAACGGCAGAAGGGGCATACAGTGCAACGGGCCGCGACCCTATATTACAAAGCATAAATTCGTCCAGCTTTGTTCGAAATATCAGGAGCAATGTTGTTGTGCCGGCGAGAGCACGAGAACAGGTGCGTGAGTTATCTCTCAGGACAAATCAAACAATCGAGAACTACCTTAGGACAACGGTTTTTAATTGTATTGAAAGAAAAGCTGCAGCCATCATCGGTCGTCACGAGAGAACAGGAAGAGAGATGAAAGCTGATTTCGCCTCTTATGCACAAATGTTAACGGATGTTAGACAAGATAATGCTCTTAACTTTATCCAGGACTTACAAGCAGTTTTTGGGCGATTGGGGGGAGGGGTAGATCACCTCAATGAAATCAAAAAGAACGTAGAGCTTCTCGATTCTTTTAGGCCACTCTCAACGGGTGTTGAGTATCAAATGCATCGTTGGAAAAGCGGGCTGGGAAATTCAACCACCAGGCTTCGCGAATTAGGTAATGCACCAACACAACGGATCAATCGAAGAGATGTAAACCAACGAGAACTGGATGATTGGTGGCAAATAGGGGATGTATTCGGAAAAAACCGGAGAAACTGGGGTAATCATGTAGCTTTGGATCGTTATGAGCAAGATTCTACAGAATTTCCTGGAAATCTCACCGTGGTAGATCTGGAAACAAAATCTGGGACACTGATATATGGATACAATTATGGTGAACGAGGAAATTCCAAGTGGAGACATGGTCCGTCTTTCGTTTCTGAAACGGAACGATACATATAGGCGATATTTTTAAGAAATCAAGTTGTATGTTATTTTCCTCTGTTGATGGAAAATAACATACTCTGGTGAGACCATTTGGACGTGTACCAGCTTTTTTCTTTTTCAAATGTTCCCTATTCGGTTTATGATGCCCTTTCTTCTCTTATAGAAAACTGGATCTTTAATGTTTAAGAATTTTTTAGAATTCACACGTAAGAGCTACGAAAACTTTAGTTTTCGTGATCAGAAATGGAGTTTGATATCCGGAGGAATTATTGTTGCTTTGTGTGTTTCTGTCATGGTTCTTTTAGAAACTTTAAACCGATATAAGCAATCTTTTCGCCAAGAAAATTTATGGTCAAGTTGGGTTATTAAAAAAGTAAACATTGACGAATTCGATGATTGTTTTAAACCTGAACACAATGGACCTTCTAAAAATACAGAAATCAGCTTTATTGGTAGTTTCGGAACACGAGGAAGTACAAGTGATTTCGAAACGTGGATTTTATGTACGATAGCAAAATCGGCACAAAATATATTTGAATTTGGGACATTTACCGGGAAAACCACATATCTATTAGCCAAAAATTCTCCAAATACGGCTAAAATTGTTACGCTCACTCTATCTCCTGATGAAATTACGACCTATACAAAATCAAACGATGATCATCAAAAAGATACAAAAGCAGCTCTTGAAGAATCAATTTTTAAGAAATTTTATTATTCCAATACACCCCTTGAACATAAAGTTGAACAGCGCTTCATTGATAGTAAAAAATTTGATGAACGGCCGTACCTTAAGAAATTCGACTTAATCTTTATAGATGGGTCTCACGCGGAATCATATGTAGAGAATGATAGCAAAAAAGCCCTTCAAATGGTAAAGCCAGGTGGGGTGATACTTTGGCATGATTATAGGGGACCTGATAGGGCACCTGGTGTTTATAATACACTTAACAAGTTGAGTAAAACGATGAATCTTGTTCATATCGCTGGAACAAGTCTCGTTGCATATCGAGCGCCAAAATAGACATCAAATAAGTACAAATTGAGGAGGTGAAGAGTATTCTTTTGTTTTGAGATCTGTCTTTTTTGTAGGTGTTATTTGAGACTGTTGCGTGCTCGGTATTACTACTGCTTTCCGTAACTAAAATTATACGTTTTGTTGTCTATCTATCTTGGTTGTTTTTATTTGAATAAATCATCCAGAACAGCAACGCCATCTATCATCTCTTCCGAATAAATGCTTTTCTTAATCCCATTTGCAGAAATGATTGCTAAAAATATTTGTTTTTTTGTGCGCGTTTTTTCTTTAAAAATAGCTATTTTCTGATTTAGGCTAGCAGCTTCATGCTTATCGATTGCATAGGGTTTCTCAGTATATTTAATCTCACACATGGTGATGCAATCATCATCTCTATCAAATAAAAGATCAATTTGAGCTCCTTGTTCTGCAGAGCCTTTTTTGGGAGTATATCGCCATGTATTCGGTACTGATGTAGGGCTCATGTTAAGAGCTTGGCTTATTTGAGGAAGATGTTTGTAGCAAACAGATTCAAAGGCATACCCTGACCAACTATTCCAAGCAGCAGAATTGTACTGTTTTTCCCAATATCCTTTCATATGACCTTTTGTCAATAAAGTTGTGTTTATTGGCTCTATCCAATCCAAGTAAAAAAGAGTATATTCATCAATTAATTTGTAATAAATTCCTCTTCTTTTGTGAAACTGTGGCATAAAGCTAATAATAAAATTCGAATCTTGCAGATCTTTTAATCTTTTGAGTCCTAGCTTGCCCTGCATATTTTTGCCAAGTTTTTGTAATATCTCCTCTTGTCCTATTCCATAGCGGCGAGTTGCAATAAGACGAATAATGTCAACATAACTCTCATAGTCCTCGTACAATGAGGAAAATAGATTATCAAATTCCTGCGCCAAAAAGCTTTTTGGTTGAAAAGCTAAATTTTCTATATTTTGTGTTGCCGATAATCCCTTCTCAATTTTTGAGAGATAATAAGGAATACCCCCTGTGACCATGTATATTTGTAAGATCTGATCATTATTGAACTTAACTCCTATGAAATTTAAAAACCGTTTGCTGTCTCTTAAATTAAATGGTTCAAGATAAATACTGCGTGTTAATCGATTATGAAGGCCACCCTTGTTGTTAACGATCTTTTCGATAATCCAAGAGGCGGAAGACCCACATATAATGAGCTTAATTCGCTTGTCTCTAGACCAATGTTGGTTCCAATAATATTCTAATGTTTGCAATAACCTTGAATTTTGAGTTGCCATCCAAGGGAACTCATCAAGAAACAGGACAATTTTCTTATTTTTAGGGACTGTGTTGAAGGCCGCAGTAAGCTTTTCAAAGGTTAAATCCCAATTCTTTTCTTCCTTTAGCTCGACATTATGGTAAAACACTCTCCCAATCTCTTGTGTGAAATGTCTTATTTGTTCAGATAATGTCCCATCTTTAGAGCCAGTAGCATTAAAGAAGATAGCTTTCTCAACCTCAAAAAAACTGCGAATTAGAAATGTTTTTCCAACTCTTCGCCTTCCATAAATGGCTAAGAACTCGGGAATGTTTGAGGTGAGTATTTGCTTTAGGATTTTTAATTCCGCATCACGCCCGATAATTTTCATCTGCTGTACCGTGTGTTGTTCTTCACTTGTAAGTTATATTTAACAATGAAGGATGTCGCAACAGTTTTCTTTGTTCTTCTACAGACGATGGTTTTTTAAAGAGCAGGATAAAACAATAAAATTTGAAGGTGCACTGCAACAATCTACGTAGGTAAACATATACGTTAATAATACGCATATAAGCACACGCACTATTATCGTATACAGAAGCGTCTAATGACGATAATTTTGGAGACCTTACATGGTGTACATGCAACCTAAAAAAATATTTTTTGTCCTATTTTGTTTTCTTAATCTTGTGTCCATTGCCCAGGCAGCAAGGGAATTTACAGAAAATATGTACATACCCAAGCCTCAAATCCTTGGAACGTCAACTGAGTCAGTGGTCGTGCCTGTTCGTCAAGTCATATATGATCACGGCCCGAGAAGTAAGCTTTTTTCTGTTGTCTGTGACCAAGCCCAGTACAACATTGATAAAAACCATTTTGATGCTCGACCTGATGCAGCTTGGGGTTTGCAAATATCTCAAAGATTTTTTCGATTGAGTGAAGATCAAAGCCACTTACAATCGTGCAAACTGAAAGCCTTTGCGACTTGTCAATTTGTGGGCACTATGTGGGAAGACTATTGCAACGCTATGTTAAGATCATACGATGATAACCGTATATCTCCTATTTTTGGATTGAGTTTAGCAAAAGCCAGAACCGAAGCTTTAAAATCTCCTGTGAGGATTTTCTGCAGTTCTTCGTGTTATGACGATCAATGTAGTTTTAACGCCTACTATACACGTGACTACCAAGGGCAGGGGAAAGGAATATTTTTACCAAGATATGAAACTTCCTGTGGATCTTATTACTCTGCCGACTCTTTTTTTACAATTGCCCATGAAGCAGGACACAGTATTTTGGATAGGTTTTGTCCTGAATATCAAAATCGGATACAAGAAAACGGGCAGATCATCAGCGAATTTCTAGTAAGCAAAAAAATATCTGGAAAAGGGATTGAACAAAAGCTCACTAACCTTAATGCTTCTACCTTGCAAGCTCCACCCATCTTAGAATATCTTTCGTCTAGGGCTCTTCACGAGGCATTTGGAGACATTACCGGTATTTTAGGAAGCTTAAAGGCCACAAACAATCCAGATAGAGTGATTGATCAATTAAATCCAACGACATGTTTAGTCAAAGCAGAATGCTCAACATGCCTTAGAGGGCCTGAAACGTCGGTAACTGACCCTTTGAATTATCACGGTCGTTCGTTGCTTTTGACACGTAAATTTTGCGAGGTGTTACAAACTGAGAAAGAACGACTTGGAGATGGAGCCTTGGCTATAGAAAAAGCTGCCGTACAATTTTTGAATTTGACTTTGGCGGCAAGCTTTAGAAAAGAGACTAACCCTTTCGATACAATATTAAATGGATTAGAACAAGATAGCTGGCCGTTTTTAGGATGAGTGTTGTTTAGAAGAACCCAAAGGAGATTAACAATGTTAAAGAAAACTTTATTGTGTAGCGTTACCCTTCTACCTTTTATGACGTTAGGATTTGCGTCTAGTCAGACATACCCTGATCAAACCGATACGACGACTAAGCCTACAACAAGAAATCGTTTTCATGCCAGAGATGATCAAGGTAGTCTATCTCATAAAAAATCTTGTTTAAGACAAACGTCTGTATTTGAAGATGAATTAGATGAACAGTACAGCTTATTTCAAGTTGAAATGAGAAAATCCCCTAAAGAAAAATTGCTGAGACTTTTTGATGATGGTTATCAGTGGTCTGTTCCTGAAATCCTTAGAAAAGAAAGGAGTAGTTCTTCTAGAGATATAGACTCAAAAGAAGATGGTGGCTCTTTGTCCAGGAATACCAGGAATAATAGGGAACAAGTTAGACAGATTTATGACTGTGAGTGGCACGAAGTAGGAAATCACAATACCTCTCAAATTTTGCCAAGCATATACGACAAATTGAAGCAGATCCCCTCACAAGGAGAAGTAGAGGAAAGTATTTTGAATGATCTGGATAAATCTGACCCCAATAATCCTCTTGTCATGATTGCAAAAGCATTCATAAACTCTGTATCAGCAACAGGTAGCCCGCAACGATCTGAAGAATTACATCAACAGGCTAGGGAACTTTTAAGATTCAACTTTATTGCTCGTAATGTTCTTCGAGCTCTTTGGATCGATCGTCGCCTTAAAGAAGAGGAAAGGATTGTTGCTATTGAAAAATTGGAACGTTTATTTCCTGGACATCCTTTAACAGCTTTTGGGAAGATGGCTCTTTACAGATTATACGGCTTAAAAAATATGGAAAAAGCTGTCTCTGAAGAAGGATCAAGATATTCATACTTAACTGCGGAAGAAATTGCCCAGTATAAACAACGATCACTCGAATATGAGCAAAAGGCTCAGGAAATTGGAGAAGAACAAGCAAATAAAGTTTATTCTTACCAAGGACCTTTTAAGTCCGTTATTTATTCCCTGTTTAGTACATTAGGTCCTCGTAGCCAAGATTTAAAAGAACATGAGAAATATCTGGTTGAAAGATTAGGTTGGTTTGACCGGGCTTTTTATTATCGCTGGGCAATGGCATATGAACTTGCTGACCATCAACTTTGTGGATCCTATTTAAAAAAAGCCGTTGATTATATTCCTTTTTACCCACCAGCTCAGTATAAATGGAGCCAGTTTTTAGAACTAAAATCAGCTTCTCTCCAACGACAGCTTCAAGAGCTTAGAACTCAACAATTTAATGCTCTTTTCCAAGCCGCCGAAAGGGGGGAAATGCATGCGCAAAGGGATCTTGCTGAAACTTACCAAACGGGAAGAACTTCTATAACAAGGGAACCTATTGTTCCAACAAATTCTCAAGCAGCTGTTTATTGGTGTCAAAGAGTTGTTGAAAATCCGAACCAAGACCCAAAAATTCAGGGTTTAAAAACTGGGGCTCAAAGAATTTTAGATAGTATCAATAAAAAAACACCTGTCGCTTCGTCGAAATAGATGAACGGATATGCGTTTCAATCTGCAAAAACCAGGAGAGTTAAGATCTTTCCTGGTTTGAACCATCATTAATAAGTTTTAATTTTTATTATTTCTTTTTTTAGCTTCCTTCAATAGAGACGCTTTCCATAAGATAATTTATAGGCACGCGTATAAAGGAGAGAATTGGTGCATTTTTTTTCGCAATTTTTGAATAACTCTTAAATTTCTAAAATTTAACTTCTATGCCCTTCTCTTTCGCTTTAGCAAGGAAAGTTTCAAAGGAAACGTCCTTTTTAAATTTATTATCAGATATGTTTAGCTTTTTTAGCTTAGGCATTTGAAGAAAGAAAGGTAAAGCCCCTTCATCAAATTCACATCCCCTTACGTCAAGATCGCTAAGAGAAGTTATCCCAGATATGGTCTTAATTCCAGAATTCTTTAAAAGATTGCAACCAGCATCTAATTTTTCCAATTGTCTGAGAGAGATAAGGCCCTGGACGCCAACATCAGTGATTTTTGTATGAGCAATTTCTAAATGTCTTAGTTCACTGAGCCGTCCTATGGAAGGCATCACTTTGTCACCAAATGCATTATCTGATAGAATCAAAGATTCCAAAGCTACTAATCTCTCAATAACGGAAAAGCAATCCTCTTTAAGATACGTTTCCATCAAATTAAGCGCGGTGATTTGGGAAACAAAAGGCATTAACAACTTTTCAAGTTTATCTAAGGAAGTTTCCTCCCCTGCTAAATCCATGTCGTAGAATGGCTTCTGCATGAGTTGCAATGTACGAACATCTGATGACTCAATGTGAAGAACAACGCGATCAGCCTGATTAATTGTTGTCGTATCTTGCAAAGGATATAACCTCGCGTCAAAAATTCTATGATGCATATACGAAGAAGGGCTGCTTGCTGCTACGTACCGCTCCACATCTGTAGCCTGTGCCTCCCCTGTTCCCAGAGCAATGCACGATGCAATTAACATCGTTGTGTAATTTAAAAACTTGTTCATAGTAATGCCCACAACTATTTTACTCTTTTTTATGCTAATCACATTTTAAAAGAGAAAACAAGTTTTATTGCCAAAAAATTACTCATCGGCGCAAAGAGTCGTTATCTCCCCATCATTCTCCTTATTCCATGCATCTTTTCCCTTTTCTTTGATCTTCTGGACGATATCCGTAATATCAAAAGAAATGTAAATTTTTGTTGCTGGCACTTCTTCAATGGTTTTCTCTGTTTTAACAAAAGTACAGCCAACAACTTTTGGTTTCATGTCATAGGATATCTTGATTCCATATCTATCTTGGCGCTCGCCCATCAATTGTAAAGCAGGAATACCCTTCTCAACAATTTCAACAGCAAATTTTCCTGGACTTGCAAGGATTTCAGGGTCCATTAAAGCATGTCTTTCTCTCCTAAGAATGCTCTGCACTTGGCTCTTTGGAATATGCCTTGTTAAATGGCTTTGTAGACCCGGTTCCAGTTCTCCCCATTTTTTACCACTCTTCCAGACTCCAATAATTGTCCCATCATGTTTACTAAGTTTTTCTTTTAATCGAACTTGCTCACGGGTTCTAGAAGCAATAGTGCGGGCTATAGCTCTCAAAAACTCCGGATTCTCAATCTCACTCGGGCTTGTTGAACTGCTTGCAGCGGCCGAAGAATAAACATCAGGAGAAAGCATCAACAATAAAAAAAGCACAACAAAAGTGAGTCTTATTGATCTTATTTTCCAATCAAAAGGCATAGTCAATTTTTTTCTCTTCGTTAATTGGATATGAACGTTGACGTATCAAATCGCCTTAATATGAGCATATTTCCACTTAAAAAGACAAACGAATTTTCCAATATTCTTATGCAGATATTTTATTTTTAGATGCCAACGTCCTGCTTATTCCTTATACACCTTACAACCACGCGGGTTAATTTTAAAAAAATGGTCAGCTTTCTAAAATCAAGTACGGGTCAAAGGGTCAACCTGTTCTCTAATCTTCAGTGACACCCCCCTCTTGGCTGTGTTGCATAAATAGGATTATGGTCGAGGAGAAGTCTTTTAAGTGTTGATTTTAAGCCATTTTTTGTGATTTC
>NZ_SCFB01000016.1 GCF_004210305.1 Candidatus Finniella inopinata | reverse complement strand
ATCTGGATAATTTTCGGAATGCTTATTTCGTACGTAGAATTTAATTTATAGTAATAAAAAAAAATTGTCCGGGAATTTATTGGGCTGACTGTACGACGAAAGAACGAAAACAAAGGAAAACATCATTTTCCCTTTTTTCGGAGTTTGGAAAAATTTGGCACGTTCAACTGGGTTCAAGCATTGTTTATATTGAAATATATAATTTAAAACATTTAAATTATTATTTTTGAGCTATTTTCCATGAACGCTTCATTTTCATCCAAACCCCGTGCCAAATTTGTCCAAACTCCCAAAAAAAGGGAAAATTATGTTTCTCGCGATCGATGAAATGGAGGAAGGACTGCAAAGGACTACGTCTGTATGCTATATTCACTATGATGTTTCACTTGTTCTACTCAGAACATGAATTGATCTGGGAAGTATCGATCATCAGCAAAACAGCCCCCAAAAAAGCTCGTTCCCGAAAAAAAAAACATTTTGCTGGGTCAGCCTGGGGGGAACGATAAATTTACCACCTAACATGTTTTAGTCCATGGAAACACGTAGTCCGGGGGGTCGGCTTTCCATTACCGTATAGTACATAAATAGTGACGCACCCCCTACCCCAAAATGAAAGTCTGGCAAACTGCCCCACAGTCTGGCACATATGGTTATAATTTATTGACAAGTTAGTCTTAGTGACGCAGCCTATGAACTGACAGCCGCACATTGATTTCCTTTCACACAATTTTCGAAGACTTCGCAAATTTGCCCCAAAATATCCCCAAATTAGGCTTAATCTTGTCAACATATGGCAGGGCCGCGGGCACGTTCAGCTGAATCTGGAAGAAAAAAGAACGGTATTTAACATCCCATCTTCGCATGTCATAAATGAGCACCCCAAAAGTGGGTAAGCGCCAATTTCTTCAAACAGCCGAAAGCTAATTTTGGGAAGTCTAGACCGGTTTGGGACTTCTAGACAACCTGGGTCGCCTTCTTGAGGAATATCTAATTTTATATTAATATAAATAATAGCTTTGTTTTTACGCTTTGAAACGCGCTTGTTATCGAGATTTTGCGTCGGACCGGAAATTTTAAAAATATCTGTTTTTTATGCGCGACAACATGGTGACAGTGAGTGGTCCTTTCTCTTGCATGTCATCGAATGCGGAATTCTTTTTCACACACATTGGAAAAAGATTCACTGAAAACAGCTCTGTTTTCATTGCAAACGGCCTGAAAAAGGATTTCGCGGTTTCTTCTGCTTTCAAAAAAAAGGGTTCTTTTTGGAACCTGGATTAGTCGTCTTCATGATTATCTAACATTACACTTATAAAGACAACGTCATTGTTGTTTTTGTTCAACACACTCTCAAAGTGGATTTTTGAACCCGCGCATTTTTCGAACC
>NZ_SCFB01000015.1 GCF_004210305.1 Candidatus Finniella inopinata | reverse complement strand
ACAGCAGAAAAGCCGAATAAAAAATTAGGAAATAATTTTTAGAATACTAAACTAATTTTCAGTGCAATCGCCATGCTGACTGAGACAAAAGATTGGTGCCATTTCAGTGTGCGCCTGCAGCGATCAGGGTTACATCAGTCGGCCAAAAAGGGAACCCTTGGGTATGAAGACGAGAAATTTAGTTATTTGTTGGTGGCCAAATCTGGACTGGTGACCCCAGTGGTCGAATCACGAATTATTCGAAAACCCATCAAGCGACAAGGCCATATTGTTATTGATGTTTGCACGGGTGGGCAATTAAAGCGCGAAATTATTGGCAAAGCTGATCCTAGTTATAAAAAAGTCGCTAAATTAGAATGGGGCGATGAGTATCCTGCCAACTAATCTGTGAGGTTGTCCCTTTTTAGAAGACAGATTTTTGCCCTAATGAGAGATATAATTTTCCTATTTAAAATTCTTAAAATTTACGCCAGATCCTGAATGGCAGGTCTGTTGTTTTGGGAATTCTGCAATTCCCCTCATGTTTTTAGTGATTTTTATCTAAAATTATTTTAAAATTTATAAAAATAGATGAGTTTCTTATGGGTAACCATACCAACTCTTGTCTTAATAACAGCAGTTAATTCCTACTTACATCTATTTGAATGTCAAAAAATCCATGTTGTGTCAATAATTTTTATGAATAAAGATATTAGCGGAATATGCATTCCTGCCCACCCATCGGAACCTATATCCGAATCCTCTGAGAACTCGTTTTATTTTAAAAACTATGAAGAAAGAATGCGGCCCAACCCTCCAATTGACCTAAGTCATATTCAGTCCGTTTTCCGCCTTATTGGAATTATCACCATTGTTTTTGGGGGGCATTATATCGGCTGGAGATGGCTTTATTCCCTTAATGACCAAGCACCCATTTTTTCATTGGCCTTAATCACTGCTGAAACCATGGCCTATTTTGGTCTGTTTCTGTTCATTATGAGTCTTTGGACAGAAATTCCTATAAAAGAACTGGAAGAAATGCGCGGTTGTATAAAATCCAAGCGAACGCTCGTGCCATCAGTTGATATTTTTATTGCAACCTACAACGAAGATCCCGAATTGGTCAGACTGAGCATTCAAGACGCAAAGCGGGTTACCTATTCAGAATTAAGCAAGGTGAACATTTATGTTTTAGACGACGGGAATCGCCCTGAAATGGAAAAAATTGCCGTTGAAGAGACCGTCGAATACCTTTCACGGCAAAATAACGTTGGCTATAAGGCTGGAAACCTAAGCAATGGCCTTTATCATTCAAATGGAGAATTTATTATAGTCTGTGACGCCGATACACGCCTGTACCCGGATTTTCTAGAAAAGACGATTGGCTTTTTTGATAATCCATCAGTTGCTTGGGTTCAAACTCCTCAATGGTTTTATGATTTGCATGACGGTATTGACCCCAGGTCGTATTTTAAAAAATTGTTTCCATACGTCGGAAAGATGATGGGCCTTTTTGTCTATCATGTATTTGGGGTGCGGCAGTTCTTAGCCGATCCTTTTTTATCTGATGGCACAATTTTTTATGATGTTATTCTCAACAGAAGAAATGCTCATAATGCTTCTTTTTGTTGTGGCGCCGGCTCTATTCACAGGCGAACAGCATTATTAGAAATCGCGAAAGCATACGCCCTTTCGATTGGGAAAGATCATAAAGATTTAGAAGCCTTTAGGCCCTTTCTTTTTCACATCTCAGAGGATATTTATACGTCCTTAGAAATTCACAAATCTAAAAAATGGATATCCATTCTGTACCCACAAGTTTTGTCCAAGATGCTTTCACCGCAGGATGGTTTGTCACGACATAAACAACTTTATCGGTATGCTCTTGGAACCTTAGATATGGCAAAAAAAGAGGGGGGGATTCTTTTTAAAACCGGGTTAACTTTTTTTCAAAGGATGTTTTATTTTTGCACCGTTTATTCTTACCTGAACGCAATTTGGTCAATGATTTTCTTTTTGGTTCCCATATTTTATCTTTTTACAGAGATTAGTCCCATTGGTGTTTCAGCACCTGAAGTTCTAAAAAAACTGATACCTTTTTTAGTCGCTAATGAACTTCTTCAAATGATAGCCTATTGGGGACGAAATACTTTTCATGCCCGCGTTCTAACGTTGGGGTGTTTTTGGATTCATCTCAAGGCTCTTTATTCCACAATCAGGAAAAAACCAGTTGAGTTTGATGTCACGTCGAAAACCCCTGGAGTGGAAAAACGTTTTGTGAACCTTGTGCGCCCGCACCTTATTATCATAGGCTTGAGTGTCCTGGCAATTATTTGGTCTATCACGATGGTGATTTTAGGCTTGTCTTATTCACACATAGGAATTTTGTGCATGAATTATTTATGGATTATATGTAACTTGATCATCCTGGTCCGTTTTGTTCTTGGGATGATTTGGACTTGGGAAAAGGAACCTATTGCGTGAAATCTTTGTTTAAAAATTCAAACTTCTTGCTTATCGTTGGTATCCTATTATCCGCCGGGTTGGTTATTTACCTTGAATCACTTTCCCTAGAATCTGTTATCCATACCCTTAAAAAAACATTGGTTATTCCTAAACCAAGGCGGGGCCCTTTGACTGATGAAGAAAAAAAATGGGCGAAAGTTGCCTGGACTTATATGGAAAAAAATTATGTTCCCGAAACGGGCATGGTTGATTCTGTGAAAGACTTTCCAGTTGTGACATTGTGGGATACGGCATCCACGCTTCTTGGGACGCTTTGCGCCCACAAACTTGGCTTGATCGATCAAGCAGTTTTTCAAGAACGCACAGAACGCCTTTTGAACAGCATCAAAAAGTTTTCCCTCAGCGATGAAAAAATGCCGCATAAGTACTATAACACGCACAACTTAATCAATGTTCATGTCAAAGATCCCTGGAAGCCAGAAAATACAGGATGGTCTGCGTTGGATATGTCTCGGCTTATAATGGCGCTGCACGTAATCTCGATTCACGAACCTCAGTTTATGCCCTTGGTTCAAGAAATTCTGAAACAATGGGATCTACATCATTTGATTCGGGAAGGTCAATTGCAAGGAAGCTCTGTGGAAAATGATATGTTAGAATCCAGTCAGGAAGGCCGGTTGGGATACGAGCAATACGCGTCGCGCTGTTTGAATTTGATTGGGTTGGATTCTCCGGTTTCTAATCGACACGAAGACAATTTGGAATTCCAGAATATCTATGGTGTCGAGGTCCCCATCGATAAACGGACATCCAAGACACATAAAGCCGATAGCTACACCCTAAGCGAACCTTATATCCTTGAAGGATTAGAATTTGGTTGGAATGCGTTTTCCCAAAACCTTGCTTGCAGTGTCTACAAAGTGCAAGAAGAACGATTTAAGAAAACCAAAATTTATACCGCCGTCACCGAAGATAACGTAGATGCAGGGCCCAAATTCGTCTACAATGCTGTCGTTATCAATGGACACCCCTGGGTTACCCTTACGCCGAAAGGTGAAAATGCGAACGACTATAGAAGTCTCAGCACAAAAGCAGCTATTGGGTGGTTTATTTTGTTTGAAACACCTTATACCAATGACATGGTGAATCATTTGATTGGTCAGGTTATAAATCCTGAAGAAGGTTGGTTCGCAGGAATTTACGAAAAAGACCAAAAGATAAACACAGCGCTTTCCTTGAACACCAATTGCGTTATCTTAGAAGCCCTGTATGTCAAATGTTTTGGCCCCTTAATTACATCAGCCTATCAAAAATAAGAAATCCTTTTACTTTTTCGAAGTCTTGGTGGCCGGTATAGTTGGTGGGGCTGTTTTTGTCTTTGGGGATATTTCAGCTTTCTTTGGTTCTTCTTTTTTCGGCTCTTCTTTTTTAGCTGGTGCAGGGGCAGGAGGCGGGGCAGCACAGGAAGGTTGTTGGGGAGGAGAAACCACACAAAGACATTCCGCCTTATTTGGATATCCTGGCCAACATTTCTTGTTGTCATCAATATCCAATTTTTTCATTCCTTTTATGGTGTGTTCCCATTTTGTGGGTAAAAGGGGTTTAATGCCTAATAGCGGGCCCTTAACGCGGAATAAAAGTGACTCTAATATGATTCCATTTGTGTTACATGTACAAATCTTAACTGGCCCCGTTCCATTTTCGTACCATCCCTCATAAAATCCTTTCTTGGGGTCAACAAGTGTCGTTGCTTTTTGCCACATCAGATCACTGTAAGAATCATCCCAAAGTGCCCACAACCCTACCCCGGCTTTTGTGCAAAAAGAAGCCATCTCTGGAACAAACTTACCTTTAGAGGTAATCACATTCCAGTTGTAGCCGTCAGAATATATCGTGTCATATACGAAATAAGGATCTTTGTCTAATTGGTGTTCTGATCGTGCCGTTATAATACCTGTTTTCAAATAGCGCCTTTTTTGAACCTCAAAAATATTTGAGGCTGCAGAAAGATTCCAAAGATTGATAGGACCTAGGTTTTCATCTTCGATGCTGTGCCAGCCCATCTCGATGCCATCTAAGAAAAAGCTTTCAGAAACAACATAGTTGTGTGCGTTTAGAACTCTTGGATCTCGCATATCATAGGGTATGGGAATATTGTAGATAACTGAGTAATGAACATTATCTTCTTTAAGCGCTTTTTTTACATTAAACCCCCATAGCTCAAAGCCTTTTGCGGCATATTCCTCATATCCTAAACGCCCTTCTTGCAGGTATCGCAATTCATATTTATCATTAAGGGCTGCTCCATAAAGCTCACCAAGACCGTCTACAATATGGCAAAAATCCCATTGCTCAACGATTTGATCAATATCTGCGCTGTATTCCGGATACAAGCTTTTTATAATTTTAAACCATATAAGCAGACGGCCCACATCAAGGGGTGAGAACCCGATTTCCCCAGGTTCATTTTTGTAATTAACCGGCTCTTTTGTGATGGTGTTGTAAACTTTATTGGGTAACATCCCGCGAAATAATTTAATATTTCTGAAGGTTTCAATGAACTTGGTAAGTTTTTGGTCAAATTCAAGCCTTTCGATAATTTCAAGTTGGTGTGCTGAAACAAGCCCTGCAAGATAAGAGGCACTATCCCATAGAGTTGTTGAGGGATAGTTATCTACAGCATTGACCAGTCCAGTGTTTTCCTTATAATTGTTTTTAAAATATACCCACGCTGTTTCAGCTGCTTTTCTTTCGGCGTCTGTAAGCCTGAGTTCTTTCGATTTTTGTTTAATACGCAATGAGTTGTTTAGGTTTGAGAAAAAGGGGAAATGAGATAATTTTGGGACCATATTGATGGGCAGGAAGATTTGTAAGATTAGAATTCCACCTAGGAATAGGACAATTGCGTAAGTCGTTTGTTGGGCTGTTTTAGGGAAAACTTCAGCGGTTCCCCGTCTGCCCCATAGTGACTCGCGCAGTAAATTTAGTATGCGTTTTGCCCAATTTGCCATTTATTAAAATCCAAAAAATCAATTTATGCCAATTTCCCTTTGTCATGGAATGCCCCTGAAAAAGGTTCTATCCCGAACATACCCTCCCATAATTATGGTAATTGTAAAAAATTAAGAAATATTTAAGATTGAAAAAGAGAAAAAGAGAATCTGTTTAAATTGAGAATGTTGATATATAACGTTTGTTGAATTTGGTTGGTATTCAACGGCTATAGAAAAATGTGTCAAAAATTCAAAATGGGTGTAGAATATACAGATAGGATATAAAATTTTAGATTATATTATGAATCTTTTGTCGAAAAATGCTGTACGTTTTTTTAAGATTGCTTCAATTGCTATTTCCTTGTTGGCCTTGTTTTTTGCCAGCCAGTATTTTTTTCAAAATAAAAAAACTATGACCACCCTTTTTGGTTTCGACAAAACCCAGACTGAGATTTTTAAAAGGTTATCTCAAGAACTTGGTAAAACAGCAAATTCCAAAGACAATACAAAATTAATACAATCGTTTATAGAAAAAGACAAAGCCGACCCTTACAAATTATGCATGATATGGTTCTCTGGGTATTATAAGGCGTTGGATAAACCAATTGTCATAGGCGGTAGCAGAATCAATGCGGCATTTTACTATAACCTTCTGACAGCCTTGGAAGGAATGAAAAATCTTACCCCCCATTCTTTCATTTCTTTTTTCATAGATAAGCCAACATATAACGACAATATGGCTCAACTAACCTGGATAAAAGAAAATTATCCCCAGTTCAAACTTTATTTCTTAGAAGATCAAATTGATATATTAGATGCTGCAAATCAGGGAAAATCCCTACAATACAATTCAAAAAAGCATGATCAAGCCATTATTAATTATGTAAACTATTTGCTGGATAACAACAGAAGGGAAGACGTCAACGTCATAAAACTGCTACTCGAACATGGTATTAATGGAAATCCGGCCATAGCAAGCGATGTGTTAAGGATGCTGCAATTAGTCCCGCAACAATTTTCTTTTTATATGGATGTAGATGAGCTTTGTCTTTGGGATACAAAAGAAGCTTCATCCCTTTGGGAAACGATTTCAAGAATTTCTGAAAAGGGTATGAACGATGACAATTTCTTTGATTCTATAAAAAACCTTAGCCATTTATTCACGGTTATCAATCGTGTACGTACATACGAGAAAAAAGTTTTTACATTTCCGTTTCATGAACAAAATCAGGAAACGACAAACAATAAAGTTATCGCCTACCACTTAAATGAAAATCAGCTTTTAGATATTAAAGATACTTATATAGATCATGTAAAAAAACACATAACAGACTTGGAATTTTATAAGAATTTTTCTAAAGACTATAATGACACGCATGCCGATATGGAAAAAATCACCTTAACACCTATGTTTGCTGTCATGTATTCAACAGGACCTAGTTTTTTTTGCACGCCACATACGTGGTGCAAAACGTTGACAGCAAGCCGATTCCCTTATGCGAAGGCAGACCCCTTCCTGACAATAGATCCAGATATTCCAGGCACCCAAGCGTGGGGCAGCAAGCCGATTTATTTTTTGTCGAAACATGTAGAAGATTATGCCGGAAAATTTAAATTCAAGCCTTTTAAGAAAATTGTGTATTTGTTAAGTGTTTATGATTTTCAAAAATTGAACAAACCCAGGTTTTCTGAAAGTTTAGAAAATCTAAAAAAAGCCTTGGTCCACTGGCTTGGCGTGTATCAAAAATCAAACCCGACGGAGACAAAGATTTTTATGGATTGGATAAAATCATCTTATAAAAACTCTTATTATGATGAGTTGGAACCTGTTTTGGGTTCTATTTCACCTATTGAAGATACGCACTAAAACAGTCGTTTTCCTAGGAGTAAGGTCACGGCTATAGCTTAGAAATGAAGTACGCTGCCCAAGGAACAGGGTATCAGCGATAGAAAGAATATGTTTTCTAAAATTGAATAGGAAATAAGGTTGGATTTGTATAAAATTAGACTAAATTTCAACATCACCTAAAAGGATAATTCGTGGGCAATAATACAGGCAATCGGTTGGTTTTTGCAGATTTATGCCGAGTCTTAGCTTGTTTCGGGGTGATTGTTGGCCATTGTAGCGACGGCTTTGTTAGGAACTATATTGATTTGCCATTGAATGATTGGTTGTGCTCTCATTTTTGGGGTTCGGTGTCACGCATTTCGTCGCCTTTATGCATTTTGCTTTCTGGATCATTACTGCTTAAGCCCAATGGAACCATCACTTTTCAAGATATGAAGCGACGTGTGCTGCGTATTTTAATTCCCTTAGGTGTATGGAGCTGCGTGTATCTTTGCCTTGTGGCTTGGAGAGAAAAAGTGTCCCCTTTTGGTTTAAATTTTAACCAACCTGAAATGGGGCATCTTTGGTTTATTTATATGATGATGGGTTTGTATCTTTTTCTACCTATCTTCAAAGCTCTTTTTGATGGATTTTCGAACCAACGCACGTTTATATATTATTTTTGTTTTATCTGGATGGCGATTACCTGTATCCCCATCCATTACCCTATAGAAATTTTTGGATGGATTAAGCAACCTTACTTTCTTGGGTATGGCGGGTACTTTCTTATTGGTGCTTTTATTGCACACGTTGTGAAAGATTTTGGATCTTCTAGGGTTTGGACAGCGCTGTACATCATCGGTCTGTCTTTTACTTTTTTCTCTGTTTGGTACGCGTCGTTTAAAGCCCACACCACAGTCCATGACAATTATTCATTATTCAGTTTAAGTACGACTATTGCTGCGATTTCCGCCTTTGTATTACTTTCGCGTGTGCGCTCTGTTCCTAAGATTTTAGCGAACCTTTTAGCATTCATCAGTGATAAGGCGTTTATTATTTACTTCCTTCATGGCTTCGTTTTAAGTTTTCTCCATCCTATTATTATCGGGAACAGAACATCTATTATTCTTTTATTACCCTGTTGGATTTTGGCAACGTTTGTGACGTGTTTAGGATGCGGAACTATTCTTCGCTACTTCCCTAAAAGTAAGCTTTTATTTGGGTGATGATTGTTTGGTGCTTTTAAAAAGCTCGTTGATTTTACAGGACCAAGACAGCGTAATGCTTCCGTCTTCAGGAACAAGCAGCGTTTTCCCCTCCCGTGGATTCCAAGGGTATCGTGTCGGCCCATAATTTGCATAGCTTATATTCAATTGGCCCCGAGGTACGGGAATATTATAGCTCAGTTGGTAGGTAAAATCAGAATCCCAAGGTTGTTTACAATGCCCAAGATACATTCCAAACCCTATTCCAAAACTTAAAGGAGGCGTGATTTGATAGGAAAAAGAGAAACTAATTTTTTGTTTAAATTCTTTATTTTTATTTGATTCTGAATCAAAGTATTTTTTTACGATAGACCCGCCGATTGAAAAACCCAAAGGGTTATCAGCTTTAAATTTTAAGGCTTTTTGAAGGCCGTCTGGAATCCTCACATGATAATTAAGAGACCATCCCCCTGCATCCAAATCGGAAACTTTTTCTGTTGGCTTGGGATTAAAGCGATTGCCACCGTCATTGCGATATTCAAAACATATGCCACCAGGTCCCCAATCGTAATACCCAAACGAATAAGAGAAATCAGGATTCCAAGGGTATCGATACTGATAACCGCTGACGTTGAAACATGCCCCAAACCACTCATAGCCATATCCCAACCCCACTGACTCGGAATGGTTATAAAAAACCCTGTCCTTTTTGCTTGTTTCATCTGTTCTAACGGAATTTTTAAGAGGGAAGTTTTTTGCAACCGAAATAGTCCAATTATGTTTTGAAGGTTGCTCTGAACTGTCTTTTTCTTTGGAAGTTTGATCCTTTTTAAAACTAGCCTCTTTCAATGTGCGTAAAAAAACGTCTACAGATTTCTTCGTGTTTGACTGATCTTGGGTAGATGCAAAACTGGGAAAAACAAAACAACAGGCCAACAAAATACGAAAACAAAACATTATAATGCTAAAAATAAAAAAATTTAAAATATATTAACATAAAAATATCATAAAATGAGCTTCTTAATAGGCTTGTTAGGTGATTTTTCTGTGAATATACGGACAACCCCTCATTTTGGTTAACAACAATGTGGCTCCCGTCATCAGGATTTATAGATTTCATAGGGGCAGGAACCCAGTTGGTCTTACTTTTAAAAAGATTTTTTAATCGAAGCCCCTTTGATTCTTTCCGTTTTAATTGCGACATCAATCCCTTCCCAACGACCTCTTACATTCTCGATTCCAAAAAAGTCAGTGGCTAAGCGCTTCAATTATAAAATTTGAGGGAATACCAATAAATTTTGGAACAAATATTTTGTATCGATTATTTGGATTCTGTTGATTGAATTGTTCACACTCGCTTCTTAGCGCTTCAAGCTTAACGGTTTTTCATCCAAGTCCCCCAAACTTTTATTCAGCAATCGGTTTTTCCATCATTTGGATTGCCAACCAGGCGATATTTTAGAATTTAAGGAAGATGCGGAATAGCTTTTAGGGATGGAGCATGCTACAGCTTCACTAATTTAGCTGTTTTGGTCATATTCAAATGATAAATAAAAAATCCTTGTCCTTCTTTGGCGTTTTTGTCTTTCTATTTCTTGCGATCGGCGGATGTCTTGACAAAGGGTGTCACGCTTCAAGCCAGGCCCCTTTACAAGAGCTCGTTCCGGTTTTTGACAAAGCCTTCCCGTCCCTGCCTGAAAATTGGGACACCGATGGGATCTGCATTTTCCCCGATGCACAACGCAAACCTTGGCTTGACGCTATGGCTAATGCAAAAAACACAATCAGATTGGCGGCTTATCGCTTGGCGGATCCAGAGATTTTAAAGGCCCTATGCGATGCAGCTGACCGCGGCATTCACATCAAACTTTTCGTTGATCCGCAGCCTATTGGGCATGAAAAAACTGAAAACACATCTTTTAGTATGGACCATGTGAAAGGTCGAAAGACCATTTCGGCTTATTATCCTGTTGCGCCCTTAAAGCAGACTCATCACAAATTAATCATCGTTGATGACAGATGGGCCATGGTGAGCACGGGCAACCTTGATAAGGAATCGTTCGACGGCATTATCGACGCTGAAGGAAAAATCCAAGAAGTGGCCCCCAGAGATTTTGCAATTACCATCACAAATCCCGATATGGTGAAAGAGCTGATCACGGTTTTTGATGCTGACATAGAAGGCAAGCCAGCGACACCCCAGCACCCTCAGCTTATATGGGGACCGTCACCAACTCAAAAGCAATTCTTTTTGGATATGATTGCAAGTGCTAAACAATCCATTCACGTTTATCAACAAAGTATCCAGGATGAAGACGTTGCCAAAGCGCTGGCCGCGGCAGCCAAAAAAGGGACTAAAGTTGAAATCATGATGGTGCCCTTTCCGTTTAGTAAAAAGAATGATCCGAATATCCCTAATCAAGACTTAATACGAAAAGCAGGCGGAATCATTCACCTGAAGGCCCTGTATATTCACGCTAAGATTGTTGTGATTGATGCAAATGATAAAAATCACAGAGTAATGTATCTGGGATCGCTGAATTTTTACGAACCGTCTTTCAAAGAGAGTCGGGAACTTGGGGTCATCACAAATGACCCGGCTCAAATTGAAAAGATTATGTCTGTATTTAAAAAAGATGTTAAAGGACCTTCCCATGATTGATCCCATTTCCCTTTGTCAGGAACTGATTCGGTGTGAAAGCGTTACACCGAAAGACGCTGGCTGTCTTGATATCATCGAAGGGTATTTGAAGCCCCTGGGCTTTGTCTGCCATCGTTTGCCTTTCGGTCAAAATGATCCTTTGGCCACCGATAATCTTTATGCACGATGGGGGAACAGCGGCCCCAATTTCTGTTTTGCCGGTCATACGGATGTTGTCCCCGTTGGGGATCTTGCTCGCTGGACGGTGGATCCGTTTGGGGCTGACATAAAAGACGGGCGGCTTTATGGGCGCGGTACCGTTGATATGAAGGGTGCGATTGCGGCCTTTATTTCAGCCGTCGCCGATGTCATTCAAAATCACCAGCCCGGTTGTTCATTCAGTCTGTTGTTAACCAGCGATGAAGAAGGGCCAGCCACCTTTGGTACCAAAAAGGTGATTGAATGGTTAAAAGGCCGAGGCGAGATTATCGATGCCTGTTTGGTTGGCGAGCCCACCAACCCACAAATTTTCGGCGAGATGGTCAAAATCGGCCGTCGGGGCAGTTTGAACACAAAAGTCACCGTGACGGGGAAACAAGGTCACGTCGCCTACCCGCACTTTGCCGTGAACCCCATTCCCGCTTTACTAGGGTATTTAATGCAATTGTTGCAGAAGCCATTGGATGAAGGAACGGACCATTTCATGGCGTCTAATTTAGAGGTGACCAGCGTTGATGTGGGCAATCCTGTCACGAATGTTATCCCTAATCAAGCCAGCGCCCGTTTCAATATTCGATTCAATTCATTGCACACGGGGCAGAGGCTGGTCGATTATTTGCAGGCTGTTAAAGAAATGGTCAGCAAAACCTTTTCGCCCCAGCTGCAATGGACGTTGGAACCCGTTATCAGTGGTGAATCTTTCATGAGCAACCACCAGGGCCTTCAACAGGCGGTCGTTAAGGCCATAGAAACGGTTACTGGTTTAACGCCCAAGCTTGATACCTCGGGCGGCACATCTGATGCGCGGTTCTTGAAAGATATTTGCCCAGTGATCGAATTTGGACTGATTAGTGATCAGGCCCACCAGATAGACGAGTATCTGGTGATTGAAGATTTGACGTCCCTAACGGGGGTTTATAAGAACATCTTGTGCCAAAGTTTTCTGGAGCCTGAGGATTCTAATTTACGAGAAATAATTGCAGAATAACTTGACTTTTTAATTACAATAATATATTATACATGAAATAAAAACTCTGCAAAATTAGATCATGAATATTGTATATAATGGAAAAGTTAGTAGTCACCTTGGAATAAGCTTTAAAAATTTGGTGCTAACGATACTAACACTTGGAATCTATCGTTTTTGGGGAAAAACGAACCTGCGATCATATATATGGTCGCATTTTGAAATATTTAACTACCCCCTTATTTATCACGGTACTGCAAGTGAACTTTTAAAAGCTTTTCTGCGGGTGATACCGTTTTATGTTCTTTTTATTATTGTCCAGAATTTAGTGGGTTGGCTCATTACGTATTTGGGGGCAGAACAAAAAATTGTGATTGATGTTCTGTTTGGATTTTTCTATTTTCTACAATTTCTTGGACTGATTTGGATCATTGAATTTGCGATCTACTCTAAACATCAATATTTGTATTCACGCACAACTTGGCAGGGTATTCGTTTTTCGTTAAAAGGGGCACGCACAGCCTATGCCAATCTGGCTTTCAGCCTTTTTATTAAGTCCATAATAACCCTTGGTTTTAAGGACCACATCTATTTTATCAAGAAAAGTCAATTTATGTATGAGAATACTTCTTGGGGGGATGTTCCTTTAAATTTTACCGGAAATTCGCAAGATTTAAAAAGGATGAACTATTTAACATTGCTTCTTGCTATACCAACTTTTTTTATGTCGCGACTATATTTCGCGATTTACTGTATCCGGTATGCTGCGAACCATTTGTCTATGCAAAATGTAAGGCTTAAAGCAAATTATACAGTGTTTCAACTTTTAAGATATATGTTGGCTAATTTATTAATCACTATTTTCAGCCTTGGCATGGCATTGCCTTATGTTTCCTATCGCAATTTAAAGTTTATGCAGAAATATTATGATCTCGAAGGTGATCAAGCTGATTTGTCAGCTAAGCAGTCGACTGATGAAACAAGTGGGCGGGATGGCTTAGCAGCATTATTCGATATTGCTGACTTTTAAAGAGAAGCCAGGAGTTGGTAAATGTATTTTAAAGTAGAATTTTTTGATGGAGAATGCTCGGTAAGTCAGAATTGTACTCTGCTATGTGATGAAAATTCGAAATTTTGCATTAAATACAATGATAAACATATCAATCTTGAAAAAATTGCTTGGAGAAAAACTAAAACCAAGCTTTTTCTAACCAGCGAATCCCTTCAAAAGCACGCTTACATTGCCGTTGAAGCCGCTGACGATCAGCGCCTGATACTCAAGGTATTAACAAATCTAAAAAAAGTAAAATCGGCCTGGGTCTCGCGTTCTTTTTTTATATATTATGGAATAATTGGTCTTTTTGCAGCCTTATGGCTGTTTATGGATTCGTTGGTCTTTTTGCTTCCAAACAGTATTGAACCATGGTTGGAGAAAGAAGCTAGACTTATCCATTTTCGTAATCTTACATCTATAGCCAACGATTCTAACGAGCCAACTTTAAAGAAAATTAAAGACGCTTTCACGGCAATTGACCCAGATTTGCAAGGGATAGAAATTGAAATTTTGCAAAACGAACAGATAAATGCCGTAACTCTGCCGAACAAAAAAGTTATCATCTATTCCAAGCTTATTGAGAATGCTGATTCTATTGAAGAACTTATCGGAATTTTAGCCCATGAGATGACTCATGTGAAATATCGCCACTGTATAGCATCGTACATAAAACTATCATTTTTAAGTCTGTTGGATACAATCGTTGCTGGGGGAACTTTATCGGAATCAGGTATTGTTCTTTATTTTCTGCAGTTCTCAAGAGCCAACGAAATGGAGGCAGATGAAGGTGCAATAAAATATTTAGAACAACTTCGGCTTTCTACAAAAGGTATGGAAAAGTTCTTTAAAAAAATTACCGAGCAAAAAACATCAAAGTCTTGGGTGCCTGAATTTTTTAATACTCATCCAGGTTCGCCTGATCGAAGAAAATTATTTACTGCCCACAGGAAAACATATAAAGAATCTGTTTTTAGTGACAATGATCTAAAGAACCTTAAGAAAATTGTTGATACTAAATCTGGCGGGTAAGTCTGTGTTCTTAATTGACCCCGTTGCCTCAATCTAACGGATGGCACCACCAACCAAGTGTTTCTCGATTAAATTGGCAGCTGCTTTATTTTCCCAAGTGACCATGCCTGTGATTCTGCCAATTTCTTGACCTTGGGCATTAATAAAAATGCTTGTTGGTAGGGCTTTGGCGCCGAATCGATTGGCCAAGATGCTATTTTGATCAACGGCAACCTTCAAATTATCAATCCCCTTAGACTTGCAAAATAGACGCACCTGGGATGGGGGTGTTTTATCAACACAAACAGCAATATTCACAATATTAGACGTTTTGCCAAATTGATTGTAGCTGGGCAGTTCAGCCACACAGGGGCCGCACCATGTGGCCCAGAAATGAAGGATAACGGGCTGACCCTTGAAGCTTGAAAACTTTGTGGTCACCGGCTGTTCATTGTCGTCCCCCTGCACTTTAATAAGTAACAAATCAAAGTCTTCTAACGGGATGATTGGCTTGGTGGGGACATAATTCAAATCCCACAGGGTTAAATTTTCTTGTGGCGAAATTTCTGCCGGCTTCTTATTGAATTGCGTTACCTTATAAAGCACCATCACTGCCAGCGCAATCACAATGCCAACCCAAAAGTTCTTATTTTTAAACATGAATGTGATGATACCAAACGAGTTTTTTGTATCTTAAAGGGAAACGCGAAAAAAAATCAATAAAAGCCGATAGAGGGATCAACCTCTTTCCCCCAGGCATCAATTCCCCCCGTCAGATTAAAAACCTCTTTGAAGCCAGCCTTTATCAACTGTAAGGCCCCTTGTTGACTTCGAATGCCGTGATGGCAAATAACCACAATTGTATGTGATGGTGGAATTTCTTCAAGACGATCATCCAATTCCATAAGGGGGATGTGCAAGCTGTCGGGAAGGGCGCAAAGTTTATATTCCCAATCTTGCCTTACATCCACAACGCAAATATTCTTGAGATCGGTAATCTTTTCTTGCAACTGTTTGGGAGTTAGAGAGCGAATCATATTAAAAACAAAACGAAGGTTTATCGGTGAATTCTTGATTCAAAGGTGCCCAGGCGTCAAATAAAATCGATGCTGGCCCTGTATGAGGGACCAGCATTCCATAACACAAACACAATTCGTTTGTAGTTGATGGGTGTTTTGACTGCAAAGCCAATAAAAATCCACTGGGTCTAAGCCGAACGATCAAGAATTGCGGGATAGTTTGAACCGCTCCCCCATCAATAAAAATTATATCGAAAAGCTGCTCGTCCAAAAGCTCATTGATCAAATGCGAGGGAGAAGATTCTACGATAACCCTTGTGTAGGATTGCAGGTTTTCTCTGGCCTGATCTGCCAAGTCATTGTTCGTTTCAACCATAAGACAATCAGCTTCCATTTGACCAAACAAGGCAGCGCTGTAACCTGTCCCTCCAGATAAAATTAACACCTTCTTATGGGCAATCATTTCCAGGTCCGCGTGGACAAGCAATTTACTAAGCAAAAGGGGGGACAGCAAGAAACGTTGATGGGGTCCTTTCTCTGTTAAAGGGATATGATCATCGTGATAACAGCATTCCTGGTGAGACGGTGGCACAAAGAGGGGCCTCGGTACTTTTGCAAAAGCATGCTTTAAGGGTTTGGGCAAAATAATATGGGGACGCAGTTGACCCCAAATCATTTTTTCCGGTGCAGTGTTTGAAGATTCAAAGCGATTTTTTTGTTCGGGTGCCGAGAAAACGGGCAAAATTTACCTTTAAAACCAACAAGAGACTTGACCAACAGTTTATATCTTTATACCGTCAAAATGAAGTTCTAAAAATCGAGCTTCTAGGGACGCCCCTAGAAAATCTGGCCGGGTGGCAGAGTGGTCATGCAGAGGATTGCAAATCCTTGTACGTCGGTTCGACTCCGGTCCCGGCCTCCAGACGATTTAGAATTCTTAATTTTATTGAGGTTCCCTTTACCATGAAGCGTATTTTGTGTCTGTTTTTATGCGGTTTTCTTTTGACTGCTTGTGGAGAAGAAAAACCTGCTAGTCAGCTTGTGGTGGGAACATCAGCAGACTATCCTCCGTTTGAATTTTATCAAGATGGTCAAATTGTTGGGTTAGAAGTGGACTTGATTCGCGAAATTGCAAAAGAACTTGATAAGGAATGTGTTTTTAAGGATTTGCCTTTTGAAAGTTTAATTGGTGCTTTGCAAACAAAAAACATTGACCTTGCTATTTCCAATATAACGGCCACACCAGAACGATTGGAAAAATCTGACTTTAGTATTCCTTATTACCGTTCTTACGCCGTTATGATTGCGGCCAAAGATTCGGCCATAAATTCAGTGGCTGATTTGACTGGGAAAACGATTGGTGTTCAATCAGGAACGATCTATGAAGCAACAGTTAAAAAAGACTGGGCTTTAAAAACAAAGGATCTGAAAGTGATGTCTTTGGCGAAGGTGCCAGATTTACTTCAAGCCTTTAAGGCAGGACGCATCGATGTCCTTGTTATGGGAATTAGCGAGGCGGATAGAATCGTCAAAACGGTCTTAGATTTAAAAATTATTCCTCTTAAAGAAACAGAAGTCGTATTTGTCATCGCTTTCCCTAAAGGGTCGCCTTTAGTAGAGCCCGTTAATAAAATATTGAAAAAGTGGACGGATAACGGAATATTGAAAAAATGGCAAGATAAATCCTTGTCAGAATAGCGTTACTGAGAATGTTTGATAAATTCTATGTTGCATTTTGAGACTATTTACACCTCTTTTCCTTATATAGCCGGTGGCATAACCGTTACCTTGAAGTTTGCGGTTGTTTCGCTATTATGTGGGTTGCCTTTAGGTGTTATTTTGGCGATTGGGAAACTTTCTAATATATTGGTTCTTGAAAAATTATCAGCCGCCTATACAGCTGTTTTTCGGGGAACCCCTTTGTTGGTACAGTTGGGGATTATATTTCATGCAATGCCTCAGGTGATTGGATGCTCCATTTCGGCGTTTCAAGCTGGTATTTTGGCCTTTTCCTTAAACTCAGCCGCCTACAGTTCTGAAATTATTCGCGCAGGCATTCAAGGTATTGATCCCGGCCAATGGGATGCGGCAAAAGTTTTAGGCATTTCAACTTTGCAGACCTGGATCAAAGTCATTCTCCCCCAAGCTGTTCGCAATATTCTGCCGGCCCTTGTGAATGAAATGGTTAACTTGCTAAAAGAGTCGGCTCTTGTTGCCACCATCGGTGAAGCTGATTTATTAAAACGAGCACAAAATGTTGCGGGTGAAAAATTCTCATATTTTGAACCCCTTATGATCGCAGCAAGTTGTTATTTTGTCATGGTGATGATCATCAGTTTTATGGCCAACAGACTAGAAAAGCGTTGGGCCCATGCTTAAGTGTTGCAATCTTATCAAAACCTCGGGCGAGCTTACGGTTTTAAATAACTTAAGTTTTTCCTCGAAACTAGGCAAAATCACGGCGGTTATTGGCCCCTCTGGCAGTGGCAAGACCACGTTGTTGCGGTGTTTGGCTCAACTGGATAAACCCGATTCTGGCAGCGTTGACTTCGCTGGGCGGGATTTATCTCATTTGGCTGCAGGAGAAATTGGTTTTGTTTTTCAAGCTTTTCATTTGTTTCCCCACATAACTGTCTTAGAAAATTTGACGCTGGCCCCTTTAAGCCAGGGATTTGATCGCGCTGGGGTCGAGCAACAAGCGTATGCCTTGTTGCAACAGTTTGGTTTGCAAACAAAGGATAAGGCCTATCCGGTTAACCTTTCAGGAGGGCAGAAACAGCGTGTTGCTATTGCCCGGGCCCTGATGAAAGATCCGGCCATTATGTTGTTTGATGAACCAACAAGTGCGCTTGATCCCGAAATGGTGAAAGATGTGGGTGACATTATTTTGTCGGTGAGGAATCCAAAACGCGTTATCGTCCTGGTTACCCACGAAATGCGGTTGGCCCAGGCAGTGGCGGATCATATTTTATTCTTGGATCACGGGGTCATACTGGATGATTTGCCAGCCAGCCAATTTTTCGCTAAAGATGGTGGTGATTTACTATCAAAACGCGCCCAAAAATTCTTATCGAACTTAACTTAAAGGATAAAAAATATGCATTGTTTCCTTGCTTTTGTGGCTTTTTTTGCCAGTTCGTCGGTCTTGTATGCGACCGAGCAATCGGCCCCTTTACCGACCTCAACGGAAATAAATGCTGATGGCGGGCCCCAATTGCCAGAAGATATCGAACGTCATAATGTATTGCTTGAAAAATTACATGAATTGAATGAACGCGTCAAAATTCTGGAGTCGGCTTTAAGGAATGCAACACCTGCTGCCATCTCTTCGACCTTAGAGGGGGCTCGAACTCAGGCTGAAGCTGATGCCACCAAAAAGGCTTCTGAGAATGCACCCACCCTAATTAACTCGCCTGCAACAGCCCAATATAATCAGGCATCTGGTTTGTTAAACAAAGGCGAATTTGGTAAAGCAAAAGAAGCGTTCTTATGTATTACAAGGGAGTACCCTGAAGATATTTATGCCTATAAAGCTTGGTTGCACATTGGCGATATTAACCTGAAGATGAAAAATTTTGGCGACGCTGAGGAGGCTTTCTCTCAGGCGTTGACAGGTAAATTAGAAACCCCTTTGATGATCGATGCAAGGCTAGGCTTGGCTGAAGCTAAGATGAAGAAAGAAGACATGAAGGGTTGTTGTGAACAGTTGGCTATTCTTCAAAAAGAACAATTAAGTAATGAGCAAAAAAAGCGTCTTGAAACAACCTTAAAGAATGCTTCTTGTCAATCAGCAGGGAAACCAAAATGACAAAGAAGTTTTGGTTTATATTTCTTGGATTGTTAGTTATTGGAGTGGGGATTTTTGGGGTTTTAAGAAAGCCTGCCCGGACCTCTCTTTCCCCTGAGCAACCATTAAAAGTGGGCGTTACGGCGGGGCCCCATGCACGTATTATGGAACACGTGAAAAGTGAAGCGAAAAAGCAAGGCCTAGACATCGAAATTATTGAATTTAATGACTTTATGTTGCCGAATGAAGCTTTGAACCAAGGTGAGATTGATGTTAACTGTTACCAACATCAGCCCTTTCTTGATGAACAAGTCAAAGCCCGTGGGTATAAAATTCACAGTATCGCTAAGACGGTTCTTATGCCTATGGGACTTTATTCTCAATCTGTGAAATCTGCTAAAGATCTGCCAGAGGGTTCTGTTATTGGAATCCCAAACGACCCCACCAATGCTGGGCGTGCGCTGCAGTTTTTAGAACAGATTGGATTAATCCGCTTGAATTCAGTTAAAAACCCAACGGTTCTGGATATTATGGCGAACCCCAAGCAGCTTAAGATTAAGGAACTTGACGCGCCTACCCTGGCGATGACATTGCCTGACGTAACTGCTGCAGTTATTAATACCGATTGGGTTGTCTCGGCTAGATTAGACCCGAAAAGCTCCTTAGCAATAGAGTCCCCCGATACGCCTTACACCAATGTTCTTACTGTTCGAATTGGACAAGAAAAAGACAGCCGCATTCAAAAACTTGTCGCTATTTATCAAAGCGATGAAACGAAAAGCTTTATCATAAAAACATTTCAAGGCGTCGTTATCCCCGGATGGGGTTGGTAGGATAGTTTATGCATACAACTTTTGAGATTGCTGTAACACCTTAACCAATTTTTAACGTCCCTCATGATAGCCTGGTTGTGGTTGGAGATCGAGTAGGAGGGGCCTCACGACCCCGTCCTCTCACACCACCGTACGTGCGATGTCGCATACGGCGGTTTCAGTTAAGCTTTTACCACAGCTTTCATGGATCTTAGATTTATAAGCCCTATTTCTTTGAACCAATTGTTATCCATAGCATGATGAACCGGGATACTCAGAGATAACCGCCACCATCCTTTCCCCGATTTTGCTACAGGCCATGCACTGCAAGCAGGCACACCCAAGCTCATGAGGAATTTAGCGATGGACAAGGGTCTCTTTCGCTGTTTAAGTCGATAACACCGTACTTTGTGATGTATCCACCCATCCAAGCTTTTCCTCTGTGAAGGCCATTCTGTTAGTCGAAAATAGTTTCCCCATCCTCTTAGGGCTTGATTTAGGTCAGATACTACTGTTTCTAAGCTAACCCCCCTATTTCGACGGGTAATCCACCGCACCTTGTCTTGAATACGACTCAAACTGTGCTCGGCAACTATAACCTTCCCTTCCTTCAGAAGTCGATACCCAAGAAACTGGCGCTCTTCAACAGAAGCACAAGCACTCTTGGTTTCGTTAACCTTCAGCTTCAGACGTTTTGCAAGAAAATCTTTCACCGATTGCAACACACGTTCCCCCGCTCGCAAACTCTTGACGTAAATATTACAGTCATCTGCGTATCGGCAAAATTTGTGTCCTCGGTGCTCTAACTCCTTGTCCAGCTCATCTAGCACAAGATTTGACATTAATGGTGAGAGAGGTCCCCCTTGGGCCAGCCCTTCTATCCGTTCAATGCAAATCCCCTGTCTCAGCATCTCCGCCTCTAAGAAGCGTCGGATGATCTTTAACAGTCTTTTGTCACCTACCCGCTTTGAAAGCCTAAACATGAGCTTATCGTGGTTAACCCGGTCGAAAAATTTTTCAACGTCAATATCAACCACGATGTCATATCCTGCCTGTACGTACTCTCGCGCCTTTAACAGCGCTTGATGCGCACTTCGGCCAGGTCTAAATCCGTAGCTTGACCCTGAAAATGTTGGATCAAACATGGGCTCTAATACCTGAAGAATAGCCTGTTGGACAAGCCTGTCAACCACACAAGGAATCCCTAACAACCGGGTTTCCTTGCTTTTCCCTGGCTTCGGAATTTCAACCCCCAATACAGGAGATGGTTGGTAGGTTCCTGTCCTTAACGATTCTATAAGTGACTCTTTGTGTTTCGCAATCCAGCCAAACAGATCATCAACTGTCATCCCGTCAACCCCTGCGGCTCCTTTGTTTGCTTTAACACGTTTGTACGCTCGGTTCAAATTTGATGGGTCACAAACCTTTTCCATCAAATACTCTGTCAGAGGCTCATCCATTGTTGACGCCTTCAAGATTTGCTGTACCTCGCTCCCTTCAGGTCTCATACGCTGAAATCTGTCCGGACGTTGGTGATGTTTCCTCATCTTCCTACCTCTCCATCTTAAAGAGTCTTCAACGACTTTCTCTGGCTTAACTGATTCAGGCCTTCAGCTGATTAACTCAGCCTAATACGCCTTCTGCTGACTTCTCTTATCCCCTCTTGATTAATCACTTAACCAATAGTTTGCGTTCAACAAACAGGATAAGAGATCTCCCAAGGTAAGATGCAGGTCTTTCCCAAGGTCAGTGCTGGATCTACTGCTATACGCTTGCGGTCAGTTATTGGGCATCTCCGTCTAAGGCCGTGTTACCCAGCTATAGCAGCCTTTTATCCAGTTCCTGTTCGTCACTTCCTTGTTGCGTCGTCGGCTTCCTTCAGATTCTCCCTCGCGGAAGACACCCTTGCCTAGACTCGCACTTCCGACTTCCACGGCGTGCAGTGGACTCTCACCACCTAAACTATAGCGTCCTTATTCTTCAATAAGGACCTCTGCACCATGCTTGGCGCACCAAAAAAAAACTCGGCCAAATGACCGAGTTCTAAAAACAATCTGAAAAACGACAGTATTAACGCTTCGAGAATTGGAAACGACGACGCGCTTTGGCTTGACCATATTTCTTACGTTCAACAATACGGCTGTCACGTGTTAAGAATCCACCCTGCTTTAAGGCTGGACGGAGATCCGGCTCGAAAAAGGTCAACGCCTTGCTGATACCGTGACGCACAGCGCCGGCCTGGCCTGATAATCCACCCCCAACAACGGTGCACCAAACATCGTACTGGGTGATCCGATTAGCCGCCTTGAAAGGCTGATTGATAATCATTTGCAAAACAGGGCGTGCAAAGTAATGTTCAAAGGTTTTGCCATTGACCAAAATCTTACCCATCCCCGGTTTAATCCACACACGGGCGATTGCATTTTTACGTTTTCCAGTGGCATAAGAACGCCCTTGAGCATCAATCTTAGGTGTCCGTACCTCTGCCGATGATTCACTAACCGTCGTGGTTTCTTTGTCAACAGAAGCTGCTTTTTTAACGGCAACTTTTAAATCTTCTAGACCAACTCTTTCAGTCGTCATGGTTAAATACTCCGTACGTTCTTGCGGTTCATCGCAGCTATGTCTAATAATGTTGGTTGTTGGGCAGCATGGGGGTGTTCAGAACCCTTGTAAACTTTTAGGTTACTCATAATTTTGCGTCCCAAAGGACCCCTAGGGACCATACGCTCAACAGCTTTAATTAAAACTCTTTCAGGATATTTCCCACCCAAAATTTGGCCAATTGCGCGTTCTTTAATTCCGCCAGCATAGCCTGTGTGCCAATAAAATTTCTTATCAGCCAATTTGTTGCCTGTCAGTTTAACTTTTTCGGCATTGATAATCACGACATAGTCGCCATCATCCGCATGGGGGGTGTAACTGGGTTTATGTTTGCCACGAAGGCGCATCGCGACCAAGCTTGCCAAACGACCCAAAATCAGGTCTTGTGCATCGATTAGCAGCCATTTCTTGTCCACATCTTGTGTGCGTGTAGAAGGTGTATACATTTTTCTTTAAAACGTTAAATTTCTCTGTGTCATTTATAGGTGGAAAAAATCTATTTGGCAACAAAAAAACCTCTGTAAGGCTTTGTTTATATGGAATTTCAGGATGTGGTATTATTATACCGCACTCTCGCTGGCAAAAATTTCCCGAATTAAAGGGATCGTGATTGACCGCCCTTTGGTCGCGGCCACCCTGTCCAATTCAAGGACCCACCGATTCGTTTGTGCAAACGATCGTTCAGACAGTTTCAACAAATAATCAACGACTTCGGGCTTCACGATCAGGCCGCGATCCCGAAATTGCTTAATCATGATGGCCTTTAAGGCGTGCTCGTCCGGGCGCAGAATTTCAACGCTGATTATGGTTTGAAGGCGCGAGGATAAATCTGGCAAAGTGACACCCCAACGACTGGGGGGGGTGGTGGCCAACAACAGTGCCGACCCCCCAGTATCTTGAATGAAGTTGTAAAAGTGAAATAACCATTCTTGATCGGCCACAGCCTCAACATCATCAAGGGCGATGGGTTGTTTGGTCGTAAAGGTCTCATAGGGGCTTTTTTCGGCTGCCTGGGTGGCGTCCATGTGTACGCCCTTAGCTTGATCTGCCCATAAGTGAGCCAGATGGGTCTTCCCACTCCCCTCCTCTCCATGCACGCAAACGATGCGGGGCGCGGGCCAGTCAGGCCACTGGTTGACCCAGGCGGCGGCCTGTTGGTTGCTGGCATCTTGAATCCACGCCTGGCGGCTGAAATTGGTGGACGGCGCCAAGGGCAGAATAAGCTGGTTGGTAGGTGTCATTAATCAAGTTTACAAGACGGCAAGATCGGCCGAGTGTACTATGGTTCGTTTCCTGAATCCATCCATAGAATTTTTGCTTTCTTGTCTAAACCTGTCCACTTTGTTTTTTGTGTCGAACTTAGGGTCCTTGAGAATTCAATCAGTCTTGTTGGTATGTTAGCCCCCTGCAGTGCTCCCAAAAGTTTTGTTCTATCTGGCGCAGAAGAGCTACTTGTGGCAGGAACCACAGTTCCAGATGAACTTGATGAGGAGAGATCAGAGGCAGATGGTGGCGGCCCAGGCGGGGGTGGTGGGGGTGGTGCATCAAAAGATGGTGCAGGTGGGGCTGCTGGTGGAGTTGTGGGTGGGCTATTTGACCTTGATGAAGTTAACGAGGATATAGGAGAAGGCGACGGTGACGGCCTTATTACTATTGTTGGAGCAACATAATTGGGGTCTCTCCTCTTTAAAAAGGCTGTAAAATTGGTTTTAAAACGCTCTCCATTCGCTTCAACCGCTGCTTTCAGATCCGAAAATTGTTGTGTCAGAACCTTTAGTTCGTCGTTGTTTATCCTACTAAGATCTAATATTGAAAATTGTTTTTGAAAACCAATGATTTGATCAATAAGAGCCCTTCTTATCTGTTGCTCAGCGGCTGTTTCTTCTATGGGGCCTTTTGCCCCTCTTTGAGAAAGAATCTCCAGTTTAAATTCCTCCAAGTCAGTCTGACGACAAGATCTAATGTAATCGCTCAATGGCAAATAAACTTCGCCAAACCTTCTTTGAATTGTATCCCGATATGTTTTTCCTGATACAAAATCCTCAGTTTTTTTCAGAAATGCCGATATGCTTTCTTTTTTGCTACTGGAAACTTTGTAGGGATCAGGTTGATATTTTCCCTCCTTCTCTGCTTGGTGAACTCTTGTCTTTACGATACTCAAAAGCTGTTGAATGTCAGGCTCTTTAACCTTGGTTGGTGTATGTGATCGTTGGGAAAAGATTTGCAGAACCCCTCCGAAGTCATCAGCTAACCCAAAAAGATAGGCAAATAAAGCCTTTAGCTGATCTACTGTAAGAGTTGGTAAATCTTCCTTTAAATCGTCAAGGCTAGGGTTGGTGTTAACCAAAAGAAATCCAGCGGGCTCGGAACAGGTTAACAAAACCACCAAGGGAATTTCGTTTAGTTTTCTTTCAGAAGGAAGTTTCTCAATTTTTTTCGCTTCACTGATTAATAAAGGATTGAATTGCTCATAGAGGGTTCTGTTGCGTTTTATAATCTCGTCTTGAATTCTCTTATTAGAATCGATAATCTTCTGAGATATAGGATTGACTAAATCCGGCTTATAGGCTCCCACATCAACTAAACCGGTAAGAAGCTGCTCGAATTTAGCATTAGCATCAAGAGACATTTGCAAACTATCTTTTCCATCAAGACGTTCCAATGCATCAAACATAGGCGTCAAAAGGGTAGTCGTCATATAATTGTCAAAGCTGTTGCTAGGGGGTTTTATTTGTCTTAAAGCAAGTTCCCTGAATTTTTCGAAAGATTCTGGCAATGTTTCCTTATATTGTCTAGCCGATTTATAAATTGTATTTATGGCTTCGATGGCGACCTCAACTTTTGTATCATCATCAAGCAAAATAGCAGTACCTGCAAATACTGCCCTTGAAGCGGTTCCGCAATCTTTTTTTATTTGTTCAGCCGCATTTTCATTTTTTTTAATCTCTTTCAACAACTCGATATACCATTTCATAAGATGAGGAAGCGAAGAAGACTTTTGTCCAACCCCCTTCAATTCTTCTTCTAAATCGTCAGTTGCAGGTAAAACAGCATCCAAAATCGAAGGATCAATTCCATATTCTTGTGCTTTTTTTACGAGTGCGTTGAACTTTTGCTCGCTTAACTTAACTTTTTCTTGAGTTTGACGATGAGCTTCTTGCTCTGCTTTGTGTTTAAGCTCTTCTTGCTTGCGCCTTACTTCAGCGGCCCTCGCATCTTCTTCAAATTTCTTTTGTTTTTCTATAGCTTGACGATGGGCTTCTTGTTCTGCCTTATGTTTAAGTTCTAACGCTTGTTTTTCCGCAGCTATTTCTCTTTCCCTTTTCTCATGTTCTGCTCGGGCTCTCTCTGCCTCTTGGCGTGCACTTTCTTCTACACTGTGTCTACGTTTTGCAGTTTCTAATTGTTGCAGAAGTTGAGCTTTTTCGGCTTCAGCTTGTTGGGTCGCAACTCTTGCAGCGGTATTATTTTGTAAAACTTGAGAGGAATAGCCTTTCAGAAAGTTTTGAACATCAAGAAGGCTGATTCCAGTGTAATTAATCGCACAAGAATCCCCTTCTTGGCGTTTAGAGTTAAGCCACGGAGTGAATGTATTCCGGAGCCATTGCACCTTGGTTCCAACTGGGGCGCTGTCAGGGAAAATAGGTTGGTCTGATCTATTGGACCCCTGTGAAGTTTCTATATTAAACAAACTCACAAGTAATACTAAATAAGAAATTTTTAGGAATTTTGGGAAAACCATTGTGTTCTTCTATCCAGACTTTTTAAAATGTTAATGAAAATTTAATATTGACACCTGTTATAAACGGTTTAACAGTGGCATTGTAAGTTGGCTCAGGTGCGAAATTTGGGTCATTCAATTGAAAATAAAATTGTTGAGATTTTATTTTTCTTATGTAACCTTCGATGCCAATTCTCCATTGGTTGATTTGGTACTGTACGCCAACCCCATAATCAAAGCCGTAAGCTAATTTTCTTTTGGTTTCCGTGACAAATCTTCCAGATCCAATACTACTTTGTTCAATCATGGAGGCTACGGTACTGTAGCGAAGTTGAGTAGCGCTTAGACCAAGAAGACCATAAACAAAGAAGCGATCTTTGACAATTCCTCCTACATTAACCCTAAATCCAAAACAACTTCTCTTTTCCAAAACAGCTGAATAATAACCTTTTGTATTCGTAACGGAGATAGTCTCAAACCAATCTCTTATGATTTTGTCTTCAGTTTTTCCCATCTCGAAGAAAGCTTCCCCTGCTACGGCAAAGTTATTGCAGCGATACAACCCCCCCCCAAAGACATTAACAAGAGGGCCATGCTTCTTCATGTCCTTGTTCTGAGTAAAAGTCTGAGAAGAATAAATGCTGGAGTCAGCCGAATCCATCCGCTCGCTCCGCTGGCCATTCATGCGTTCCATGCCCGCACCCATCCCAACATAAAACCCTGATGAGATTGTGGACGCGTTTGCAGAACCCCCAAGAGAAAGGGCAACGGTGAGTACGCTTAAATTTCTTAAGATCATCATAAACTAAACTAAAATTTTAAATACATTTGTTAATATAGTGTATTTTTTACAATAAAACTCTTTGTATCGCAAGGAATTATTGGTATTGACGGTATTGAGCAAAACGAATGCCATTAATATTCGTCTTACAGCACGAAAAACCTACTTGGCAAAAAACGTGTTTAGGGAAAAGCCTAACCATCACTTATTATAGAAAGAGAAAGATTAACAAAATATTAACTAAAGATTAATTAAACGTTCTAAATCTCACGCCTAATTCAACAACGCGGTTGTATGGGATTTTGAAATAACGTGTCGCACTCATGGCGTTGTTCATCAAGAAGATGAACAAATGTTCCCGCCAATGCTTTAAGTAGGATCCTTTGATAAACACCGGCACGTTACGGGTCAGGAAAAATGTGGTTTGTTCTATGTCAAACGTTGGGATTTGTTCGTAAACTTTGGCCAATATCTGCCTTAGATTGGGTGACTCAATAAACCCGTAAAATGCAATCACCTGATAGACACCGTCTGCCAAGGGGATGATTTTCAGTCGTTCGGCTGAATGCACCCTTGGGATTGTCCTGGTGACAATCGATAAAAAGAACACAGTTTGATGCAAAACAGGTGTGTGTTTGAAATGAACATGAAAAGCCATGGGGACTTTTTCGGGGTCATCCCCCATAAAAACAGCAACCCCTGGGGCCCGTGCTGGTGATGTGTTTCGAGCAAAATGAATAAATTCCGCCAAGGAAAGCTCGTGATGATGATCATACGCCAACATGTGGCGCCCCCTTCGCCAACTGTCAACGATCGTGTAAATAACTAGCGCAATCAAAATGGAGAACCATCCACCTTCTATAATTTTAAGTAAGTTAGCGCCCACTAAGATTGTGTCTGTAAGTAAAAGCCCCCCAAAGATGGCCGTTATCTTGATCCAAGACCATCCCCAATCGGTAAAGGCTAAACTAATCGTTAACAGCGTTGTAATCACCATAACGCCAGCCACTGACAATCCATAGGCCGTGGCTAAATGGGTTGATTCTTGAAAGAATAAAACCGCAGCCACTGTTAAAAATAACATGATGTAATTAGCGAACGGCACATAAACCCGCCCGCGTTGGTTTGTTGATGTGTGAATTACGCGCATTCGGGGCAAGTAACCCAACTGAATGGCTTGCCATGTAATGGAAAAAACACCCGATATAACCGATTGTGACGCGATAATGGTGGCAGAGGTTGCCAGCAGCACCATGGGATAAATCCCCCACGTTGGAACCAACAAATAGAAAGGATTGCTAATGGCAGCGGGGGTTTCCAATAGCAAGGCCCCTTGACCAAAATAATTCAAGACAAGACTTGGCCATACCAACGCAAACCAGCTGATGCGAATAGATTTTTTCGTAAAATGCCCAATGTCAGCATATAAAGCTTCAGCACCAGCAACGATCAAAACAATGAAGCCAAGGACAACCAAGCTAAATTTGAGATAAGAACCGAAAAATTTAAAGGCATACAGGGGGTTGAGGGCATAAAGAACTGAAGGTTCTTTCATGATTTGAACCAACCCTAACAGACCAATCACCAGGAACCAAACAATCATAAGGGGTCCAAACCATTCCCCAATACGACCAGTTCCCCATCGTTGTAATACAAACAACAGAACAAGAAGGATAACGGACATCGGGACAATCAAGTGGTTCAGATAAGGCGTAGCAACGTTAACACCCTCCAGGGCGTTTAAGACCGATATGGCGGGCGTAATAACACCGTCGCCATAGAATAAAGCCATCCCTAGAATCCCCAGGGCAACGATAAAAGCTTTATGTTTTGCTTTTGCTGTTCGATGGGCCAGGGTCGACAGGGCCAAAATCCCCCCCTCTCCATTATTGTCAGCGCGGAAAATAACCGACATATATTTCAGACAAACAACAACAATCAACAGCCAGAAAATTAACGACATAACCCCCAATATAGCTTGAGGTGCCGCTGGCAGACAACCAGGTTGGAAACATTCCTTAATGGTGAAAAGTGGGTTGGTTCCAATATCTCCATAAACAACGCCGATGGCGCCAATGACTAATGGAGTTAGTTTATGATCAGGAAAAAATTTCAACGCTATTTAAATAAAATAAATTGAGGATAATTTATGATAAAAGCAAATCACAGGCAAAGGGAAGCTTAAAAAGCTTGTTTAATATTCTGAATCTGCGTGAGATTTACCTCTGAAAACGTAATAGGAATAGGCTGTGTATCCCAACACACATGGCAAAAACAAAACAACCCCTACTAATAGCAAGGATAACGATTCAGGTGCGGCTGCAGCTTGTCGAAGGGATACTTGGTAAGGCACGACCCAGGGCCACAGGCTGACCGCCAAGCCTGCATAGCCTAGGGCGAACAAAAGAATTGACATTAAAAAAGGCTTCGCTTCATCTTGACGAGCCAAAGATTGAAAAAGGGTCGAAGCCGTCCAAATTGTTAAAAGGGGAATCGGCGCTAGGTACACCAAATTGGGCATTGAAAACCATCGATGGCAAATCTGGTGGTTTAAAGATGGCACCCACACACAAACCAATCCCATAAACCCTATTACATAAATCGCTACATACTTGGCGCAACTACGTGCCCATTTTTGGGTTTGGTCATCTGTTTTCATGACCAACCAAGTGGCTCCCAATAAGGCATAGCCAAAAACCAAAGCTGCCCCCGTCATTAAGGCAAAAGGGGAAAACCAATCAAAACCGGCGCCTGAAAAGACTCGCCCCTGGACAGACACCCCTTGAACGAAGGTTCCCAACATAACGCCTTGGCAAAAAGATGCAATTAAGGAGCCAAAATGAAAGGCATAATCCCATAATTTCCGTCCCCTGGCAGTTGCCTTAAAACGAAATTCGAAAGCAACGCCCCGAAATATAAGCCCTAGTAACATTACCATAATAGGCATGTAAAAAGCCGGCATTAAGATAGCATATGCCAAGGGAAATGCCGCAAACAGCCCCCCTCCCCCTAGAACTAACCAGGTTTCGTTGCCATCCCAAAAAGGTGCGATGGAGTTCATCAGTTTATTGCGACAGGCTTCGCTGGGGGCAAAAGGGAACAAGATCCCCACACCCAAATCAAACCCATCCAGCAAAACATATAAGAAAATGGCTGTGGCGATTAAACCACCCCAAATTAAAGGTAAATTTAAAAAAGACTCAAAACTAAACATTAATTTTCATCACGTTCACCATTAAGGCAAGCTTCTAGAAAACCCTGAAAAATCAACTTATCTGCTTCGCCAACATGAAATTCCGGGTGCCATTGCACGCCCAAACAAAATTTATAATCCAAACATTCTATCCCCTCAATAACGCCATCTGGCGCCACGGCATTAACACAAAAACCTTTTGCAACCTTCTTAATACTTTGATGGTGGACGCTATTAACAGAGAATGATGTTTCTTTGGTAAGATTAGCGAGTAACGTTTCAGATTCAACAATAACAGTGTGCTGTGGTAAATGCCTGTCGTGTGTTTGCGAATGATTAATGTCAGAACTAATTTCGGATGGCAAATCTTGATAAAGGGTTCCCTGGTGCAAAACATTCAGCACTTGCATCCCCCCACAAATGCCTAACACGGGTTTGTTTAGGTCCAGCATGCGACGGGCTATCGCCATTTCAAATTCAGTCCGTTTGGGTTTTAGTTTAACCGTTGGGTGAACGTTTTCATCCCCATATAATTTAGGATCAATGTCGAAGCCCCCCCCTGTCAAAACCAAACCATCCAAAATTTCAGCATATTCATTGATACAGTCCAGATAATATGGCAAAGCCAAAGGGACGCCCCCCGCTAACGCCACAGCTTCGCTATAACGATACCGCAGCGCATACCATGGGAATTCCGAATACCACAGGGCTGCTTTGTTATCCGCTGGATCAAAATGGTCTAAAGTAATGCCGATCAATGGTTTTTTATGTTTCATGACAAAGCCTTATCGGTTCAAAGGTTGACAAATAGTCAGCTGAGATAGCTTCTCGAATTAAATAGGGTCGTTTATTGTCAATTAACACCTCAGCGATCAAGGGGCGACTGTTATAGGTGGACGATAAAGATGCACCATAGGCACCCGTACAGGTGACAGCCAAATAATCCCCTTGCTTTAAATCCAAAGGCAAATCAATATCTTTGGCAAAATAGTCACTTGATTCACAAACTGGTCCTACAACGTCAACACGTTGCGTCTGGGAATCTTGGCTCGGATTCACCGGCACGATTGCATGTTGTACGCCATAAAGCGCTGTGCGCATCATATCATTCATACCAGCATCAACAATAATGAAAGTTTTTTCAGAGGTCTTTTTAATATACAAAATTTTGGTCAGCAAAACCCCAGCATTAGCAACCAAAAAACGACCAGGCTCAATGACCAGCTCGCCCTGAAAGTCACCCAGTTCTTCTAAAATAGCCTCAGCATAAGCCTTCCAATCAAAAGGTTTCTCATGATCATGATAAGGGACAAAAAAACCACCCCCTAGGTCAAGGCGTTTGACCTCCAGCCCGCCTGGCATATCCCTTAACAGTTTAGCCAGAATTTTAAAGGTTTCGCGAAAGGGTTCAGTGGATTGAATTTGCGAGCCAATATGGACGGAAAAGCCCAGAAAATTAAGCTGGGGATTGGCTTTAAGGACGGAATAAGCATCTGGCAGTTGATCAAGGGCGATTCCAAATTTATCGCAAGATCGACCAGTTGTAATTTTGTCGTGGGTGAGTGCTGTTATATTTGGACATAGCCGTAAGCACAAGTTGGCCTTTTTTGATAAACTAGCCAAAAGAGTCAATTCTTCTATTGATTCAACGCTGATTTGTTCTATTTGCTCATTGGTTGCAAACTCAAGTTCCTCCCTTGTTTTTCCAACACCAGAGAAAACTATACGATTAGTTGGTATGGATGCCCGCAGGGCGCGTCGAAGTTCACCACCCGATACAACCTCCACCCCTGCCCCATGCTGAGCGACCAATTTCAAAATACTGTTGTTGCTGTTAGCCTTAACAGCGTATCTAATGAGGAGTTTTTGTTTAATAAGGGAAGATAAAGTGGCGGTTAAAAAATTTAGATTATTAATTACCGCGTGAGCATTATAGACGTATACAGGTGTTTCAATTGATTGGATGACTTTGGCCAGTCGGAAGGAGTCGATATTAAAAAAATCTTCTAGCACCACTGATAACCTAGGGATAAGAACGTGGGTATGTGTCTGGCTCTAAGGCTTCGAGGGCTGACTTTTTGCCACATCCTGAGACTATCAGACAAAGAAGAAGAATCCCCACTATGACAAATATCTTGGAATGCATTTGATACCTTAATGGTGGGCAGTGACGGGATTGAACCGCCGACCCTCTCGGTGTAAACGAGACGCTCTACCGCTGAGCTAACTGCCCTAAAGAACTTGCTACTACTGGCAAATTCTTAAAGTATATAAATTAGACGGCTTCTTTCAGTTCTTTACCTGGACGGAACTTAGGCAAGCGCTTTGCTGCAATCTGCAGTTTTTCGCCTGTTCTTGGATTGCGGCCTTCAGTAGCAGGTCTTTCAGTTACGACAAAAGTTCCAAACCCTATCAAACGGACCTCTTCATTATTTTTCAATGCTCCCGTAATAGAATCAAAGACCGCATCTATCGCTCGTTTCGCCTCTGCTTGTTTGATGCCAGCCATATTTGCAACGCTAACAATAAGGTCACTTTTATTCACGAGGTTTGCCTTTCATAATTGTGAAAACTTGTATCCCATACTAAGCGGGCTTTTCCCTTAGGGTCAATATGGTTTATCAAACTTTCTTGGTTTAAATCAATGTTTTTTTTCTTGACAGCAAAAAGTGTGTCCCAAAATCAATTATTCAAGTTATTTTAAAGGGCGAAATTTCTTTTAACACTTGAAAAACGTCCTGAATTTCCACCTGTCCTCCCAATTTAGCCATGGATATGACACCAAACTCAGCTAATCCACAAGGAACAATCCCACCGAAATGAGACAAATTTGGCGAAACATTGATGGCCATTCCATGCCAGGTTATCCCTTTTGTTACCCTGACACCAATAGCAGCTATTTTTTCGTCTTGACCTCTTGGGTTTTGAACCCAAATACCAATCCTGCCCTCTCGACGCTCCGCATGAATATCAAGATGTTTCAGGCAATCAATAATCCAATTTTCTAAAGTCGCCACATATTGACGGATATCAAGGCCGTGTTTGTTTAAATCAATCATCACATAAACAACCAACTGGCCAGGGCCGTGGTATGTAAACTTCCCCCCCCTGCCCGTTTGATAAACAGGAAAACCAAAAGTATCTAATAAATCACTCTCATGAGAACTGGTTCCGGCCGTAAATAACGGGGGGTGCTGCAATCCCCAAATCAATTCCCGGCGGTCTTGAATTTGAATCGATACAACTCGATCTTGCATGACCTTTTCAGCGACCTCGTACGTCACAAGGTCCTTTGAATAAAGCCATTCCATCAGCTGGGCTTTGTATCTTTAACCCGAAGAGCACGCGCCTTGCTGAGGATGATATTTTCCAAATCGGTTGCGACTTGCATGGACGTGTTGGACTGAACCCACTGACCATTGACTCCACGCACCTGCTTGTGAACAATAACCTTTAAGGCATCGGCCCGAAGAACCGACCCATGAATATATACGGACACCTTGAATCGTTCGTTAGGGGCAGCTGCTGTGCTGTGCCAATCTGTCAAAATGACTCCACCCACAGAATCGGCCGAGACAAGTGGCATAAATTCCAAAGTTTCCAGGCTAGCTTTCCACAAATACTGATTGACGTTGAGAGTCGGCCCAGAGCCTGTATTTTTTTTTGGGCCGCCAAAGGTTAATAAGTCCTCACCAGCAATTGACCCGAAGCCCAACTTACGTTTGTCTGCCTTATCTTCAGGGGGTTTGCTTTGTGGATTCATATCCGAGCATGCCGTTACCAGAAAAGACATCGCCATAGCTGGCCAAATTCTTTGCCAAATGTTTCGATAGTGTTTAGTCAAGATTATCTCTCTTTATTCACAAAGTGAAGTTGCCTCTTTTTATACACCGCACGGCTTTAAACAGCAATAAATAACAAAAAAGCAGGCCGATTAAATCGCCTGCTTTTAATATTTAATTTTAGAGAAGTTTTGTTAAAAACTAACTTTACTTCCAACCAAAAAGACGGTTGCTGAGTTATTGCCAACAGCCTTCTGGTCCTTCTTTGCAGTGTTAAGGTAATTCTGTTGAACGGTAACGGCATTATTATTGGTGCGTGTTTTGACGAAGTCAACTTCACCAAAAAACTTCAACCCCTGTAAGGCGCTCAAATCAACAGTCGTTACAAGAATATCGCTTGTGGCGCTATTGGTGGCGTCTGTTTTGCGGTCCGTCCTGTGATAGGCAGCTGCGAATTGGTATGCACCAACTGTATAGCTAGCACCCGCGTTCCAAGCCTTACCTGCATTTCCTAGGTATGTATCAGCAAGATATGCGCCAGGACCCGTTTTTGAGTTGTTATTTTTGACGATTCTAGATTTACCATTATCAATCCAACCGGCAGCAACTCTCCACTTGTCATAGCCGACTGCGGCTGTTAATTGATAAGACCGCGCGTTGTTAACAGGAATCTGACCTTGTGAGCCTGTATAGACCAAATGGCTTTGTTCCGTCACACCAACTACGGCCATATCCCATGACCAAAGATCCGCTGACCCAGTATAACTTAAACCCAAAACGATATTTCGTGTTCCATAGGGGCTGTTAGCCTTGTCTGGATAGATGGCCGAAGACGTTCCCACACCTGGGGCTATGCTATTAGCCGCATTGTTTCGTCCTTCCTTACCCATGTGCGACGTATTCGGTGTATAGGCAAATCCAAGTTGGAAACCCATAACCGTCGGGCTGTAAAAGACAAACTTTGTTGTCTTATTGGTGTATCCAGCAAAGTAAACCCCATCAATAACACCGGCAGAGTTGTTGTAAACAGAACCCAAGGTTCCATCAATACCGCCAGCGCCCCCAACTAAATTCATACCACTTTCAGGCATAGCATCTTCAGGACCCTTTAAGTTACCGGCTTGAATGGTTCCGAAGTTACCATTAAATTCTATATAATTTCGGGCCACATAAGAGCTGGACCCGGAATAGGTTTCGAAGTTAATTCGATACTTATACTCCAAGCTATTACTGGATTTCCCCACAATCGTAAAGTACAAGTCTGACGGACCAACCGCCATGAAAGGATCGCTTCCACCCTTACCATTATCGGTTCGTTGTTGGTTGGCCATGGCTGCCGTGACGATTGTATAACCATTTATTTTAAAGGTAGGTGCCTGTGCCCCCGACGCAGGAGCAGGGTCCGCCTGAACGGAAGTCAAAAACACACCTGAGAGAAGCAAAGTTGTTGATAGCGTTTTAAATTTTTTTGTCATTTTAAGACAGAACTCCATCATGATATTTTAAGATGAAAGTGCCTCATTCACGCCTTCAAATCAACCCCACAATCTACGTTATATTTTGTTAAAATTTTTCATGTGATTGTTTTATCACAATTTGCTTTTCAAAATATCATTGACCAATCCGGGGTTGGCCTTTCCCTTTAAAGCCTTCATGATCAACCCTATAAAAAAACCAAACAGCTGGACTTTTCCAGATTTATAGTCATCAACTTTGTCAGCGTTATCTTTCAACACCTGATCAATCGCTGCTTCAATTACAGACGTATCTGATATTTGTTGTAATCCCAAGTCAGCAACCAGGTCAGCCGGGGACTTAGCAGTTGTCCACATTTTTACAAAAACATCTTTGGCGATCTTTCCAGAAATTGTTCCATCCATAATCAAATCCACCAATTCAGCCAAATGACTTGATGGGAAAGGAAGTTGATGGATCGACAGCGATTCGCGATTCATAGCGCCGAAAACCTCGCCAATTAACCAGTTGGCAATCAATTTGGCAGCTTGCTTCGTGTCTTGACTTTTTGCCGCCTTAACAACCGTCTCGTAATAATCGGCGATCTCTTTCTCTGCCACCAAAACATTGGCGTCATAGTCACTCAGGCCATAGTCAATTTGAAATCGATTCCTTTTATCATCAGGAAGCTCTGTCATGGTGGCACGTATGGCTTCAATGCGTTCTTGCGTCACGACCAGCGGTTTTAAATCAGGATCGGGGAAATAACGATAATCATGGGCATTTTCTTTGCCCCGCATGGATCGTGTTTCGCCCTTGACTGGGTCAAATAAGCGTGTTTCTTGAACAACCGCCCCACCCTCTTCCAAAATTTCCAATTGTCGATAAATTTCATAATCAAGGGCTTGTCCCAAAAAGCGAATTGAATTCACGTTTTTGATCTCAGCACGGGTTCCAAAAGGCTCACCAGGGCGGCAAAGGGAAATATTGGCATCAACGCGCATGCTCCCCTGCTCCATGTTACCATCGCATGTTCCCAAATAGCGCACTAAGGAGCGCAGCTTTTTCACATATGCCATTGCCTGGGCTGGGGAACGCATTTCGGGCTCTGACACTATTTCCATCAGGGCCATACCCGCCCGGTTCAAATCGATGTAGGAAAAATCAGGATGCAGGTCATGAATGCTTTTGCCGGCGTCTTGTTCCAAATGCAAACGGGTTATCGCAATACGTTTACTCGGCTTTCCCTCAAGCTCAATGTCAATATAGCCCCCTGTAACGATGGGATAATGAAACTGCGAAATTTGATATCCCGTCGGCAAATCAGCATAAAAATAGTTCTTACGGTCAAAAACCGAAATTTCATTGATATGCCCGTGAAAACCTAAGCCCGTTTTAATGGCCTGATCAACACAGACTTTATTGATAATGGGCAGCATGCCTGGCATGCCAGCGTCTAGAAAACTGACTTGAGTGTTGGGGTCAGATCCAAAGTCGGTCGAGCTACCGCTAAAGAGTTTTGCCTTTGCGGCAATTTGGGCATGTATTTCTAACCCTATAATAACTTCCCATTGACCGGTTCGCCCTTGAACCAAATTTTCATTTTCAACCATTCTGTCCATCTTAGAATTTATCCTTATGAGATTTAGAAAGAGTGTTTTTAGATACTGTGAACACAATCACCACCGTATTAAAGCGGAGCCCCAGGTTAGCCCACCGCCCATGGCTTCAATCAGCACAAGGTGGCCCTTTTGGATGCGACCATCACTGACAGCCTTTTCAAGGGCTAGTGGTATAGAAGCCGCGGATGTATTTGCGTGTTCTGCAATGGTCACAACCATCTTTTCTTGCGGGATAGAAAATCGTTCACAAACACCCTTGATGATGCGGACATTGGCTTGGTGGGGGACAAACCAATCGATATCAGATGCCTTCAGGTTGTTATGATCCAAGGCTTTTTCCACAGCCTGGCCAATTTTATCAACGGCACTTTTAAAAATTTCACGCCCCTGCATGTGAATGGTCCCTCGGGTTTGAGGGCCACCAAAAGAATGATCGGTGTATAGCCAATCATAATGACGCCCATCTGAAAACAAATGAGTCGACAAAATCCCTTGTTTGTCACCTGAATCAGGTTGAGCTTGCAGTACGACAGCTCCGGCCCCATCACCAAAAAGAAAACAAGTTCCGCGGTCTTGCCAGTCCAAAAGCCGTGACATGGTTTCAGCCCCAATCACCAAAGCATTTTTTACCTGTCCCAATCGGATGAAATTATCAGCCACAGTCAAGGCATAAACAAACCCCGAACACACTGCCTGGACATCAAACGCAAAGGCCTTAGTGGCGCCAAGGTTTGCTTGAACACGGGTCGCTGTGGCGGGAAAAGAATTATCAGGGGTGGTGGTGGCAACAACAATGCAATCAAGTTGATCACCTGTTAAGCCGGCCCGCTCCAAAGCTTGACGCGCCGCCTGGGTGGCCAGATCAGAGGTTTTCTCATCGTCAGCTGCAATATGGCGCTGTGAAATTCCAGACCGTTCCCGAATCCATTCATCAGTCGTATCAAGGCGCGCCGCCAACTCATGATTGGTCACAATTCGCTTTGGCAAGCAAGATCCGGTGCCGATAATTGTAGAGATATTAAGCATTCTCGGGGCCAACAGATTGTAAACTTGCCCCTAAGTTAAGGCGCTGCTCAATTTTGTCAACAAGATTACTTTGTACCATCTGAATCGCAACACCAATCGCGTTTGCAAAACCAATAGTGTCGGTTCCACCATGACTTTTGACCGCAATATGCCTGAGTCCGAGGAAGACTGCCCCATTATAAAGGCGCGGGTCAATGCGGCCTTTAAATTGTTTAAAGGAAGACCTGGCAATAAGGTACCCCAATTTTCCAAGCCATGACGAAGACAAGGCTTGTTCTAAAAGGTGTTTAATAAGATGGGCAGCCCCTTCAATGGATTTCAAAGCGACATTGCCAGAGAAACCATCAGTGACAACAACATCCGTTGTGCCGGCCGTAATGTCATTTCCCTCTACAAAACCGGAAAAATTAAAATCTTCGATATCTTTTAAAAGCTGCGCGGCCTTTTGAACCGTTGCATTTCCTTTTAAATCTTCTGAACCTATGTTTAAAAGCCCAACTGTGGGGTGAGCAAGCTTTAGAATTTCTCTTGAAAATGCTTCGCCCATTAAAGCAAATTGAACCAAACTCTCGGCACTGCAGTCAATATTGGCGCCCAGGTCAAGAACAACTGTCTTCCCCTTTATCGTGGGCAGAACGGCTGGGATGGCGGGTCGGTCAATGCCCTTTAATGTCTTTAATAAAATTTTCGACAGTGCCATGTAGGCACCTGTGTTGCCCGCTGATACGACAGCATGAGCTTGTCCTTTGGCAACGGCATCAACTGCCATGCCTAAGTTTGACTTACGCCCCATGCGAACAGCAGTAGATGGCTTTGTATCATTGGTAATCAAAACATCTGTATGTACAATGGTCGAGTATTTGCGCAAACCAGGGAACTTATCAAGCTGCGCCTCAATTAGAGGCCCATCACCAAACAACAAAAAAGAAAGAGGACCCTGCGATTGAGAGAGAGCTATTGCTGCACCCTCTACAACCACCTTTGGCCCAACATCCCCCCCCATAGCATCAAGGGCTAGAATAGTTGTCATTTATGTCAATCAGTAGGAGCTTCTTTTTTTGTCTTCAACACCTGACGGCCATTATAATGACCGCAAGACTGACAGATATGGTGAGGAAGCTTTGGAAGCCCACAGTTTGAACACTCTGCGGTACCAATGGATGCTAAATGATCATGAGAACGACGCATGTTACGACGTGATTTCGAAGTTTTTTTCTTTGGAACGGCCATTTTAGAACCTGACTTTAATATAAGAATCTACACACAGTTTTTTACTAAAAACGGCAAAAAAACATAATATTTTTTACATGAAAATGATCTGATTAGCAACTGTTTTGTTGACGGCCCCTTGGTTTTGTTAAACAGCAGCCAGATATAAAAAATATTTGATAATTTTTATATATGTCCTACAATTGTCCTAGCAGAAACTTAAATTTGGCTTCACATCATGGCAAAACTGACGGCTTTGTTGACCTTGATTGCTCTGATGGCTTCATGCCCGCCAGAAACTGCAGCCGAGCCTGCTAACAACTCCATGATGCAGAAAACTCAAAATGATACCCGGCAGTCAAATTCCTATTTCAGTAAGCTGTTTGAGGTTGGCAATTATATTGCCAGTTCTTTTCAAGCTGTGAAGGTTTTTGTGGAATCTGCTGGACCCTTTAAACCAGATGTCTCCCAACACTCTCCCAAAGAATCTTTGGTTGTCCCCCTTGCACCTCAAATTGCAAAAAAACCTCAAGGTGCCCAGATTTTGGAAATGGGAATGAACGTGCCTGTAGGACAAAAATTTTCTTTAGGAGCAGAAATTGGCATCAGTAAGTACAAAAACAACATAGCCCAAGAGGTTCCTCAAAAACGACCTTCTGCAGGTTTGCGCTTAAAACCTGATCTTTACACGGTAAAAGTTGGTTTAAAATACAAGATTTGATTCTTAACTGCTTTGTTGTTAGATTGAGTCATGGCTGTTTTGGTTTGGTTTCGATGCGACTTACGATTGGATGATCACCCTGCTTTATTGCAGGCGGTGGCAATGGGTTTGCCTATCATTCCCCTGTATATATATGACCCTGAAAATCCGCGTCCTTTGGGTGGAGCGTCCCGGTGGTGGTTACACAACAGTTTAAAAAACCTTGACCAAAATCTGCAAAAGCTTGGAGGCAAGCTGATTTTGAAAAAAGGTAATGCCGTCAACGTCTTGGGTCAGCTTGTTCAAGATCTGCCCATTACCCATGTTTTTTGGAATCGACGGTATGACCAAACCAGTATTGACCAAGATACAACCATGAAAGCTCAGCTAAAAGACCAAGGCCTGATTTGTCAGTCGTTTAAGGGGTCCATTCTGTTTGAGCCTCACACCATTAAAAATAATCAGGGCGAACCTTTCAAGGTTTTCACACCCTTTTGGAAACATTGCTTGAAACATACGCAGATTGAGGAACCAAATCCAGGGCCCACGACTCTGAACTTCTATCAACCCTCTGCAATCCAATCAGAATTCTTGGATGATTGGCAGCTGTTACCAACTCATCCTGATTGGGCTGGCGGACTTCGTCATTGTTGGCAACCTGGGGAACAAGGGGCCGAACATAGGCTGAAATCCTTCATAGACCAGGGATTGCCAAACTATAAAACCGGGCGCGATTACCCAGGCCAACCATCCACGTCTTCATTGTCCCCCCACCTTCGATTTGGGGAAATTAGCTTGCGAAGAATTTGGTGGACCCTTCAAAATCAACGCCTGATGAAACCTGAACTTGAAAATGATGTAGAGCATTTTTTACGAGAGATCGGTTGGCGTGAATTTTCATACTATTTACTGTATTATTTTCCTGATTTGCCCACTGTTGCCTGGCGGGAAAATTTTAGAAATTTTCCATGGGATCAGGACGAGACCCTTTTAAAGGCGTGGCAGCAGGGACAAACTGGTTATCCAATTGTGGATGCGGGCATGCGCCAACTTTACCAAACGGGGTGGATGCACAACCGAGTACGCATGATTACGGCATCTTTTCTTATTAAACACCTGCTGCAACCCTGGCAAAGGGGCGAGGAATGGTTTTGGGATACTTTGGTGGATGCTGACCTTGCCAGTAACGCTAGTGGATGGCAGTGGGTTGCCGGATCAGGCGCTGATGCATCACCCTATTTTCGAATCTTTAATCCTATTATTCAGGGCGAAAAGTTTGATCTTCAGGGTGTCTATGTCAGGCAGTGGGTTCCTGAATTAAAAAATCTTGGAAATGAATTTCTCCATAAACCTTGGGAAGCTGATCAAAATACCCTAAAACAGGCGGGTATTAAGCTAGGGCAGACATACCCTTTTCCTGTTGTGAATCACGAAAAAGCCCGTCAACGTGCACTTCAAGCGTTAGAGTCGATAAAAGTTTGAGTAGATTAACCATTTATTAACCTTTCTTGATTATTTCACTTTTTACCACTTCATTTTTTGAGAGGTATTAAAAGTGAAAAGCATAACTTACCTATTTTTATTCGTTATTACTTTCATATGGTCCGCTGATTTAAAGGCCATTCAAGAAGAAGCTAGTCCCGAAAGTTATGTTGCCTGGACCATCAAACAGAACTTGGATAGCCTAAATGATCAAGCTGCCTACAATCTAGTTAAAGATCATTTCATACAACTGAAGCTTTTGAACTTTGATGGGAAGTGGGCAGCACCCCAGTTAGAGGCAATTGGTGATGAACTTTTGCCGCGGGGCATTAGCACAGCAGACTTTAACAATATGGTTGACTTGATGGCAACGAATGCTGAAAAAAATCCTTACTTACATCAGTTCATGTTAGAGGCAAATAAGGCTGATCTAACTGAATTTTATGATAAAGTGAAAAGGGATGGACCAAAAGTTTTCCCTGAGCTTATTGCTTATGCTATGACCTTGAATGCTTTAACAAAATCTATGCGTGATGATGTAACTGTTTTAAAAGCCACCATGCAGGTTTGGGGCAAGGCATCCGCTTCAATTAATATTTTTAATACGGGTGGTTTTATGTATTGGGTCAAATACCAATCCGTTAAATCACCTTTAAAGAAAGCTATTCAGGCCATCGAGACTGGTAAGGTCGATCCTGACTATTGTCGAAACTATCTTCCTCTTAATATTTTAGAAGCTACCTTAATAGATTGGCTTATGGGTAATAATGGAAATGCTAAGGCCGGGTGGGTTTTAGCCAATAGTCGACCAGGCGGGCCGGAAAATAAAGTGATTGGTTCAGGTCCCGCCTCTCTTTCACCAGATGGTCAAGCGGTACTCCTGCACATGCCTTTTCCTAAAGAATGGGCCGACCTTTATAGCGTATGGAATTTAGGATTTGTTTCGCACTTAGAAGACTTCCCGTACTGGATGGTAAAACTTTTGATTCCTCAGGTAAGTGGGTATCAAAGTGTCCCCGAGGAATACATGCACAACAGGGTATTAGCTCTTTATTCACAATTGCAATTTGAATTGTTTAGACGTTCAGAAGGGGATACGGTGATCGCTGATTGGAAGCATGAAAATCTAACTAAATGTTTTAACGATTCAAATGCAAAAAGTGCCAAGCAGTACAAAGATTTATTAACATCTGCCCGCACCATCTGATGTTGCTTTCTGAAAGGTTTATCGAAGCAAGCCAGATAACACTTCTTTAATGATTTTTTCAGGCTTGATTGCTTTATCAGAACTGCCCTGGGCAGACTCTTTTCCTTTGGCTAAGGCTCCTTGAGCTTTCTTTCTAACCTGATCCATCACCGCATCGACTCCTTTTTGGGTCAGGTTTTTTGCAATCACAGAACTCATCTGTTCTTGGTCAATTCCATAGGTGGGGGCATTCCAATTCCCTGTGATCCTAAAGGGGATAACCATTTTACCCAAATCTTTGGCGTAAACGTTCAACGCCAAGTTAAGCAGGCTTTGCGGGATATCAATACTCCCCTGCCCCTTAACGTCAACCATATTAGCTGTCATCTGCATGTTTTGGGTTGTTGCAATGCCATTGCTGATATTAAAGTCCGCCCTCAGTGTCTTAATGTCTAAAATCTTTTTCTGTTGCCCAGTTTCAAAGCTTTGGACGAGACTTTGAATGTCTTTTATTTTCTTAACTTGCTGCGTCAGCGCCTCTATATCAATGGTTTCAATGGCACATCCTGTTATATTCATGGTCAAGGTGCCTGACAATGTTTCAAGCCATTTCTCAAAATTATTTAAATCCAGGGACAGTTTCGTGAACGCCTCCAGGCGTCCTTTTTTAACAGGCGAGTCGTGCAGCTTTGGAATTTTCGTTAAATTCAACTGATGCAGATGACCTTGTACAGTTAGTTTCTTATTGGCTTGAAAATGACCACTGATATCCAGTTTGCCCTCAAAGATCTCCCCTGCAATTTTTTTAAATACCAGGTCGTCGCTTTTAATCGTAAGTAGCGCCTGCAGATTCAGTAGGTGGTGATTTTGATAATCGATCTTTTTACTGGTGATAGCGATTTCTGTCTGATCTTTCTCAAAATCTGTCGAACTGTCCAAAATCAATGTATTCCCTTCATAAGTAATCGTCATATGATTTTTCAAAACTTTTTTATCTTGCATATCTATAAAGCCATCAAATGATAGGGGACCATAGGTTTGACCTTTATGCCCAAAAGAAACAGAACCTTGAACAGGTATGGTTTCGCTAGATTTCAATACAAATATATGAAGGTCTAATTTGACATCGTTATATGTCAAGCTTCCCGTGACTTCGGCTGGCCCATTTATTCCTTCGATAAAACCTGACGCTGCAATGTTATCAATGCGCTTTTGTTTGGGGGTGTCGGCATCAATTACAATTTTTCCTGATTTAGTAACAAAACGATGCAATGAAAAAGTTGAAGGTTTAGAGGGTGTTTTTGAAGGCGACGAGGACTGTATGGTCTGCGCCTTAGGCCCAGCCTTCACGCTCTTCAAAATGACAACGGGTGTATCAAGCTCAAAATGTTGAATATCTAGTTTACCTCGTAACAAAGGGGCCCAAGACCAACCCAACCGAATTTCCTTGGCCCTGGCTGATACAAGCTGCAAAGAGTCGGTGCCAATCTTCTTATTTGTTGGCCGTAACGAAGCGTCGTTCAAAACAATTTTTGGTATGGGGAAAAATTGAATTTTAACAGGGCCTTTTATATCAATTTCATATCCTGTTATCGATTGTAACTGGTTGAGAATGGGTTGTTTCAGACTTTGCCAGTCAATAAAGGGAATGCTGACAAGAGCCAAAGCTATAAAAATCAAGAAACCGTAAAAAATCTTTCGCATATTTCTCTCCTTTCCAATTTCAAAGTACGTTCTTTCGTACATTATTAACTATTTTATGACAATAATAGTAGAAAGATAGAAGAAGGTTAAGGATTTAAGATTGTGGGACACAAAATCAAAACCTTGATTATTGCCTTTGGTGTTATTTTGGCGGTGATATGGCATCACCAGGCTACCATTTTCCAAAGACAAGTGCGTGAAAATTTAAGTTACTGGCGCTCCTATGCAGGGCCCACACTGCAGCTGGGTGACGTCATCATTTCTAAATACCTGTTCAAGGTCGAATTTAAAAAACCTCAACTGGACATCAGTAACCAAACCCTTGAAAAAATAAAGGAGAATTTACAAAAAAATGACGGATCTATTTCCAAATTCATCCACAATCAATTGGATACCCTCTCGCCCATTTTCCGCCTGACCTATCGTTTAGCGGACCGGTTGGTTGCCAGTTATAACCCTTTTTGGCATGAATTGACTTTAACATCCGTCGGAGATGCAGAGTTAAATCTTCAAACAGCAACTGAAAATACCGTTTTTATTGCACCTGACCAAAATGGTCTTAACCAAGGGAAAATTAAAATAACTCTTCCAGCACCTGGGTGGCTTCAGAAAATAAGACGGGGGATTTTTAAAGATCCTGTCGTCATGAGTTTCAATTCCAGTTGCAGAAATCTAAAAATTGTCACGGCCAACGATCACGAAGCCATTTACACACAAGATTATAACCTCACTAAATTTAGCCTCAATGAGGATTGGGTTGAAAATAAAAAATATTATACCGCTTCAGTTGATTTGCAGGTTGATAATGCGTATCTAAGTCCAACCTTGGCTAAAATCTGGACTTTGTTGGAATGCTATGTTGTAGCTAATAAAACAAACAAACATGATATTTATAAAATTCACTTTGAAGCAGATGAAGGCATAGCTTTTGTGAATACCCTTATTGGGCAATTTAAACCGAATCAGGATACCGATTGGAGCGCTGTCGTAAAAACAATACCCACCTTTAAGGTCGAGGGAAAAAGCAATCATCAAAATCATGCCCTTGCATTTTCTACTGATTGTCAGCTGGACTACCAGCCTAGTAAAAACTATTTAAAAGCAACTTATGATTCAACTTTTCAGGCCCACACAATTTGGCCCGACTATCTTCAAAAGCTTTGCGATTTTTATGACGAAGTCATATGTGCGTTCGGCCAAATAAATACAGCCTTCAAACCAGATTCTAGACCTTTTTGGTATTCATTACTGGCGAATTTAAAAGATAAAGGAGAGATAAATACTGGTTTCGTCCTTGAACTTCAAGACATTCATTCTAATACCTGTCAAGGGCAGGGTTCTTTGAAAATAGGCTTGAAAAACTCTGGTATTATGATCAAGGGGAACTACACGCCCCCCTCCTTGCTAAATGTTGAAGTCGACTTTGAAGACCCAGAGTTATTTTTGAATAAAGGTTACTCGCACCTTCTTAACAGTTTGGAAGGAGCAAGTCATAAAGTTGCGGAAATTATACTTCTTGGTGTTAAAAATAATTTAATCGAAAATATTCACAAATTGGGAGTAGTCAAAAACGAGGACAAACCCCACGTACGCACCGTACCGATTCAGTTCAACGGAGACACACAATCGTTAGAGATTGCCAACCAACCGGTTCATCACGAATTTTTGGATGTTATCAAGATGGCGATTAGTTTGCTGGGACACCATGATATCTTCCAAGATCTTAAAAAATTACTTCCCATCAACCCCAAAATGAAACCCGCAGGCATTCCTCCTCAATAATACATTTTCCCTTTGTAATTGTTTGAGGCATTAACTATAAGAAGCTGTTGTCGTGAAACTTTTTGTACGGAGGAATGTAATTTTTATGAAGCAAGCGTTTATTTTGGCTTCTTTTATCACGGTTCTACTGACCGCTAACCCAGATTTTGGAATAGCCCACACGGATATAACATCTTGCAGGGAATGCCTAGAGAAGGAATATGATGAAAAAACTTGGTATATTAAAAAGACAGTCCAAAATAGACAAAGAAGTGACTCGTTGACACAAGCCGTGGAGTTAGAGAGCCAAGGACGCCCATTTTCCTTATGGGCGGTTAAATCAGCACCCAATGAAAGATCAACAATTTTAAAAGCAAACGAAACCCTTAAACTGTTCTGCAAATGCTCCCACGTGTACGATGAACCGGCCATTAGAGACCTGTTCTTTTGGGCAACCGATGCAAACCTAAAAATACAGGGAACCATTGGCGCGTTTTTAGAAATAGAGTGTGATAAGTCAGTTGTTATTTCCTACAACATGCATTTTCCCCAAAATTTGAAAGAAAGTGCGCGCCAGTTGCTCGTTGATTATGTAAACGAAGCTTACAAGATTCAAACTAAAGATTAATCTGACATAAGGCTTGTTTATTACAAATAAAATATCCTGTTAGAAAAAGAAGGAAATATTTTTGAAACTTGCGCGTGATGTAAAAAATCATATGGTATGTCCTTATGATTTTTGCTAAAATCCCTCATCGATGCTAAACCAAAGATAGCAAACCTCAGTGATACTTATAAAAAATTGCTTAACGTGCGGTTAATTTTATTCAATGAGCTGCAAGACCGAGTCGGGATTGCTGTTAATTTAAAGGTGTTAACGTGGAATATTTAGCAGACGATTTAAAAGAGTTGGATGTGTTCATAGGAAGGCGTTTGCGAGAAAAACGACACAAGCTGGGTTTCACCCTGGCCCAGGTTGGGGAAAATCTGGGCATATCACATCAGCAAATTCAAAAGTATGAACAAGCACAAAGTCGTGTGTCGGCAGGCGTGTTGTATCAGATAAGTCAATTTTATGGGGTTTCTCCTCACTATTTCTATCAGGGATTTACCCCCCCTAATCAGCGGAACGAAAAGAAAAAAAGTGACGTTGTCTTCCATAACCCTTCCAAGGAATTGCATATTTTGTTGGTTGAGGATGATCCTGCGGACGAGTTGATCATGAGGAGGGCATTGGATGCTACTAATCACAAAATCAATCTTTTTTGTGTTCATGATGGCGCTCAAACGATTGATTTTCTGCGATATAAACAAGATCTGAACGTCGACTTTCCTCGTCCTGACCTTATTTTATTGGATATCAATATACCAAAGCGTGATGGATTTAATGTTTTAAAAGAAATCAAGCGAGACCGTCTACTCCAAGATATTCCCGTAATTGTTTTGACTAATGGTATAAGCGTGGAAGAGATGCTGAGCGTCTATCAAAACTATGCAGCTGGATATATTTGCAAAACGTTCGACTATGCAAATTTCGCAGCCAACATTGCAACGCTGATCAATTATTGGTCCTCAGTCGTTGTACTACCTGGCACATCCCAAGATCAAGATGAGAATATCGAAACGGAGGATGATTTATGCTCAGGCATAAATGACTCTTCACAGAATTTATTTATTCCAGCCTTACCAGGCTACCAAAGGGTTTAATTGGGGGTCGAATCGCATCTTGACCGTCCGACTTTAGGTTTTATAGCACTATTGTTAAAATCTATGTTAAATTTCTTTTTTTTGTTTATAATTTTTCAACTTTCAAAAACAAGGGAAGAATAAATGCCAGATCCTGTAATTAGCTTATTGAGCGAAGAAAATTTACCAGAATGGAACTTAAACAGTCTCTACAGTTCGTTAAATGACCCAAAAATTCAAATTGCCATAGCTGCCTGTAATCAAAATACAAAACAATTTGTAGAGACCTATAAAGGTTTGTTTGTAAGTTCTGGTTGGAACAGCGAGCAGCTGCTTTCAGCGATTCATGATTTTGACGCTATACAAGAAGACATAGGACGATTAGTTAGCTTTTCCAGTTTGCTTTATTATAAAAATCTTAATGACACAGAAGTTGGCCAGTTCTACCAACATATTCAAGAAGAGGTGACAGCTTTAAGTGGGCACTTAATTTTCTTTACCTTGGAACTAAATCAGATCGAAGATGACCTTTTGGAAATCGCCTTCAACAAAACACCAAGTTTGCGTCGTTACAGGCCATGGTTAGAAAAAGTTCGTTTGTTCCGGCCTCATCAACTGTCAGGCGACTTGGAAAAACTATTCCTTGAGAAGTCACTGACATCAAGCCAGGCTTGGAGCCGCCTTTATGAAGAAACACTGGCTAGCATGACCTTCTCGATGAACGGAGATGACCTTAATCTGTCCCAGGTGACTGATTTGACCAATCATCCTGATCGTCAAATACGCCAGCACGCTGCCTTGGCTTTATCCAAAGGTTTAAATGCGCACCTTCCCCTTTTCACTTTTATCACCAACACCTTGGCAAAAGATAAAGAAACAGAAGACACATGGCGTCACTATGCAAGCCCAGTTCACGAACGTCATCTCATTAACCAAATTGAACCGCAAGTTGTTGAAGCCCTGGTGGAGGCTGTTAAATCCCAATATGGTCGCCTTTCTCATCGGTATTATGCTCTAAAGGCTAAATTGCTAAAACTTGAGCATTTGGATTATTGGGATAGAAATGCCCCCCTTTCACAAGTCCCAGAACAGGCAATTTCTTGGTTGAAAGCGCGTGACATCGTCTTAAGCGCTTATGAACAATTTAGCCCCCTTATGGCACAGATTGGGCGCCAGTTTTTTGATAACAATTGGATCGATGTCCCTGTGAAAAAAGGAAAAACGTCGGGTGCATTTTCCCATGGAACGATCCCCTCAGCGAACCCCTTTATATTATTAAACTATCAAGGAAAAACGCGGGACGTTATGACTCTCGCGCATGAATTAGGTCACGGCATTCATCAGATACTAGCCAGCAAACAAGGGCTCTTATTGGCTTCCACCCCTTTAACGTTGGCAGAGACGGCTTCTGTTTTTGGAGAAATGCTGACGTTTCAATCCTTATTAAAAAGCCAAAACGATCCTGCAGTACGGCGACAACTGTTGGCCGGAAAAATTGACGATATGCTCAATACCGTTGTACGGCAAATTGCGTTTTACGACTTCGAACAACAGGTGCACACCCTCCGTCGATCAAAGGAATTATCGGCGGAAAATATTGGCAACCTTTGGTTGGAAACGCAAAGACAAGCCTTAGGCCCCGCTGTTCATGTTGATGATATATGTCGCCCATACTGGACGTATATTTCACATTTCATCCATTCTCCTTTTTACGTGTATGCTTATGCTTTTGGTGATTGTTTGGTTAATTCCTTGTATGCTGTTTATCAGAATCAACCAGAGGGATTTGCTGAGAAGTATATTGATTTACTGTCAGCGGGCGGCACCAAGAAATATGCAGATCTTCTTCAGTCTTTTGGTTTGAAAGCAGACGATCCTGAGTTTTGGAATCATGGTTTAAGCATGATTGCTGATTTTATTAACCAGTTGGAATTGTTGGTGGATTAATTTATACCCAATTCAGATGGTTACAAAAAAGTGTGGACGCTGGATAAGATGAAAAAGGTAAGATTATCAGACCATGATCTGAAAGCATTGGAAAATTTGTTCCTTAAGCATTTTTTGCTTGAGGATGAACTATGGCTTTTCGGTTCTAGAACAGACTTGACCAAAAAAGGTGGGGACATAGACTTATGCATCGAAACACATGCAAAAACTGTCGATGAGGCAATCAAAAGAAAAACTGATTTTGTGTAGGATTTGGAACAAGAAATTGGTGAACAAAAAATCGATATTGTTCTGAATCTGCTCAATTTTCCATATCCCCCGCCAATACACGAAATCGCAAAGACTGAAGGGGTTAGAATCGTATGAGTTTACATGATCTATTTAAAGAAGTTGACGTCATAAATTAAACTAACAATGAAGTGAATAGAAAATTGATAGACGATGCGACTCTATCCACAAAAATAAAGCGATACTTTGAAGTGGGCAGCGCTGTAGGTGGGTTGGCCGCGCGTTTGGTCGGCCAGGAATATTTAGGCCGGCCCATTGACGACGAAGCCTATGCAAAAAATTTAAAAGCCACATTAGGGTCCATGAAAGGACCGTTGATGAAGGTGGCTCAGTTTTTGGCAACTATTCCGGACGCTATTCCGGCCGACTATGCTCAGGAATTAAGAGAATTACAATCGTGTGCGCCTGCCATGGGTGTGCCTTTTGTTCGTCGCCGAATGGTGGCTGAATTGGGGGTCAACTGGCAACACCACTTTCAACATTTTGATTTAACAGCAAAGGCCGCAGCTTCTTTGGGGCAAATGCATCAGGCAAGCACGATCTCAGGCGAACTTGTCGCCTGCAAGCTACAATACCCGCAAATGCAAAGCCTTGTGGAAACTGATTTAGCCAACTTAAGGGCTTTACTGGGTGTTTATCATCTTTGGAATAAAGCCCTGGATACCAGTGAGGTTCAAGACGAGATTAAAACGCGTCTGTTGGAAGAGTTGGACTATCACCACGAAGCCAAGCAAATTCACCTTTATCAAACAATCTTTCAAGGGGCTGATTGGGTAAAGGTACCAACCGTTCATCCAGATCTTTCAACGGATCGTCTGTTAACGATGTCGTGGATGGATGGCAAGCCCATTTATGATTTTATCGAGGCTGATGAGGACTTTCGCAACCAATTGGCCGATCGTTTATTCCAAGCCTGGTATCACCCCCTTTATCATCACGGGGTCATTCATGGCGATCCTCACCCGGGTAACTATTTGGTTGGCGAGGGTGGGACGATCCAGCTGTTGGACTTTGGCTGCGTCAGACACTTCCCTGCCCAGTTCGTTCAAGGCATTCTTCACCTTTATGATGCCCTGTTGAATAATCGACCTGATGAGGCTGTTTATGCCTATGAATGTTTAGGGTTCAAAAATTTAAGTAAAGCCGTAATCGAGGTGATAGGCCAATGGGCCAGACTTTTGTATGACCCGTTATTGGATGATAGAGTTCGCCCCATTCAAGATGACTTCAGCGGAACCAAAGGGTGGCAAACAGCCACGCAGGTCCATGCCGAATTAAATAAATTGGGCGGTATTCGCCCCCCTCGCGAATTTGTCTTTATGGACAGAGCCGCCGTGGGCATGGGGGGTGTCTTCATGCGGCTAAGGGTGGAACGCAATTGGCACCAGTTATTTGAGGATGTAATTGAAAGAAGTCCATTCAGGGGATAAAACAATTTTTGTCTTGCCACCTTAAATTTAGACTCCTCACTATGAGCTTTCTTTTACATCTTGCTATCTACAGAATTCATCCTTTATTGCGTTATTTAAGGATGAATGTGTCCTCACGCAACTGCTCTAGTTTAGGGGATTCATTTTATAATAAATAACCATTGCACCCGCCTTGGTTTTCAGAGAATATGTGAATAATTCCTAAAATAGAGAGGCAAACCTTGAACCCAACAACGCGCAATTTATTCTTGTGGTCAGCCATAGCTGCTGTTTTGTTTGTGATTTTCCAAATGTTTCCAGGATCCTCTTCTCATCAAGGGAATCCTCCTGTTGCTTATTCTCAGTTTATTAATGATGTTAATGATAATAAAGTTGCCGAGGTAACATTAAGCGGTCAGCACGTTTTGGGAAAGACAAAGGATGGTAGAAATTTCATTACCTATGCCCCTGAAACCCAAACAATGGTGACTAAGTTGCTTGAGAAAGACGTGGTTATCAGAGCTCTGCCTGCTGATCATGACCTTTCTATTTTTCAACTTTTGTTACCCTGGCTGCCTATACTTTTGTTGGTTGGTTTAACCCTTTATTCTTTCCGTCAGATACAATCAGGGGGGAATCGTGCGATGGGTTTTGGGAAATCAAAGGCGCGTCTAAGGGATGATAAGGCAAAAAAAGTCACATTTGAAGATGTTGCCGGCATTGACGAGGCCAAACAAGAGCTGCAAGAAATTGTTGATTTTCTAAAAGATCCGCAAAAATTCCAACGCTTGGGCGGACGTATTCCCCGTGGCGTATTGCTGGTCGGCCCACCCGGCACTGGTAAAACATTATTGGCCAAAGCTATCGCTGGCGAGGCTGAAGTGCCCTTTTTCAGCATTTCAGGGTCCGACTTTGTGGAAATGTTTGTGGGTGTGGGTGCCAGCCGAGTTCGTGATATGTTTGAACAGGCCAAAAAAAATGCGCCTTGTATTATTTTCATGGACGAGATTGATGCCGTTGGCCGTCATCGTGGAGTTGGCCTGGGTGGAGGTAATGACGAACGCGAACAAACATTGAACCAATTACTGGTTGAAATGGATGGGTTTGAGGAAAACCAAAGCGTCATTTTGGTAGCAGCCACGAACAGGCCTGATATTCTAGACCCTGCTTTATTACGCCCAGGTCGTTTTGACAGACAAGTTGTTGTGCCCAACCCCGATGTAAGCGGTCGTGAACAGATTTTAAAAGTTCATATGAGAAAAGTTCCTTTATCGCCCAACGTTGATGCAAGAGTTATTGCACGAGGAACTCCCGGATTCTCAGGGGCTGATTTAGCCAATTTGGTTAATGAAGCGGCCTTGATGGCAGCACGCCGTGGAAAATTAATGGTTGGTATGCACGAATTTGAGCAAGCCAAAGATAAGGTGATGATGGGGGCGGAACGTCGTTCCATGGTCATGACAGAAGAAGAGAAAAAGCTTACGGCTTATCATGAAGGGGGGCATGCCATCATCGCATATTATACACCTGATTCAGACCCCATTCATAAAGCCACCATTATCCCCCGTGGCCGTGCCTTAGGAATGGTTATGCGTTTGCCAGAGGGTGACCGCATTTCCATGTCGCGCAGTCGTTTATATGCCGACCTTAAGGTGGCAATGGGGGGCAGATTAGCTGAAGAATTAATATTTGGCTATGATAAAGTTACAACGGGCGCATCCTCAGACATTAAAATGGCAACAAACATTGCCCGACGCATGATTACCGAATGGGGGATGAGCGATCGACTTGGATTCCAGTCCTATGGGGCCCAAGACGAGGGTTATATGGGCCATACGACGGCTCATGCGAAAATGTTTTCTGAGGCTACGTCTCAAGTTGTTGACGAAGAAGTTGCTAAAATATTAGATGGTTGCTACCAAGAGACAAAAAACCTCTTGCAAGAGCAAATAAACTCCCTACATCAATTAGCACAGGTCTTATTAGAGCGAGAGACACTGACGGGTGAAGAGATTAGAATTGTGTTAGAGGGAGGGATATTACCAGCTCCCATTGGCTTCAACGATACAAACTCACCACGCCCCAGTGTCCCTTTAAGTGGAAAACCAAAACCAGCTGAGTAAATGATGCAGACGACACAAATTTTATTTGGAACTGATGGTGTACGGGGTCCTGCCAACAGTGGGCCCATGGCACCTGATTGTATTTTAAAGTTGGCCACTGCAGCCGCTCATCATGGGATGAAAAAATATTTTGCCTCCCATGGTGATCACCGTTTCACGATTGTCATTGGAAAAGATACGCGTCTGTCGGGATATATGGTTGAGTCGTCCCTGGTGGCCGGGTTTGTGTCTATGGGGGCTGACGTTATTTTGTTGGGGCCTCTGCCCACCCCTGCGGTTGCTATGCTGACCCGTTCCCTTCGGGCACAAATGGGTGTTATGATATCCGCATCCCATAACCCATTTCAAGATAATGGCATCAAATTCTTTGGCCCCGACGGCTGCAAAATTAACCGTTCTGACGAAGAAACGATTGAACAGTTAACAACTGGCAAGATTCCCTTGGCAAACTGTCTAAAAATTGGCAGAGCCAAACGCCTTGATGATGCGGCTGGTCGTTATATTGAATTTGCGAAGGCAACATTTCCCCGCGGACAGCGTCTGGATGGTTTAAAAATTGTTGTTGATTGTGCCCATGGAGCGACCTATAAAGTCGCCCCTAAGGTTTTGTGGGAATTGGGTGCTGACGTGATTCCGGTTGGTATTGAACCCAATGGAGAAAACATTAATTTGGATTGCGGAGCGACCTCCCCTGCCCTTTTGCAACAAACTGTTCTCAGCCATCAGGCGGATTTAGGAATTGCCCTTGACGGTGATGGGGATCGGTTGCTTATGGTTGATGAACACGGTCACATTCTAGATGGAGACCAATTACTGGGTCTTATTGCAACCCTTTGGCTAGAAATAGGGTTGCTCCGGGGTAATGGCATTGTTGGAACCGTGATGTCAAACTTGGGCTTGGAAAGCTATTTGCATTCCAAAGGGCTTACTTTGCATCGGTCCTCAGTTGGGGATCGTTTTGTTTTGGAGAAAATGTGCACAGAAGATTGCAATGTCGGCGGGGAGCAATCGGGTCATATCATTTTGAAAGATTATGTAACCACGGGTGATGGCCTGATCGCTGCCTTGCAAGTTTTAAGCCTTTTGAAAAATACAGGCCAACGTATCAGCGAAATAGCCCATGTGTTTCAACCTGTGCCTCAAATTCTTAAAAACATCAGAACGACCTATCCTATAAATTTGCAGTCTAAATCCATTCAACAGGCGATTAGTTATGCAGAAAAACAATTACACCCTCATGGTCGGCTTTTGGTTCGTCCCTCAGGCACTGAGCCCTTATTGAGAATCATGGCCCAAGGGAATGACAAGCCTCTACTCGATAAGGTGATAGAAGACCTCATAGCAGCGATACAACCCGTTGAAAAAGTCGCCTAAGAGATTTTCAGAAATTCAATACTGGGCGACTTCTCAGGGAAGCAAGACAAAACGAAAAGCATTTTAACCATTACTGCCAAACTCTTTTTTCAGCCAGCTTCCTTTAAAAGCATGCCAACCAAAGGCAGAAGGTCCCTTACCTACGGATTTTTCTCTCACATCTCCAAAAAAGACTTCAGGTGGAAAAACAATATTACGATCCCTGTGACCGTCAGGCTGGTCTATTATGGGCAGGCCAAAGGCTATAGTTCCCTGATCCAGAATAACTTTTTTGACAGCAACCCCCAAGGTAATTGGTCCTGTGCTACAAAGGGTCTTCAATTCTTCCCCTCCCACTTTTAACGATTGTTCTATATAGGGCGGTGCTGTTTTTGGATCTAGATTTCTAGTTATAAGCTCTAACATTTTTCCTATAATGGGGTGAGTTGGACGACTAGCCATTAGCGCATTACAAGGGCAAGAATAGGGATACTCGATACCTGAAAAAAAATCATAAGCTAGGGCCAATCCTGTGAAGGGCCGTGTCATTTCAAAATCCACATCTCGATAAATTCCGCCCAGTCTATATAAAAGAACGCAACGAAGAATATCTGACGCTCGACCAAATTTTGCTTGAGCAATCTCTTGATCAATACAAGGTTTTAATCCATAAAAGTCTTTTTCGTCACTTAACTCACTATAGACTTCCTTGATTTCAACGCCTGCTCTTTCCATCTCTCTTACCGTTTTTGGTAGTTTCTTTTTATCTTGAACCCACAGATAGTGTTTCCAACCAACACTGGCCAAATGCACCTTGCAAGATTGCTTATACCATCTCAAAAAGTCATCCGTTAATTCCACTGGCTTATCCAAATTAGTGAGCCAAATACTGTGCGTAATAAAAGGGATTTTTGGTTCGTCAGCAACCATAATATTGTCAAAATGACACGCGACGTCAGGATGATTTTCCCGATAAAGTTTATCCAGTTGTTTATAGACTTTGTTGATGTCGACCCCTTCCTGTGGAAGAACAGTATTGCGGTAATAACTAGCTCCCGGTTGCCATAAATTTTGTCGGTTGTGAGAATCACCCACAAAATTAGCAATCGGAAAAATATTAATGCCAAAAATAGGTCCGAATTTTTTATGAATGAAACTTTGCCGACGTCCTACTTCATCATTGCCGAAAACATCAGTAGCTACTGAATTTTTGTCAGACATAATAATCATTAATATTAGGATATATATGCCATAGGATATTTTTCTTTTTATGCAATTTGCCATTTTCATAACCAAGATAAGTAGATATATAATTTATTTTAATAAAAATTAATTAATAAAAATTTAATTTAAATCATTTTTTTGCCTCTACAGGTAATCTGACCAGCACAGAGACCGGTCAGATTTTTACCTATAGGAAAAAGAGAGGAAGGGCGTTATCCCTTGCTTCCGTCTTTTAACCAAGTGGTCGCAAACGCATGCCAACCGAACGAAGCGTGGGACCTTCCATCCTTGATGTTAAAAAAGACTTCAGGCGGGAAAATGATATTTCTGTCTTTATGTCCATCAGGTTGTGCATATATGGGAAGCCCATGTTCTGTAGCACCATTCGCCAGAATAGTTGTTTTGACAGCTACCCCTAAAGCAACAGGGCCGGTGGCACAAATGGTGTGCAAAAGATCACCATGCTTTTGTAAAGAGTCTTGAACATAGGCAGGAGCTTTTGATGAATCGAGATTCCGCCTCATAATTTCCATCAATTTTGAGATAATAGGATGACCAGGTCGACAGCCCATCATCGCATTGCAAGGGTAAGAATACGCATGCTCAATACCAGCAAAAAAATCGTAAGCTAGTGCCAATCCTGTAAAAGGGCGGGTCATTTCAAAATCAATATCTCTATAAATACCGCCGTATTTGTACAAAACAATGGCACGGAAAACATCAGCAGCCCGACCAAATTTTGATTGGGAAAGTTCGTGGTCAACCTGAGGCCTGAGACCACAAAATTCTTCGTCTGTTAATTCTTTGTACATTTCCTTAATTTCAACACCCCTGTGTTCCAACCAACCCGTGGTGTGAGGCAACTTGTTTCTATCTTGAACCCAAAGAATGTGCCTCCACCCTTTATCCTTGCTATTCATTCTGCATGATTCCTGATACCAATGCAGAAATTGGTCCTTAAGTTCTCTTGGCTGAAATGGATTTGTGAACCATACACTGTGAGTAATAAGGGGGATTTTTGGTTCAGTTTTGGCCATCAACACTTCATATTTACAAGCAATGTCAGGATGATTTTCTCGATACAATTCATCCATGCGTTGGTACGCTTTATGTGTATCAATTCCTTCTTGAGGTAGAACACAATGACGATAATAAGGAGACCCAGGGTTCCACTGGTTTTGTTTGGCATCGGAGTCGTGGGCAAAATTGGAAAGTTTAAAGATATTAATTCCAAAGATTGGGCCAAATTTAGGATGCACGAAGCTTTGGTTGCGGCCCGTATGGTCGTTACCATACATATCCAAAGGATTGTCTGAAGCTTCTAAAGTACTGCCAACCAGCAGAGCCATCGAACATAAAAGATATAAAATTTTGACACGTTTTCTTTTTAGGCAATTTGTCATTTTCTTAACCAAATTAAATTAAGTCTATAACTAATTTTAACAACTAAAAGATTAATAAAATCTTAACAAAAAAAATGCTATTCATAGTATGTGAGGAAATTATTTAAAAAAACATATTTAGGGTGCCTAACCGGTACACACATGCCCGGTCAGGCTTTTTACGGGAACAAGTAAAAATCTTTATCCCTTGCTGCCACCTTGCAGCCAAGTTGTAGCAAATGCATGCCATCCAAATGAGGCTGGTGATCTTCCATCTTTCATATTAAAGAACACCTCGGGCGGGAAGATAATATTGCGATCTTTATGGCCATCTGGTTGATCATAGATAGTCAGACCATGTGACACAGGTCCTTGAGACAAAAGGACTTGCTTTATTGCCACGGTAAAAGCAATCGGGCCTGTTAAACAAAGGGTGTGCAATAAGGCTCTTTTGTCATCCCAGATCTCAGGATTAGTAAGACAACCTTCAACATATTCAGGACCTTTACGCTGAAAGTTGCGATCCATAATTTCCATATATTTTGATAGTATCGGGTGACCAGGCCTGAAACCCATGATTGCGTTGCAAATATAAGCATAGGGATGCTCAATGCCTGCGAAGAAATCATAGGCCAGTGTCAGACCGGTTAAAGGACGTGTGAAAACAAAGTCTATATCTCTGTAAATTCCGCCATACTTGTTCAAAGCAACAATCCGAAAAATATCAGCAGCCCGACCAAATTTACACTCTTTGATCTCATGATCAACGTACTTTTTCATGCCTACAAAGTCTTCTTCTTGTAATTCTTTGTATATCTCTTTGATTTCAATACCATGGTGTTCCAAAAAACCTGTGGTGTGAGGAAGCTTAGTCCTATCTTGAACCCACAGAATGTGTCTCCAACCTTTATCTTTTTCATGAAGGCTGCAGGAGTACCTATACCATTCCAGGAACTCATTGGATAATTCCTTTGGTTGGTAGGGATTGGTAAACCAAATGCTGTGCGTTATTAAAGGGATTTTTGGCGTGTCTTCTACCTTAAGCGTTTCATATTTACAAGCGATGTCAGGATGATTCTCCCGATATAAATCATCTAGCGTTTTATAAGCCCGATAGGTATCAATCCCTTCTTGAGGAAGAACCGCATGTCGGTAATAATTCGATCCAGGAACCCAATGCATCACTCTCTCTTGGGAATCTTTTACAAAATTAGCTACTGGGAAAACATTTATTCCAAACGTAATTCCGAATTTAGGATGTTCGAAGCTTTGATTGCGTGCTATGGGATCATGATCAAAAAGATGGGAAGCCTCTAAAGTTTTGCCACTCAGCAAAGCCAATAGGCAGAAAAAGTACAAACTTTTTGTACGTGATCCTTTTATAAAATTTGTCATTTTTAAAAACCAAATTAAATTGAGTATAATTTGATTTTAGATCCTAAAATATTAATAAAACTTTAATTTTAACCTGCTTTTTTAAAAACTTTTAGTTTAAAAAAAAACGCACAGAAAAGTATCCTGACCGCAACGGAAATTTTTTCCAAAGATCCGTTGGCTAGTCAGGTTTTATTCAGGGTTAATAAAACAAAAATGATTTATCCTTTGCTGCCAAATTCTGGCAGTTGCCAAGTTCCAGCAAAAGCATGAAACCCGTATGAACAACCATCTCTTCCTTGGGTTTGTCCAAAAAAGACCTCTGGCGGAAATATAATGTTGCGGTCCCGACGGCCGTCAGATTGTTCCTTGATAGGTACCCCAAAGGCCATTGGGCCCTGTTCGATAAGGGTCTTTTTTAAGGCTATACTCAAAGCGATAGGGCCTGTAAGACAAAGTGTTTGGTAAAAATCTCTGTCTTTTTGGTTATAACCCGTATTGAAGTAAGTGATGTATTTTGGTGTTGTCTGCGGATTAAAATTGCGATTCATGATTTCTAAATAATTTTCCATAACGGGGTGTGCGGGGCGAGCACCCATCATTGCATTACAAGGATATGAATAGTCATATTCAATCCCTGCAAAAAAATCATAGGCTAAGGCCAAGCCTGTGATGGGACGTGTCATCAAAAGGTCTATATCTCGATAAATTCCGCCCGTCTTATGTAAAATGACGCAGCGCAAAATATCTGCGGCACGACCAAATTTTGACTCTGCCAGTTCTTGGTCGAAAAAGGGTTTTACGCCACAAAAATCTTTTTCATCAGATAACTCTCTATAAACTTCTTTAATTTGAACGCCAACAGCCTCTAACTCTCTCACTGTTTTTGGCAATTTGTTTCTATCCTGAACCCACAGATAATGTTTCCAACCAACTTTGGTTGAGTTCATTTTGCAAGAATGCTTGTAATATCCCAAAAAATGATCAGTAAGCTCCGTTGGCTTATCCATGTTGGTTAGCCAAATACTGTGGGTAATTAAAGGTATGCTGGGTTCTTCTCTGGCCATCTGAGTATCGTATTGACACGCAATATCAGGATGGTTTTCACGCCATAGTTTGTCCAGCTTCGAATAAGCCTCATCCGGATTAATCCCTTCCTCTGGAAGGATTTTATTTCGGTAATATTTCGCACCTTCCCATGCTTTTTCTAACCTATTTTTAGAATCGCCAACAAAATTAGAAATGGAAAAAATACCAATTCCAAAAATATCGCCGAATTTGGGATGTTTGAAGCTTTGCTTTCGTCCCAAATGGTCATCACCGAAAACATCCGATGCGTTCAAATACTGAGTAAGGAGCAATTGTAAGAAAAAAAACAGCAAAAAACCGAAACGTTTTTTTTTAAAAAAATTTATCATTAAAAAGTTCTCCACAAAAAAAGGGCTTAATTTAATGATAAATTTTAAACACTTAACAAATGCTTAATATGGAGAAAAATTAACCGTGAGATGAGACCTTAATTCAACATAACGATTATTATATTCTCCTGACTGAAAAGGGAAATCCAGTCAGGTTTTTGTGAAAGCAGAAAAAATAAGTAAGAAGTTTACCCGTTACTGCCAAATTCATTTTTCAACCAACTTCCTGTAAATGCGTGCCATCCAAAGGAAAACGGATATCTTCCAGAATTTGCAGCCGAATAAAAGACCTCAGGTGGCATAATGATATTGCGATCCCTTCGACCATCCAACTGAGCCTTTACTGGCAAACCATAAGCTATGGTTCCCTGAGACAGAATGGTTTTTTTAACGGCCACCCCCAAAGCGATAGGGCCAGTGTGCCCTGCACCCCAAAAACTGGACACAAAGTTAAGAGAGTTTTTTAGCTCCTGAGTGTTGTATAAAAGACAGCAA
>NZ_SCFB01000014.1 GCF_004210305.1 Candidatus Finniella inopinata | reverse complement strand
GAAGATATTGAGTTCTAAATTTATAATAATTCATACTATACGTGTCGGAAAAATGGAGGGTTAAAGGCTGGAAGGCCCGAATGCTTTTCCTGCAACCAGCTTCAGTGTAACGTCGTCAATCTGGAATTCAGGCAAAACACTACTTTGGTAATGGTGAAATTCTGGTTCAATCTGTTCAAATTCCTGTGGAAGGGCTACCCAAGTTTGCAGACCATGGGCAACATGGGGTTTGGAACGTCTGGCTTCTGTTGTTCGCTCAGAGTGGGTAATGCCGCGACCCGCTGTCATCCAGTTTACATCACCCGGCATGATCGCCTGGGCGGATCCAATGCTGTCCCGATGCAAAATTTCACCCTCAAATAAATAAGTTATGGTGGAAAGACCAATATGAGGAGGGGACGAACATCTATTCCCTGTCCCTCTTCAAAATTCGCCGGTCCCATATGGTCCAGGAATATAAAAGGGCCAACCATTTGGCGCGTGGTATGGGGAAGGATGCGCCTGACACAAAATCCCCCCAGATCTTTGGGGCGTGGTGTGATGATTGCTTCTATAGAGTTTCTGTCGATTAATCCCATAGGTGTCTCGTATTTAGTTTAAATTTTTGTAACATTGTGCCGGTATTATTCGGACAATTCCAGAGGTTTCAGATTATAGGCGTAACCCTAAACATCCACATCTGTCAAAAATTTGGCATTCTCTTGAATGAATTGGAAACGCGTTTCAGGATTTTTGCCCATCAGGCGTGTGACAAATTCTCCTGGATCGCCGGCCGATTCGGCCAAATTTAAACTGACCTGTAATAACGTGCGTTTGGTTGGATCCATGGTCGTATTGCGCAGCTGCTCAACCGGCATTTCGCCTAAACCTTTAAATCGGCTGATGTCCACTTTCGTCGCCCTTTTAAAGGTGGTATTAAGGTGATGCTCTTTCTCTTGATCATCCCGGGCATAAATAATTTTTTGCCCATAACTGAGCCTATATAAAGGCGGTTGGGCTAAATAAATATTCCCGTTTTCAATCAAAGGTCGCATTTCTTGGAAAAACAACGTCAACAGCAACGACGCAATATGCGCCCCATCCACGTCAGCATCGGTCATAATGACAATACGACCGTACCGCAAATTCTCAGGTTTGCAGTCTTTGCCAGCGCCACATCCCAACGCCAAAATCAAATCGGCAACTTCTTGGTTCCCCTTCATCTTTTCAAGCGATGCCGTTGCCACGTTTAAAATCTTCCCTTTCAAGGGCAGAACCGCTTGGGTGGCCCGATTGCGGGCCTGTTTGGCGGATCCACCGGCTGAATCGCCTTCAACCAAAAAAATCTCGCAATTTGCAGGGTTTGTTTGTGTGCAGTCGGTTAATTTACCCGGAAGCCGCAGCCTTCGGGTCGCACTTTGCCGTGAAACCTCTTTCGCCTGCTTCTTTCGCAAACGATCGTCAGCCCGATTCAACACAAAATCTAAAATTTGATTTGCTAATTGAGGATGCCCAACCAGCCAATGATCAAAGTGATCCTTCAGCGCATTTTCAACCAACTTGGCCGCATTCACGGATACAAGTTTTTCTTTAGTTTGCCCCTGGAACTGGGGTTGCTGAATAAAACATGACAACACAGCGATCGCCAACCCATTAACGTCTTCGGCCGTTAAATTGCTAACCCGTTTGTTATTGGTACGTTCCCCAAAATCTTTTAACCCGCGTGTCAAAGCCTGACGAAATCCGGCCTCGTGGGTGCCCCCCTGGGGTGTTGGAATCGTATTACAAAATGATGTCAAGCTGCCTTCATCGCTGGCGTCCTCTGCCTGAACGGGCCAGGCGACCACCCATTCGATGCGCCCGTTCTGATCCGGAAAAACGCCTTCGCCTTTAAAGAAACTTGAATAAGATTCCCCTTCGGATCCCAATACATCGGTCAAATAATCGGCCAATCCATCGGGGTAATGAAGCAAAGCCTCCGCCGGTGTGCGGTTGTCTTTTATAAGATTTTTATCACATGACCACTCAATTTTTGCCCCTTTAAACAAGTACGCCTTTGCGCGTGCCATTTGGTACAGGGTGGCGGGGCGGAAATTTAAATCGCCAAATATTTCAGGGTCAGGGTGAAAACGAATTTTTGTACCCTGTTGGCGGCTGTTTGTCTCTTCACTGACCAGGGGTGAAACGCTGTGCCCGCGGCTGTAACTTTGACGCCAACGTTGTTTGGGGCGGCAAATTTCTATGTCTAATTTATCTGACAAGGCATTAACGACCGAAATGCCCACGCCATGCAATCCACCCGATGTGCTGTACACTTTATTATCAAATTTACCCCCAGAATGCAGGGTAGTCAGAATCACTTCCAAGGCTGATAGATGGGGGAATTTAGGATGGGGATCCACCGGAATGCCGCGCCCATTGTCGGCAATGGTCAACGTGTTATCAGCCCCCAGGTGAATCGTGATCTTATTGGCAAAGCCTGCAACCACTTCGTCCATGGCATTGTCAAGAACTTCGGCTGCCAAATGGTGAAAGGCTTTCTCGTCTGTCCCCCCAATGTACATGCCTGGACGTTTGCGAACAGGCTCCAGCCCCTCCAGAACCTCAATATCCTTGGCGGTATAGTCGCTTTTAAGCGGGGCTTGTTTGTTATTAAAAAGGTTAGCCATAATTCAGTTAGACAGACGCTTTCTGTAAAACAACCATCAACTCGTCCCATTCACGTTGACCCATGCCGCTGCTTGCTCTATCAACGGATTGCCCATTCATAAGTTGGCGGACGACGGTTAATGCTTTGCCAGACAATGTGGCACCGCCCATGCGGTAATCTGTAAACGCCTCGTACGTATGGGGCACCCACCGTTTCAAAATATCAAGCATCACGTCGGCATAAACGCGAATTTCATATTGTGCATGGGCATCGGCGCGCAGGCTTAAGAAATGCATAAAGTTGTGCAAATCAATTTTCCAATACCATTGCGTATAAAAATTAACCGGCAAATTCATACGGGCCAATTCTCGGGCTAAACCAGGGCGGGTTGGATCCTGGTCATCTTCGTTCAATAAATACTCATAATTTTGATAGGTTTGCTCAGCATCTTGGCGCAACATATCCAAAACTTTTTGGGCATATTCACCCTGCAGAACGTCGGCGCGCCCCTGGCGGTTATTACTGGACTGCGCTGCCAAGTGATCGGGGGAGGGGATATAAAACTCTTTATCCAAGATGGAATAACGCGCTGAATATTCATTAATGTTGGCTGTTCGGTGGCGGATCCATTGGCGTGCCACAAATATGGGTAACTTGACATGTAATTTAATCTCGCACATCTCAAACGGTGTCGAATGACGGTGGCGCATTAAATAATTAATAAGGCCTTGATCCTCGGTTTTCTTTTTTGTGCCCCGACCATAGGAAACCCGGGCTGCCTGGACCACCGCAGCGTCATCGCCCATATAATCAACGACCCTTATAAAACCATGGTCTAAAACGGGCAATGCATGATAAAGAATTTCTTCCAGGCTCTCCACGGTTGCCCTGCGTGTGGGCGCGGACGCAGCTTGTTGTTCTTTAATTTCATTTAGTTGTTCTGGGGATAAAAGCATTCTCAATCCTCTTGTTTGTCAATATATCTTAATAAAGCGCCCAGGGTTTCTTGAACACCCTGTTTGGCGACGGCTGAAATGGCATAAACAGCCTTGCCACTTACTTTCTTCAACGCTTCTACTTTTTCAAAAATTTCCTCTGGCTGTAAGGCATCGCATTTATTCAAACCAATGACCTCAGGCTTCAGGGGCAGGTCAGGGTGATATTGTTCCAGTTCTTGACGAATAATCCGATAAGCTTCAACAACATCATCCTGGGTGGCATCAATCATGTGTAACAAAACATTGCACCGTTCAATGTGACCCAGAAAACGGTGGCCTAGGCCTGTTCCCTGATGGGCATTTTCAATCAAGCCCGGCAGATCTGCCAAAACAAATTCCCGATCGTAACAATAAACCACACCCAACTGAGGGTGCAGGGTTGTGAAGGGGTAATCAGCAATTTTTGGTTTTGCACGGGTCACGGCAGCTAAAAATGTCGATTTCCCCGCATTGGGCAACCCAATCAAACCTGCATCAGCAATCAATTTTAGACGCAGCCAAATCCACTTTTCCGCACCAGGCCACCCAGGATTCGTCCGTCTTGGCGACTGATTGGTGGAGCTTTTGTAATGGGCATTGCCAAAGCCGCCATCTCCGCCCTTTGATAACAAGACCTTTTGATCAGGGGTGTTAAGGTCGGCAATCAGCGTCTCTTTATCATCCTCGAATATTTGTGTGCCAACAGGAACTTTAAGAATTATATCGTCACTGTCTCGGCCGTGCCGATTGGCGCCCATTCCATGTTGCCCTCTGGCTGCCCGAAAATGTTGCTGATACCGGTAATCGATAAGGGTATTCAGGTTGCTAACTGCCAGAACGTAAACATTTCCGCCCTTGCCGCCATCACCACCATCAGGTCCGCCATATTCGACGAATTTCTCTCGACGAAAGCTTAAACAGCCAGGCCCGCCATCGCCAGACTGAATAAAAATTTTTGCTTCATCTAAGAATTTCATATGTAAAACAGATTATAGTTATTATGTGACATAACCTATCACAGCCCTTAAATTCTGTCTGCATTAGACTTCCAGGTAGATGAAAAAACCTTTCTGGGCGAAAGGTTTTCCCAATACAAAGAACTATACCGTTCTCTTTGCTTCTTGATTCGCCAACGCACAATGACGCCCAAGTATATTCAAAAAATCTTTGATAAGAGTTTTTGATAGCTCTGCGTTCATTTCAGTGTCTTGAACATATTCCAGGGTTGAAATGGCTTGACACAGCGCACCACTGGCTTTGTCTAAAAACAAACGTTTCGCCCACAGGTCTTGGTAACGATGGGCGCTCCATATAAAAAGTTGCGATACGGAGAGGTAAAAATCACACTGACCAGCCAACGGAATTTCCTCTTTCATTATTAATGCTTTATGTCCTGCGCAGGCGAAGGCAAAAGCAGCCAAATTATTTTGTTCTGTTCTGTTCAATAGCAAAGGGGTTCCAATAATTCCCAAGCCCAGTTGTGTCATTTTCTTCACGGCCTGATCTGGGGTGTCGGCTGGCTGGAAACCATAGGTGTTAATAAGGAAAGGGGGAAGTTTTGAGACCAACAAATCAGGTAGACATGATTTTGTTTCCTCTGACACGCGTTCCTCTAGATATTGCAGGAAACGCTGGCAATGCGCCTGCGCCTTTGTCGGCAGGCCTTGACTTAAAATCTGATTAAAAGCTTGTCGGTACATTCTGTTCTGAAATTCTTGTTCCTGTTCAGACGAAATGGCATGCCCGGTCTGCATCCGAAGGGGGGCAGGGGTGGCTTCCGCAGGGGACGTTGCAGCCTGTTCATTTTGTTGCTGCCAAAAGCGTTGACTTTGGCCAGATATACCGTTTTCAGTCAGTTGATTTTGTTCAGACGTATCGGCCGAAACACTGATAATAGACGCACAATTTATTGAAATGATCAGAACGGCTTTGGCCGGGATTAGGTTGATGAAGTTGTTTTCCATAAGGACCTCCTATGACGATAGGTTGATCGAATTAACTGCTTCCACCACTTCATATATCTCTGATGTGTAAATATATTATTAATTTCTCTGCGTTAATAATATATTTACGAATAAAAATTATTTGTTGGATTGTGTGAAATATATAATTCAGGAGTTAAACGCCATGATTCACCTTCTAGTGTCATATAAAAAACTTGTTCTGTTGTCCCTAACAGCCATTCTGTCAACGTCTTGTTTTGCCAAAACCGAGGTTGGTAATGATTTAGATGTAGATAAACCACTTCGGGTTTTTTTGCCCCACAATGACGGGATTGACGTGGATCTGGAATCGATTGATTTAAGATTTTCTTCCCCTGACATACAACCCCAGTGGCTAAGAAAATTGCCCCTTGAAAGACGATACTTGGTTTTGTCCGATACAGGTTGTGACTGGCAAAGGTTATTGGTAAGCCTTGATGATCCTGATGCTGCGAAAAGACAAGTTCGTGGACTGGAATATGGGATCGACGGATACGAACGGGATCATTGCCAGGCTAACCAGGTGAACGAAGTATTGGTCGCTAAAGGCGTCCTATGGGCTGTTGAAAACAAAATAGAAGGTTTGCAACTGGGGCGGTATGGATATGCGAAAAACCCAGGAGCAGAGAGCAGAGCCTTAAACGATACATTGGTGGTTCAAGGCAACGAGTTAGCTATATTGAGGAAAATAAACGGGCTCGTAAAAGGGAAATATGGCTATCGACAAGATTTTGATCAAGCAAAAGCATTTATTGATGAACGGAGTGTCAACGGATCTTGGTCAGCCATAGCGTTCAAGATAGATGGGCTTCTTACTGGAGATTATGGATACACAAGGAGCGTGGACCAAGCTAAGAAATTCATTGATGAGTGGGCCTCTAAAGGGTCAGAGCCAGCAATGAAGAAAAAAACAGATGGGTTATGGTATGGGGGGTATGGCTATATACAAAACCCTGTTCAGATTAGAGAATCGATTGAAGAATGGGTGTCCAAAGGATATCAGTGGGCTATCCAGGCGCAAGTACAGGGCGTTGGGTATGGGGCGTATGGGTATTCAGGAAATCCAAATCTGTCTAGAAAGATGAATGAACAACGGATTGTTGAAGGTTGTCAATGGGCCATGGAGAGAAAAGTAAAGGGTTTACTGCAGGGAACGAATAGCTACGAACGAGACCCAAAGCTAGCTGCAAAATTAATTGATGACTGGGTGGCCAAGAGCAATCAATGGGCCGTTGATGTGAAAATGGATGGATTAATCAGTGGAAACAATATTTTTGAAAAAAACACAGAAGCTTTGTGGGTTTTTACAAAACAATACGACCCTTATATATACCATTATCTGCAGGCTGCGGGATATTGGTTAGGAGCATTTGGCCTTACCAAAGATAGGGGGAAAGCCTCCAGAATCATGAAGGAGAATGGTATTAGTTTTTAGTTTTGTGGAGCGTACGAAGATAAAAAGGCGCTCTATAGTTGTAAGCCAACTAAAAAATGGCGTCCCCAACGGGATTCGAACCCGTGTTTACACCTTGAAAGGGTGGTGTCCTAGGCCTCTAGACGATGGGGACTTGTTGGATTTGAAGTTAGGTGATTTTAGGCTGTTAAGTCAACCAGAAAATTGGGCTTCAGAAATTGATTTAAAGACTGCGTGCTTCGTAATCCTAAATGGTGTGTATGCGTGTGACCCTGTGTGAAAAATGCCCCGTTGTATAATCATGGTGAGTCTATTTGTGTTTGCGTAATATTAACTTATTGTTAATATCTATTGCGCTATAATTAATAAAAAATTTATTGAGATTAAAATAATGAGTATTAAAAAATTTATAGGACTTTTTTTGTCTGTTGGCACCTGCGCCTATGCGACAGGCTCAAATACGTTGAACGGGCCAACATTTCTTTTTAGTGCGGCCAATCCAAGACCGGCTGCTATTTATCATGCGTTTGATATGCCTATTATTAGTAGTCCCGGAACAGCGGGTGCTACGTTTACAGGGGCTTCGACGGACATCTTAAACAGCGCTAAACTTCAGGATCTTGCGAACAAGGGATATACGCACATTCAACTACCGCCCTTTCAGTATTGTTCCCCTGCGCAGGATGGAACGAAACCAAAGCTTGGTCCCTCGGACAAACAATATCCAGATGTTTGGTTTCTTGGTTATTCAAACTATATTTGTGTGTTGGACTCAAATTATGCAACTACTGCTAGTGGATTAGAGGCAACTGGGGGTACTGACCCTAAGAAATACGGAACAACGGCCACAGATGGCACGACAGCCATCGGATATTACTTGGGCAGTCCCCGGTATGGCACTATGGCTGACTTAAAGGCTCTGATAACGGCGGCCCAGGGATACGCCCTTGGTATTATTATGGATGTGCAGTTCAACCAGGTGTCTTTTGATCTAGCGGGGACTGGTTCTCAAAGTTCTGCTATTACGAACCCCAGTGTCCTTCATCCTATGACTATCCCCTCTGGAGGGTCCACACCTACGCTTTCTTCCATAAACTTCCCCTCAGGATTTTTTAATGCCTACCAAGGGGAACCAAACTGGGATATTCCTAGCCAAGCGCAAACAACTTGGAAATTTGGTCCTGATTTAAATACTGGCCACACAAAGGTACAGGAAATGATTGTCAATTATCTAAAGCTTTTGAAAGATTTGAGTGTAGCCGGACTTCGTGTCGATGGTTTAAAACAAATCCCGATTTCTGATTGGAATGCAATCTTATCGCAAGCCCGAACCGCAGGGGTGACTTTTAATTACGGCTATGGGGAGGCTTTCAATGTGACTGTACCGACCCTTAGCCCCTATGTCGCCATTATGCCAGTGCTTGACTTTGCTTTACAAGATGTGGTGGGTAATGTCTTTGCTAATGATGCGTCTGTTTCAACCCTTGTTGCGCCCGCAAGCCTTGGAAACACGCAGTCTGCCGTTACTCTTTCCGCCGGCCATGACTTTTATCCGAACATTTCCACAGGAGGTTTCCATAAATTTTACACAACTCCCAAAAGTGTTCACACACATACGGATACACCAGCGAACCTGCCGAATGCGTGTGCCGCCTGTACCTTTAATCGCAATGATCTGGCAAATATGATCGATTCTCAACTGGCCATAGCCTATATGTTATCAAGGCGGGACGGGTCGCCTTTAATCATACGTTTTGATGATGATAAAGACGTGTACGATGTTTCGTTTAATCCTAAAGGCAAAAATATCATAAAAAATGCGCTGGCCTTTAGAAAGGCGATGGATGCAAATATGGCTCCTCACGAATACATGGTGGCTTTAAATAGCGATGTTCTTTTGATTGCGCGCCAGTTTGGCTTTGCGTTGATTAATAAAGGGGGAAGGTCACGGACCATTCCGCTAAACGACCTTAGTATTCCTCCTCCTTCTTCGCCTGCTTATGTGCCTAATAATCTTTATATACCTGACACTACCTACAACAGTGCTACCAACGCCGGGGGTTCCTATTATCAAGACGTGTCGGATGCTGGTATAAAGTATACGAAAAGTTCAACCGCCTTCGTTTCTATTACTGGTGGATCCTCCTTAATATTGCCCTCTAGAAATGCCAAGTTCTTTGTCTTGCAATACCCAACAGGCCTGAGCGCGAGGTCAGTGGTGTTCCAAGTGAATAATGCCACTACAAGCCTTGGGCAACAAATGGGTGTTGTTGGCAGTCATCCATTGTTGGGCAATGGGGCAATACGCCCCGACTTTTTGAATATCATGATGAATCAAGGGGCTAGTCCGGCACTGGCGAATTTATGGCGAACTATCCCTATCAGCTTTCCAGCCGGTTCCACGGTAAGTCCATATACCGTTCCCTATAAATTTGCGGTGATAAATTCAGATGGGACTATTGCTGCACAGGAGGGAACTTCTACTTCTCTGACTATTTCTTCAACCGGAACTGGAGGTTCTGAGGCCCACTCTTATAGTGGCGGTGGAGGCGGTGGTTCTTCGACCGTTAGCTTTAGAGTGGGTTCAGCGTACACCGCATGGGGGCAAAATGTTTATGTGATAGGCAGTTCAACCGAGTTGGGGAGCTGGAACACAGCAAATGCCGTGATTATGTCTCCAACCTCTTATCCTACATGGACTAAGACAGTGATCTTTAACAATCCTAGTTTTCCTATAGCTTATAAGTACATAAAAAAAAGCGGCACATCTGTGACTTGGCTCAGCGGATCTGACAAGACCATTCCGGGCACAACAAGCGTCAACGATACTTGGTCATAACGAAAACCAAGCATTCGGGCCAAGCAAAACCTAAGCGATAATATTAGGGTGCAGCACGCTGTTAAGCTTAGTTATGCGATCTTGCAGTTCGGTCTTGACGCGTTTCATACGATAAAGGTCAAAATCCACAGTTCCCCGGGGCTTCCTGGGGCTGTTCTGCATGTCATGTTCCAGCTGCATTTTTTGTTGCTGACACTGTTGCAGTTGCGATTGCAGTTCGGGGGCAGTTGTAAGGGAAATCATGTCCGTTACTCCTTAAAGATCTCTACCACTATAGATAGTCTTTTCTGGCAAAAAATCAAGAAGAAAAAGTTAAAAAACGGTTAACAGCATGTTAAAAAAATCCACTTTAATCAAAGAAAGTGCTAAGGTGGTGAGGTTGTTTTCAGACTTAACTTTTGAATGGTATACGTATGACAAGCTCTGGTGCCCTGACCACCGACACCAAACCGGTTTCTATCGAAGAGGAGATGAAACGCTCCTATCTTGATTATGCGATGAGCGTTATCGTATCACGGGCCCTGCCTGATGTGCGGGACGGTTTAAAACCGGTCCACCGTCGCATTCTGTATGCCATGAAGGAAGCTGGGAACGATTATAACCGCCCATATCGCAAGTCCGCACGCGTCGTTGGTGACGTCATGGGTAAATATCACCCCCACGGTGATATGGCTATTTATGACGCCATGGTGCGGCTAACCCAAGATTTCAGCCTAAGGCTGCCCCTTATTGACGGGCAGGGAAACTTTGGATCGATGGATGGTGACCCAGCGGCGGCATCCCGATATACCGAGGCGCGCCTAAGCAAAGCCGCCCACACCATTATAGAAGACATCGACAAAGACACCGTTGATTTTCAATCGAACTATGACGAAACAATGGAAGAACCCAAGGTTCTGCCCGCGCGTTTTCCCAACCTGTTGGTGAATGGAACCAGCGGTATTGCCGTTGGAATGGCAACAACCGTGCCAACCCACAACTTGGGTGAAGTTATTGACGCCTGTTGCGCCCTTGTGGAAAACCCAGATTTGTCACTGCCAGAGCTGATGCAAATTGTCCCCGGGCCCGATTTCCCAACGGGTGGTATTATCATGGGCCGCTATGGCCTGCATGAAGCCTATCGCACGGGGCGGGGTACCATTACGGTGCGTGGCAAAACGTCGATCGAATCGATTCGAAATGACCGGGAAGCCATCATCATTTCAGAAGTGCCGTTCCAGGTGAACAAAGCCCGAATGATTGAAAAAATAGCCGAACAAGTCAAAGAAAAAGTCATCGAAGGGATCAGCGATCTTCGGGACGAATCGGACCGCGACGGCCTTCGTGTTGTTATAGAGCTGAAACGCGATGCTGTGGCCGAGGTGGTTTTGAACCAGCTTTACCGATACACCCAGCTGCAAACCGGCATCAGCTTTAACATGCTGGCGTTGGTTCATGGTCGCCCTGAGCAACTGTCTTTGGTTCGTATTTTAAAGGCATTCTTAGAATTCCGCGAAGAAGTCATCGTCCGGCGGACCCGTTTTGAATTGGCCAAGGCCCGTGAAAAAGCCCACATCTTGTTGGGATTCGCCGTCGCCGTTGCCAACATTGACCCGATTATCGCCTTGATTCGGGCTGCGGTTGATCGTCAGCAAGCCAAGATTGAGCTGATGGCCAAGGGATGGGACGCCAGCGTCGTGGCCCCCCTTATCAATCTGGTCGATGAAGATGCCGATGATCAAAGCCAATACAAATTAACGGAAACCCAAGCCCAGGCCATCTTAGATTTGCGTCTGCATCGCTTGACAGGCCTGGAACGGGACAAAATCAGCAATGACCTGCACGAGATTGTGGCCCAGATCCAGGAATACTTAGCCATCTTAGCCTCGCGCCAGCGGGTTTTGGATATTTTGGTGGCTGAACTTTTAGAAATTAAGGCCCAGTTTGCGACCCCGCGTCGAACCCAAATCGAGGACGGCGATTCATCGGTTGAGATGGAAGACCTGATCCAACGCGAAGACATGGTTATAACCGTCAGCTTGGGCGGGTATATTAAGCGTGTTCCGTTATCAACTTACCGTTCGCAAAAACGCGGGGGCAGGGGCCGATCGGGCATGACCACCAAAGAGGAAGATGTCGTCAGCGACGTGATTGTGGCCAACACCCACGATCCTGTCTTGTTCTTTTCCAGTTTGGGCAAAGTTTACAAAATGAAGGTTTATCGCCTTCCCTTAGCGTCACCAACAGCCCGCGGTCGCGCTATGATAAACTTGTTGCCTTTGGCGCCTGGCGAGACGATCACCACCGTTTTGGTCAGATCGGAAGAGGCCGCTGAGGGTCAAGAGCCGTACTTAATGTTTGCCACATCCCTTGGTAATGTCCGCCGAAACAAGCTGGAAGATTTCGCCAATATCCCATCGAATGGGAAAAGGGCCATGAAGCTAGACGACACTGAAAAGTTGATCGCCGTTGCCTTTTGCTACGAGACGGACGACGTCATGCTGTCCACCTATAAGGGCATTTGCAACCGCTTTAATGTCACAGACATTCGCATTTTCGCAGGCCGTGATTCCAATGGTGTGCGCGGTATTCGTCTGGGCAAGGATGATCACGTTATTTCCATGGCCATTTTAGACCAAGGCAAATTGGATATTGAAGAACGCCAGGCTTACCTGAGGCAAGCCGCGAAGGCCCGTCAGTTGGCGAATCAAACGGAAGAGGAAGTCATTGTTGAGGAGGGTGAGGAAGAAAATCTGGATGTCAAGATATCACCGGAACGCTTCCAAGAATTAGCTGCCCAAGAACAATTCATTTTGACGATTACGGAGAAAGGGTTTGGTAAACGAAGCTCGGCCTATGAGTATCGAACCACCAACCGAGGGAGCTCTGGGTTCACCAGCATTGCTGTTAATGCGCGAAATGGCGGCGTGGCAGCCTCGTTCCCTGTGATGCCGGATAACCAGATTTTGCTGGTAACGGATCAAGGGCGCCTGATGCGGTGTCCGATTCACGATGTTCGTATCACCCGCCGGTCAGCCCAAGGGGTGATCATTTTCCGGGTGGATGATGATGAAAAAGTGGTGGCTGTCAGCTGCATCCCAGTTGGCGAGGACGAGGACGTTGATGACGATATTGCAACCGTCGATACAGCTGTTGTTTTGGATTCAAATTCACCAGAATAATCTTTTGAGTAACAAAATATGGATCTTGTAACCCAGGGGATTTTAGGGGCCTCTGTCGGCCAAGTTGGCTTTCAAAAGTCTTTAGGACGGCGGGCGCTGGGTTGGGGTGCCGCTATAGGCATGCTTCCAGACCTGGACGTTTTGGTAAGATTTTCTTCCAATCCATTTGCGGAAATTTTGTACCACAGAGGCGTAACGCATTCGCTGTGGTTTGGGCCTGTCTTAGGGCCCGTGTTGGGGTATTTAGTTTGGCGATGGTACCAAGCAAAAGGCAAGGACGATTCCTTGTCTGCTTGGGTAGGCTTAATGATTTGGGCGCTTTTAACCCATCCTTTGCTGGATTTATTCACCGTATATGGAACCCAACTGTTGGCTCCTTTTTCAAATCATCGTTTCGCCCTTTCAGCCATTCCTATCATTGACCCTGTCTATTCTTTGACGTTGTTAGCATCTGTGTTGGTGGGCCTATTTTTTCCATTAAGAAGGTTGCTTGTCACAACCTGTTCAGCGCTGGCGTTGATATTGACAACAGGGTATTTGTTTTTAGGATTGGCCCAAAATGAAAAGGCAGAGGATCTATGCCGTTCCCAGTTGGCAACTGAAAGCTACTCTTCGATTCCTTCGGTTAAAGCCTATACAACCATGTTTCAAATTTTCCTGCGACGGCTGGTGGTTGAGGATAATCATTCCTTGCGCATCGGGTTTCTGTCCACCTGGGCCCCCAAAACCATTGAATGGACAACATTTGAAAAGCCAAAGGACATACCGTCTTATAACTTTTTAAAGGATCCAGACGTCGCCATTTTTACCTGGTTTACAAGCCAACGTTATTTTGTCACTTATGGCCCTACGAACCGTCAGATCACCATCACCGATAACCGCTTTGGTTTTCCGGGCCCCAGTCTTTTGGGTCTTTGGGGTGTTGAGTTTGAAATTAATGAAAAGGGAGATCGTGTCACACCCATCGCAAAAGTCGAATTCCCTATCGGATCTGTAGGGCTTGCTACAATCTTAGAAATTTTTGAAAAAGCATTTTTCTAATTCGAAGTAAAATAGAAAAAGCAAGATTGGGCTTCACTTTTTGTTAACAAGTTTCATGGTAAATTTTAATAAAAGGAATTTATTTGTTTTATTAAAAGGGTTAAAGTGCCATGAGATTGCGAACGAGCATCATCATTTATTTGATTTTTGGGGTTTTTGGGTGCATCCATGCCTCCACGGCCGCAAGTAACCAGCAACATATTGATGAAGGTTTCATGACATCATTACCTACCCTTATAAATCAAGACTTATCAGGCAAAACTGTTTTGGTAAGGGTTGATTTGAACGTGCCCATGCATGATGGGGTGGTCACGGATACAAGCCGCCTTGTCGCCATTAGGAATACCGTAACGTACCTTTTAGAACATCAGGCTAAGGTTATGCTGCTGTCGCATTTTGGAAGGCCCAAGGCCAGCAGGAACGAGTCTGAGTGGGATTTAAAGTATTCTTTGAAAAGCCTGGTAAAACCTTTGGAACAGGCTTTGGATTGTTCGGTCCAGTTTGTGAACCACTACGCCGGACTTAGGGTCCAAGACGCGTTGTCCACGTTACCCCCTAAAACTGTTGTGTTACTAGAAAACGTGAGGTTTGCGCCGGGTGAGGAAGACAACAACCTGTACCTTGCGGCTCAGCTAGCAGAACATGCTAATTTGTACGTGAACGAAGCATTCTCGTGTTCCCACCGTGCGCACGCCTCCATAGAGGCCATCACTCACTATTTGCCCAGTGTGGCCGGCTTTCACTTTGAGAGAGAAGTCCGGTATCTGACGAAATGTTTGGGCAACCCGCGGCGTCCCCTTATGGCCATTATCGGGGGGTCAAAGGTTTCTACAAAGTTGGAATTGCTAGAAAATTTGTGCCAAAAGGTAGACATCCTGATTATTGGGGGTGCCATGGCCAATACATTCTTGGCAGCACAAGGGGTTAATATTGGTGATTCGCTTTATGAGCCTGATCTTTTGCCCACGGCAACTAAAATCTTGAAAATGGATAAAAAAGCTACGATTGTTCTGCCTGACGACGTTGTGACAGCAGCTGATTTAAAAGATTCCAAGGGGACTGCTCAATCAGTTAATTCGGTGGTTAAGGGACAGAAGATTTTTGATATTGGTCCTAAAACAAGTGAGAAAATCGCCTCTGTGCTCAAGAGGGCGGAAACAATTATCTGGAATGGTCCAGTCGGGGCTTTTGAATATCCAGCTTTTGCACAAGGTACGATTTCTGTGGCGAAGGCTATGGCTGATTGTACAGGGCAAGCCTTGACGGTTGCAGGTGGGGGTGACACTCTTTCAGCACTTAAACTAGCCAACGTTACAGACAAATTAAATTACGTTTCAACCGCCGGGGGAGCTTTCTTGGAATGGTTAGAAGGTAAGAAATTACCGGGATTAGAAGCTTTGGAAAAAGCAAAGCAACAGGCGTTAACCATTTAGAAACCTTTCTAGCATATATTAGTAATAAATTAATGAAGCAAGTTAGACAGTTGACGAGCTATCGGTAACAATGTCTAATTACTTTTAGTAAAATTGTATGGAGTATGAGAGATGGTTGCAACTGCAAAAAAAGATGCTAAGGCTAGCAAAAAAGAAAATACAGAAAAATCCGAACACTCAGCCCATGAGGCATTCAAGAGTATGGCTTCTAAAATGCCAAAAATTGATCATGAAGCAATACTGAGTCACCATAAAAAGAATCTTGATGCTTTAAGCGATGCGCAAAAAATGGCCGTTGACGTAATAAAAAACATTGCCCAGCTTCAAACACAATTTATGCGTCAAACCTTTGAAGAGATGCAGTCTTCTTTTAAAGAGGTCATGCAAAGTCCAGCCTCTAAGGAAAAGTTAAAGGCTCATGCGGATAACGTTAAACAAAGCCTTTTCAAAGCAGTTGATCATCATTCGAATATTTCCGACATCGTTCTAAAGTCCCATAAGGATGTTTATAGTCTTGTACAAGATCGTTTCAAAGATGGCGCGCAATCTTTGAACAAACATTCCTCAAGGACCCACTAGCAGTGGTTTGATGAGGATGTGAATATTGTGACCGTAATTTATAAAAGTTTGGGAAGCTCAGACTCCTGAAATTTTCCCTATGGTGAAATCTCTTGGGGGGTTACTCTTGTCACCATCGAGTGTATCAAACGGCATTGGGTTATAATTGCCTTTCGTGTTTGATGTATGTCTTTAAATCCCAGACGATATAGGTTAGAACTTAGACAAGGTGAATTTTAAGGAAGTCATAACGTTGTTTAAAGCCCCTCAGTTTTGGCATCGTGATTCATTTATTAGTCACCTTCTAAAACCATTATCTTGGATTTATTATCGTCTATCCTGTTGGAAGGAATCACACCGTAAACCGTACAAGGTTTCTGTGCCTGTTATTTGTGTGGGCAATCTGGTTATGGGGGGGGCTGGTAAAACTCCCACAGTTATTGCGATTGTTAAAATACTAAAAGAAATGGGCCACCAGCCCCATATTCTAAGCCGCGGGTATGGTGGATATTTTCGTGACGTTGCGCGCGTTGACGCCTCTAAACACACTTACCTTCAGGTTGGCGATGAACCACTGCTTCTGTCAGCCCATGCGCCCACATGGACGGGGGTTAGCCGCGTTGCAGCTGCAAAGGCCGCTATTGCAGCTGGAGCCACCATCTTGGTGATGGATGATGGACTTCAAAATTCCAGGCTTATCAAAGATTACAGTTTGATCGTGATTGATTGTATCCAGGGTTTGGGAAACAATTTGGTCTTTCCTGCCGGCCCATTAAGAGAACCGCTTCAAAAAGGCTTAAAGAGAGCACAAGCGGTTTTATTTGTGGGTGATAAGGAAAATTTCAAAAAGCCTAAAGGCCTTAGCTCGTTTTCATTCCAATATACAGCCAGATTAACAGCGACCTCCTCTTTAAAGCCACAGCCTGTAGTCGCCTTCGCGGGTATAGGGTATCCAGAAAAGTTCCGCTATACCTTAGAGGAGCAAGATTTTGTTATTAAAGATTTCGTCGATTTTGCTGACCATCACCCTTACACCATTATTGATATGCAAAAACTTGAACGTCTTGCACAGTTGCATGATGCGCCCTTGATCACAACAGAAAAAGACCAATTTAGGATACCAGAACCTTACAAGAATGCAGTACTCACCTTGCCTGTTGTTTTGCAATTTGATCAGCGGCATTCGTTTGAAAAGGCTTTGGCGCACCACTTTGGTCTCTCACCTGTCCACGAAAGCGGATTATGAAAAGTCATTCAGCCTTTTTAAAAATACTGGTGATTTTTGAAAACTTGATGAATACTAATAGGTAGAGAAAGCTTTTTTAAAAGAAGAATAATGCGTTTTTCGAGATTGTGTGCTTTAGCCGTTTTGGCGATAGTGGTTCCTAATCTGGCGATTGCGGAACGCGTTTTTGACGTTCCACCAACTTCTTCAGCAGATAAGGCATTGGCTGAGGTTGTATTGGGAAGTCTAGACGCGCCGGTCCATATTATTATGTACTTTTCACCCACCTGCAACCACTGCGCCGATTATGAAAAAAACTTTTTTCCCGAAATTGAAAAAAACTTTATTGAAATGGGGCATGTCAGATTTACATTCCGCCTTTTGCCTTTTCATCGCTTAGATTATACCGTTGCCAGATTGATCTGGCGGCGCGGAAACCAAAACGTTATCAAGCTTATGCAATTTTTCCTGACTCACCAAGATGAATGGTTGGATCCCGTTTTGGAAGAATCCACCAAGAAACGCAGACAGCTTCTAAAAGAGGCGTTGGAAAAAACCGCTGAACAGTTAAAAATGGACGTTGATAAATTGGCGGAGGACCTTGACGTTCAAACGAATATAGAAGGGGCTTTCGTAAAACTTTTTGCCCTGCGTAATGGCTTCAGCTTTCAGGAAATAGAGCAAGCAGATCTGGAAGATTCCACGCTAGAGGATGCCTTAACGGCGAACCACTTACAGGCAACCTTGGATTTTGGTAAATCGTTGGATTACGTACCGGCCTTTTTGGTGAACGGTAAAGTTGTCCAAACTTGGCCTAAACCAAAATCCATAGAAAAACTTTTGGAAAAGTTGCCCACGAACTGACATTGATCCAAAAATTACTGAGTTTTGTCAGACTTGTATGATTCTCTAAGCCCCTCAAGGATCTTGGGATCAAGTTTGAATTCGTCTAAAATCGACGTGTCCCAATACCAGTTATTGACCCAATGTAGACAAGCTGTTTTTCGAAGAACGATGTTATCATCAATTTTCCGATTTTCGACCTCATGATGACATACAATAATTGTGAAATTCAGGTTCATTCTGCTTTTTGCCAAAGCTTTACTGAGCTCTTTTAGTTGGTGGTCAGGTAATTGGTAGTTGATAATATAGAGTGTTTTATAACTTTTTAAGTTTCTAAATTTATCAATCATATAACCTATTTTTTGGTGACATCTTTCATATTCTTCCTTCCAAGGTGCTTCTAAAAAGTCTGTAACTTGTGTTCTATTATATTCCTCAGCGAATCCACGATAGCTAAAGTCTTGTTGATCATTTCTCTTCAAAACAATGCTTTCTAGGAAATTTCTTCGCGTGATGCAGTTTAATTTATCATAGAGGGTTTGTTTCGTTGCTAGGTTAGGTTCCTCCCAGTACCCAACGATATTGCCTTTGTCAAAAAATTGAGAAAAATCACGTTCAATAAGTCGAATCAATCCGGCATAATCTTCTATACGGACCCAATCAAAAGGAAAGCCGCCCCAAAAATAGGGCTTTCTTTTACCCAGATCCTCTATAAGTGCATTGGCAATCTTGCCCTCAGCTATATTCTGCTGTGAAGCGCTGGATACAATAGGGTTATCTGACTTTGCTGCCAAATAATAATTAATGTTATGCGCCACATGGCACCTGTCGCCCAAACTTACGAATCTTTCGTAGGGTTGGTCTTTAAACGGTATTGACTCAGAGGGCGTTGTATTCGCCACTTGTGATTCAAGCGATTCTGCTGATTCTGAGGCCTTCATCTCTCCAGCAAAAAGCACACTGAGAAGTGTGACAATAATCAAAAAAACTTGCATGTCTACCCTAAAAAAATAAGTGCCTTATGATATAAGGGTAATTTTATTTAGGTTAAAAATACGTTAAAGCTTACCAAATTCTATTAAGGTTTCTTGGTAACTCCATTCCAACCAGGGCAACAATAGTTCTATATTTTCTGATTCGACCGTAGGCCCACACCAGATGCGAAGCGACGGCGGGGCATGGATATGGTTGACGATCTCAAAGGCCGCTTGTTCGTTCCTTAATAAGGCCCCGAACGATTTTAAGAATTCACGTTGAGCAACTATAGGGTGATCTTTTAATAAAGGAAGCGTCAGACACACTGAAATGGGCGAGGTTATAGATGGGTCATGTGCCATAAAGTCAACCCAGCTGGTCTTGTTCACCCATTCTTTTAGAACGCCGAAGTTAGCTTGGCAACGATTCACCAACCCTTCCATACCCCCGATCTGCTGTGCCCAGTCCAGGGACAACAAACAGTCTTCAGCACATAACATAGATGGCGTATTGATTGTTTCGCCCCGAAAGATGCCCTCTGTAAGATTTCCTTGATTCGTTAAACGAAACAGGCGGGGCAGGGGCCATGGGGGTCGATAGGTTTGCAATCGGTCCACTGCCTGTGGGCTTAATATCAGCATGCCATGGGCGGCCTCGCTCCCCAGGCCTTTTTGCCAGGCATAGGCGGTGATATCTAATTTTGACCACGGTAAATCAAAACAAAATGCTGCCGATGTGGCATCGCAAATGGTTAAGCCTTTTCGGTCATCATGAATCCAATCGGCATTGGGAACGCAAGTCCCTGAGGTTGTTCCATTCCACGTAAAAACCAAATCACGATCCGGGTTGTGGACCAAAGGCGGCAGTTGGCCATAATCAGCCTGCATGACATTGACATCGGTCAATTTCAGCTGTTCTATGACGTCGGTAACCCACAACTTACCAAACACGTCAAAGGCCATGACATCAACACCATATAACCCAAGACACGACCATAACGCGCATTCTATGGCGCCTGTTGCCGAGCCCGGCATAATGCCAATACGATAGCCCTCGGGAACCTTCAGGATGCTGCGCGTTTTTTCAATCAACTGGGCTAGTTTCGCTTTGCCCTCAAGCGATCGATGAGACCGACCAACCAGGGCTGATTGCAGATGATCAAGTTGCCAGCTGGGGGGCTTGGCAGTTGGGCCCGATCCAAAATTCGGACATATTGGTTTTTGTTGTGGTTTAGGCATCATTCCAGTCCCCTTTTTCCCATCTTAAAAGATTTGCTTTAATTTCCGGCCCCCAATGATATTCACCAATTCCCCTTTTTTTTGGCAAAACACGATGACAGGGGATCAGCCAGGCAATAGGGTTTCGGGCCACAGCTGAGGCGACAGCCCTTGTTTTTTTCACATCACCCATCCGTTCTGCTAAGGCTTGATAGCTGATAACCTCACCAGATGGGATTTCCTGCAGTTGATGCCAAACCTGATGCTGAAAAGTCGTGCCGCTAAGGATCAAAGACACAGGTTTTTTATCAAAAACGTTGCGGACGACGTTTTGGCATCGGACATCATTCGGCTGGTACGGTTTATCAAAAATTTTATGGGGTAGAAAAGCTTTCAAGCATGAGCTGTTTACGAATCCCAGTCCACAAATGGCATTTCCCAAAAGACGGACGATCACTTTTCCGAAAGGTAATTCAACAACACCACCGATCAAGCCCATATCATGACAAAGGCTATCATAGGCGGTGGAAGACAAATAACGGCATTCTTGGCGTAACTCCATGCTTAAAATTCCCCTTTATTCAACCATTTTAGGTACTACAAACATTTGATGTTTTGAAACAGGGGCATTGGCCAAAATGGCCTCTACCTGATTCGTTTCTGTTACCACGTCTTCTCTTTCTTGCATATAAGAAGAGGGGTGAGGGATATTATCAACGCTGCTGGTATCAACGTTTCTAAGTTGATCGATCCAATCCATAATGCCGCTTAATTGCTGGGCAATGTTGTCAATTTCGGTTTCGTCAATTTTAATCCGTGCCAGTTCTGCGATTTTTTTGATATCCTTTTGAGTTAAAGACATTCTTTGTTTTTCCTTTTTATACGTTTAAAGTGCACCAAACAGGCGCGTGGTCAGATGCTTTTTCATCGGCTCTTGGGGCTGCATCGACCCCACAATCTTGAAGACGATCAGTAGCCAGAGGTGATAACAATAAATGGTCGATTCGCAACCCTTTGTTAGCAAGAAAGGCTCCCGCTCGATAATCCCACCAAGTAAAAGGCCCCACACCAGGGTGACGCAGTCGGACCGCATCTTGGTACCCCAAATGGCACAATGCCTGAAATGCTTTTCGTTCTGGTTTTGAACACAATACCTTATCTGCCCAAACACCGGCATCATAAACGTCTTGGTCGGTTGGGGCAATATTATAATCACCCCCTATAACGCATGCCTCGTCATAGGTCAGAAGGTGCTGAAGGTGACTGTGAAGTTTACCTAAAAAGGCCATTTTATAGACATAGGCAGGACTGCCAACTTCTTGACCGTTTGGTATGTAGACCGAGGCGACTCTGACTTTGCCAACTACTGCTTCGATATAACGGGCCTGTAAGTCCTCTGAAAAATTGGGAAGGCCATACGTGATGTCTTCGATCGGTGATTTGGATAAAATCGCAACGCCATTGTAGGTTTTTTGACCATGAACGGCCACGTTATAGCCCAAGTCCTCTAGTTCTTGTCTTGGAAATGCTTCATTTAAGCATTTAAGTTCTTGCAGCAACACAACATCGGGTTGATGGTTGTTCAGCCATCTTGTGACATTCGGTAGACGTACGCGAATGGAGTTAACGTTCCAGGTAACGATTTTCAAGAGTTCAGTGCCCTTCTATATTGAAAAAGAATTACCACAACCGCAACCAGAAACAGCGTTAGGGTTTTTCATCACAAAACTGGCGGAGGATAGATCCTCTACATAATCGATAATACTGCCTTCTATAAGGTTTAAAGAGGCGTTATCGACGACGACCGTGGAACCCTCGGTTGGGAAAATTTGATCATCGGCATGAACTGCCGTATCCAGTGAAAAGTGGTACTGAAAACCTGAGCACCCGCCGCCCGAAACACTGACCCTAAGGTGTGTCGTTTGGTCGCATGGTTTGCTGGCAATCAGGTGATTAAGACGCTTAATAGCATTTTCAGTTAATTTTAGCATTTTGTGAAAACCGGCTTTTAAACTTTACTAGGTATCTTAGCGAAAACATGGCATAAAGAGGTAGATTTATTTTAATAAAAACAACAAGGAGTTTGCAGTGGCAGGTTCTGTTAATAAAGTCATTATAGTTGGTAATTTAGGGAAAGATCCTGAAATCCGGCATACCCAAGATGGTATGAAAATAGCCAGCTTTTCAGTGGCGACCGGCGAGTCTTGGCGCGATAAAACAACGGGCGAACGCAAAGATAAAACAGAATGGCACCGGGTTTCTATTATGAACGAGAAACTTTCTGAGATCGCTGAGAAATACCTTAAAAAGGGTTCTAAGGTTTATATTGAAGGCCAGCTTCAAACGCGTAAATGGACTGATCAAAATGGGCAAGAACGCTACACCACTGAAATTTTAATATCACGTTTCAAAGGTGAGTTGACTCTGTTGGATAGTCGTTCAAGTGATCATGAGTCGGGGGGAGGAGGCTACAGCAGCCCGTCTTCTGGCGAAAGTCAAGGTGCACATTCGGCTGGTTCCTTTGGCGGTTTGGATGATGACATCCCTTTTTGATAGAAACTGTTTTTCCAAGTCGTTTTAACTCTCCAGATTTCATTCCCGCGAAGGCGGGAATCTAGACAAAATAACTGGACCCCCGCCCTCGATGGTGCGACAAAAACTTGATTCAATTAACATAAAAACCCTGGACTTTTATGACAAATTTAACAACGTTGACCCTTACCGAAGCCCGCAAAGGTTTGGCAAAAAAAGACTTTAGTGCCGTTGATCTCACATCTGCTTTCTTGAAGCGCATGGAAGATAAACGCTCTTTGAACGCCTATATTACAGAAACCCCTGAACAAGCCTTAGAACAGGCTAAACTTTCAGATCAGCGCCTTAGTGAAGGTCAAGGCGGCGCTTTGGAAGGGTTGCCCCTGGGCATTAAAGATTTGTTCTGCACAAAGGGTATTCGCACAACTTCTGGCTCTAAGATGCTGGAAAATTTTGTGCCACCTTACGAGTCAACGGTCAGCGCCAATTTGCTAAACGCAGGCGGGGTGTTCTTGGGTAAAACCAACATGGACGAGTTTGCCATGGGCTCAGCCAATATAACCAGTTACTTTGGCCCCAGCATCAGCCCTTGGCAGCCATCAAAGGATCCTGAAAAAAAGCTTGTGCCAGGGGGGTCATCAGGGGGATCAGCCGCCGCCGTTGCAGCCCGTTTGGCTATGGCAGCGACAGCCTCGGACACCGGTGGGTCTATTCGCCAACCCGCGGCTTTTTGTGGCCTGGTTGGGATTAAACCAACCTATGGTTTATGTTCGCGGTGGGGAATGATTGCTTTTGCGTCGTCATTGGATCAGGCCGGGCCTTTAACGCATACAGTTGCAGACGCAGCCCTTATGTTGCAGGTTATGGCAGGGCACGATAAAAAAGATGCGACGTCTTTATCCGTTGAGATACCTGCCTACCTGGATAACTTGAATGGCAATATCAAAGGCTTGAAAGTTGGTATTGTCAAAGAATATATCGAAAATCTGAACGCGGAAACTTTGGAACTTTTGGAACGGGGGATTGCTTGGTTAACCGAAGCTGGTGCTGTAATGTATGATATTAGCTTAAAAACGACACCCTACGCTTTGCCGACTTACTACGTTTTGGCACCGGCCGAGGCCTCGTCAAATTTAGCACGTTTTGATGGCGTCCGTTATGGAGCTCGTGTTGATGGAAAGACACTGGACGACCTTTATGAAAAAACACGTCGCGCGTGTTTTGGTGAGGAGGTGCGTCGACGTGTTTTGATGGGAACATACGTCTTATCGGCTGGATATTTCGACGCTTATTATTTAAAAGCCCAAAAGGTTAGACAACTGATTGCTGCCGATTTTGATCAGGCTTTTCAAAAGGTCGATGTGCTTCTAACTCCTACAACACCCAGTGCTGCTTTTGGTGTTGATGAAAGACCAACCGACCCTATCACTATGTATTTGAATGATATTTATACTGTCACGGTTAATATGGCGGGTCTACCTGCTATTTCTGTGCCGGCAGGCGTTAATGACGAAGGGCTTCCTCTTGGCTTGCAATTGATTGGTCCGGCTTTGTCTGAACAACTTTTGTTGAATGTGGCGACTGTCATCGAACAGGGTGCTAACTTTCGTCAACATAGATTATTGAATGATTGAGCTAACTTTTTTCAATAATGTTAGAAAAATGTGTTATTGTTAAGGTGCATAGAACGTACTATTCATAATCATAATATAGACGAATCTTATCCTAACCAAATTCTTAGACCCCAAAAACGATGTCGCCTTCAGACGCATCTTTGGTACCGAACGGAATAAGGATATTCT
>NZ_SCFB01000013.1 GCF_004210305.1 Candidatus Finniella inopinata | reverse complement strand
GGAATTTTCCCCGGAGTGGATCTGTCCAAGAATGATCAAATCCATTGCGGATATTTATGTCCTAGCTTATTCTAACAAAATTCACCACAAATATGCTTCGACAAACAGATTTCGTCTCAGCTGAACGACACATTTTGGAAATCGGGACATAAAAAAACAAGTATCCTTCGGAGTTTTCTTCTTTTTCGCACGGAGTTTTACGGCTATTTGATCGCACGTTCTTCTACTATCTCTGCTTTCAGCTGCTTTATTTAATTTGGACGTTATGGCTACCAAGATTCAAGATGCCTACATGCCTCGCAATTGGTACTGCCTTCTTCACGATTTCTACGACACATTTTTTGTCCACGCAACCGCAATCTCCTGACTTGTCATTTTTTTTGTGTTTCTTGCGTGTCTTCTTGCTGCAATGCAGCTCCGCAACTGCCCGCATCATCTCCTCCACTGATCGCGCTTCAGTCCAGGTACTCGTTGTGCAAATATACCTATCTATCTATCTATCTATCTATCTATCTATCTATCTATCTATCGGCGGGACTAGTCTGTACTACTGCCTGTCTGTATCATATCATAACTACACTCAATTTCACTCAACCAACTCATAGTCAGTACTATCCCTCGAATCGAATCGAATCGAATCTCTCTCTCTCTCAACGCTATCCTCCAACGCTCTTCGCCGCCTCTTTTTTTTTATTATCTCGTTCATTCGTTCTTTCTTTCTTTCTTTCTTTCTTTCATCTCTTACTTACCCATCCTATCTTCTTTAATCCCGACACTTTCAAGGAGCCGACGTTCATTTGTTCACTTTTACGAGTGAATGTTAGTAGTCGCACAATGATAATAATAATAATAATAATAATAATATTTGAACACATTTAATGGTGTGATCGAGTCGTGTTCATAGTCGTGATTCGACAGAGATATACCTTCTTTCTCTTTTCTTTCTTTCTTTCTTTCTCACTTTCAACATCCTTTCTCTTTCATTTTCTTTTTCCTCGCAACTTACTTCCTTTTCTGTCAGCATGCAACACTGTCGTTCGCCTTTCCTCTCCTCTCCTTTCTCCCTCTCTCTTCTTCATTTATCTTTCCCCCCCTCAATTGTCCACATCTATTTCTTTATTTATTTATTTATCTTCCTCCCCCTTCTCTTCACTACCACTGCCATTCTTCACTTCGACGCTTTTTCTTCTTGAGTTTTGATGATGAGCTGAGCTTTTTTTTGTTTTTGTTTTTGTTTTGCTTGTCGTGCATTCCTCTGTTTCTCGAATTTCCTTTCCTTTTCGTCTTCTATTTCCCCGTTCCGCTCCCCTCCTCTCATCGTGTCCGTCTGTCTTTCTTCGTCTTCTTTCTTTCTTTCTTTTCCTCATCGTTCCACCTCGCCGACCATGCATTTCCTCTTTTTTTCACTAATCACGGCTTCTTCCTCTCCCTTTCTCTTCTCCTCTCCTCACCTCTCCACCATTCCTCGCCTCACGTGTATTGGTAT
>NZ_SCFB01000012.1 GCF_004210305.1 Candidatus Finniella inopinata | reverse complement strand
TTTTACCCCTTTTTTATCCCCCCAGCTTGACGTGTGTAAATTCATGTGTAATAGTGTCTATGTAATAACTTCTAAGGAAATTTTATACCATGGCCGTCATCGGATACGCTCGTATCAGCAGCAGTGGACAAAAACTCGACATCCAATACAACAGCATGAATACTTGTTCAGGAGTACCACCGAACAAGCTCACCCCATCTCTGATTCCAATCCTTCAACATCTTTTTTAGTAAGTTTGGTGATGGACGCAACGGTATTTGTATCCATGCCAGACGCTAAAAGATTCTTCGCAATCTCTAGCTTGGCTTCCTCCTTGCCTTTTTCAATGCCTCTTATCTCGCCTTTTTCTTCAGCCGCTGTTAGGACATCCTGGGAATGAACGGCCTCTTTGAGATATTGATAATATTCCCCTCGTTCTTCGTCACTCATCTTCAAAACGGCTAATCGTTCCTGAACCTTCTTCATATAAGGCGACTTAAAATCACTCTTCACGTCAGAATGCTTCATCATGTAAAGCCATTCATCAATTTCTTGATGAACCAGCTCATCAAACAAAGGAATCGAGATAAAGAAATATTCAGGGAAAATATCCTTATGCTCAAACATCACCAAGCCTTGGTTGGCTACTCGCATGGTCACAGGTTGGGATGTGTCGATTTCATGGATAATCGTCTTACCGTGATAAATAGGCTTTTTCATCTCTCGAGTAGAAAAGTAAAGCAAACTGATATGGAAAACTTTCTTGATGGTCGTATAGTCTTGGTTACCAGAAATGCTGTCAACCACAAGCCTTGAGGTATTAAAGCACGCTTTGTGCATAAAGTTAGGGGTGAACGAGCGTTCAATCTCCACAATATATTTATTGTCGTTTTCATCCTGGACCACAAGGTCAGCAATACTTTTTTTCAGATGGGCTGATTCTTTATTGGATTCACTTTCCAGCAGAGCATTAATTTTGATAGGCTTATAACCTTCTGTTGCTAAAAGGGCCGAGATAAAGCCTTCGACAATATCATAATCCCCCTTACTCTTGAGGAGATATTTGATCGCATAGTCGAAACTGATCAGGGGTTTATCTGACATTTTTATAATCCTTTATCCGTAAATATGACGGGAGGTAAAACGCGCTTCGTATAGAGCAATCTCTCTTTAAAAGAGCTGCCTTCTGGTAAAGCATTCGTTGTCTTCATGATAAAAAGAACAGCTCTTAATAAGGAGTCTTTTTCATAACTATCCACAACACTAATAGAAGCGGTTTTATCTTTTAGCTTAGAAGGGTTAATCATAAACCATTCTTTATCCTGGTCTTCTTTAGCCAAACGCTTCTGTTGTTCCGCTGTTAAAACCCAAAAATCATCTTCCTCTAAAAAATCAGTGAGATCCGTATAATAGCTTTTGATTGCAGCAGCTGTTTCTATAAAATCAAGCATTGAGAGCCCCCTGCCAATCTAATATCATTATAGTTTCATGGTACCTCTTAAGGTCTTCAGTATAGCATAACCGTTGTAAAACAACAGAAGTATCACTTCGGAAGTGATATGATCAAAACGAGAACGACCATAATCAGAACCATCACCACCATAAAACGCGCTTCCCAGCTCAGACCTCTGGGTTTATTATCCTTCACTTTTAAAGCTCCATAAAAAAACAACGTCAGGCAGCGTGACTACTTACCGCATCATCTAACGGATTAGATATCGTATCAGGTTGCAACCCTTCTAGCTTTTCAAAATGGCGAACACCCCATAAGAAACTTAGAGCTAGAGGAACTGTAACCAAGAGAATTCCACAGTGACCAAAAAAATCAGCCATATAAACGGTACCAAATGATACTATCGGATAGGTTATGGCTCTCCCTAAGGCATAAAAAAAACTGCAAGCGGTAAAGCGCTTATAAACAGGAAATTTATTGTAGATGGCATATTCGGCAGGAAATGTACCAATGTGAAACACCAAGATAAGAGACTGCAGCAAAAATACAAACCATACCCCAGTCTTGACAAACAAACAAAGGGGGACCAAGAGCATTAAAAACAAAAAAATAACACTTTTTGTTTTTAGAATTTTCAAGGGATGCACATAGAAGCTTAAATAACACCATACGAACGCTTGAATAACCTGGACTAGAGTTAAAGCAAAATTGTGGGATATAACGTTTTCTGGTGTATATTGATAAACATTTTTCAGTGTTGGACTAAAATATATAAAAACTAAATAAAATGTAAGGGACCAGCCGCATTGAATAAAAAAATAACCCAGCAACGTACGGTTTGAAATTTTTTCCTTCCAAAAAATTGATCCTTCTCGTAATAACTTTTCTGCCTTTCCTTTGTTTTTGCACTGTTCGGCGAGTATCTTTAATTTTAACTTTATATCCACAAATTCAGGCGTTTCGCGTAAGCGTGTTCTCGCAATAGAACCAACAACAGCAACACAAGCTCCTATCCAAAATGCGCATCTCCAACCAAAACCAAAGGAGGTCGTCAGGGCTGCCACACCAACAGCAGCCATCGCGCCAACAGAAGAAGCAACACTTACAGCAGCCACGGCCGGATACCCATAAGGAGGCTTTGTAATTTCGGTAATATAAATTTGGGCACCTATGATTTCACCCATTGATGAAAGCCCTTGAATAATGCGACAGAGCGTTACCAAAAAAGCTGCACTAATCCCTATTTGAGCATATGTTGGTAAATTTGCCATAAGCATACAAGATATGGCCATCATGGTGGTGGTTATTATAACCGTCGATTTGCGACCAATATTGTCACCAATCCACCCAAAAATTAAGGCTCCAAACGGCCTTAAAACATAGGTAGAACAAAAGGCAAAGGCCGTTATAAGGGAAGCCGTATGAGGGTCAGTCTTTGGGAAAAAGAGCTCATTAAGCAAAACTGCCATATGCACATACAGCATGAGGTCAAAATATTCGAGAAAAGTGCCAATTTGAAGGAGACCAACCGCCTCTTTCTGTTCGCGGTTTAAACTGCTAAGAATACCCATGCTTTACTCCTATGTTCAGTACTACCTGCTATTAATCACGCTTATAAAGCACTTTCCCACCGATGAAAACACTTAAACAGCAATTCTCCAGGACAACCTCTCTATAAAAATTTTAGAAAAGATTTCGTAAAGCTTTTTTTATCCCATATAGGCAGTTTGATTGACTGTCTTTTTTGCTGCCTTTGTTTCAAAAGGTTAAAGGCCGTCTATCTAATCACGGCCACACTTTCAGGTTCATTGTCAGTGAGTGAGACGGAAGGTCCACTTTCTCTTTTTTTTAAAGAATTAAAAACCACAGACAACATAAAAATACCGCCCACTAGGCAGAGAACAGTTCTGTATAAGCATGTCAGATGATCACCAGCAAAAAGACACCACTCCTGCGGTAGGACAGCATGAGCCACTGCGAACGGCACCAGGATAATGGATAGAAGAATTAGGATAACAAGCAGGACTCTTAATAATTTAAGAATTTCTAAACTTTCCGAAAATGAACTGAAACGCAGTGAAAAAGGGTAGAGTAAGCTAATTTACTCCATCCACCTACATTTTTTAAATTGTTAATGGAGAACATGTCAACCTCCATGTTTATTATTAATCCTGTGTGCGACGACTCATTTTAGGTTCCTCAAGAACTTGTGCCCATTACGAAGGTTACCCACAGGGCCCACAAGCCCCTGCCCAGCTTAGCTGTTGATGGCTGCTGGGAAGGCTGTGGACTTGTGGATAACCAGCCCTCATAGAACCAGACATTTCTAAATTGCATAAACTGCTAGTCTTCATGTTTTTTTGGGGATTTCTTTTCAAAGAAATCAATGAGCGCCTTTTTGAGGTCTTCTTTGTTGAAGGCAAAGTCTTTAGAAAACTGCAAGCCCTGCTTGGTCCATATAGCGATGGTTTGTCCAGAGGGCAGCTGAATCTTTCCCTGTGCATTGAGGTCCTGCTGATAACCATGGACAGCTGCCATGACTTTTTTTTCCAGAAGGTTGCTTCCCATTCCTTTACGAATGTCTTCTGCAAGATCAAGCAAAGCGTCGAGGTAATTTTTCCCCTTCTTCACCAAACCGTTAATCGTCCAAGCCGTTCTGGAAGAGACTCTGGACAGATTTCCAACTGTTTCCCAAAGGATAGGGGGGACACGCTCAAAGGAAAGAAAGTTTTCGATTTTGGCTTTTGAGTAGCCAACACTTTCTGATAGTTTTGCTATGGTCAGTGTTTTCCCCTTGATGAGCTTTGAGTAGTACATTCCTTTTGAGTAATCGCAAATGGGAAGCTGCTGGTTTTCTTTAATCTGAGCAATGGCAACCTCTTCATCCGATAGGTCCTGGACGAAGGCCTTTAAGAAGATATTCGCATCACTGCAGGCTTTCCATCTTCTGCTGCCCGCAATAACCTCATACTCTATCCCCTGTTCTTGGGTTGCGTATTCCGGCGAATTCGAACGGCAATTCTGGTTTTATCCGAATGGCCGTTCCGGTTTAATTCGAACGGTGAATCCGGTTTTATCCGAACGCGGATTCTGGTTTAATTCGAATACGAATCAAAGAGAAGCGAACTCTCCGATTTTATCTCATTTTTTCACCCCTTCATTGTTTGTGATTTCCGTTGTGTCATGCAAAGGACCCTCGATGTTTTTTTGTTTGGTGTTTTCCTGATCCTTTTCTTTACTCCTCACTTTTCTCATAGATTCCCCTTTAATTTCAAGCCTATAAGAATTATGAACCAACCTATCGAGGATAGCATCCGCTAACGTCTCATTTCCTATGGTTTCGTGCCAGAGTTTGACAGGAATCTGACTGGTGACAATCGTAGAGCGTTTATCATGTCGGTCATCCAAAACCTCCAATAAGTCACGGCGTTGCTCATCTGTCAGAATAGACAATCCAAAATCATCTAAAATTAAAACCTCCGTTTTAGCAAGTTCACTCATTCTTTTTCCATAACTCCCATCCCCCTTTCCAAGCTGCAATTCGCTAAGCAAGCGACTGAGGCGGCAGTAATGAACTTTATAACCTTGAAGGCAAGCCTTGTGGGCCAGAGCACAAGCCAAGAATGTTTTCCCCGTGCCACACGGCCCAACAATCAAAATATTATGATGAGAAGCAACCCATTGGCATTGAGAAAGTGTGGCCAACAAAGATTTGTCTAGGTTACGCTGACATGAATGGTCAATATCTTCAAGGCAGGCCGTCTGCTGTAGTTTGGCACTGCGCAAGCGTGCCTGTAATTGCCTGTTTTCCCGGGCGATGACTTCTGTATCAACCAACAAGCCAAGACGTTCTTCAAAGCTCAGCTGCGTTATGGTTGGTTGCTCCAGCTGTTCTTTAAAGGCTTTTGCCATAGAATGAAGACGAAGTTTTTGAAGGTTGTAAACAATTGGATTCAGTAACATGAAAGGGTCTCCTTTTTTAGATTATTTAAAGTATTTTTGGCCACGAATATATTCGTGAGAATCAGAGAGGCTATTGACTTCTGAGGACGAGGATAAAGACTGTTGATCCATCTTGTTCTTCAAAATAGATTCAACATTTTTGTAACTGTGGCCTCCTATCTCTAAAGCCCTTTTACAAGCCAGCTCTAAACGGTCTTCACCGTAACTCTTGCCGAGCCTTAAAATCCCAAGACACGTGCGAAACCCCTGTTGAGGATGGGCGCGTGAAGCCATGATGACTTCTATCAATTTTGCCGTTGCTTCCCCCGTTTTCTTGGCCCAAGAAACAATTCGTTCGGGTGTCCATTCCACCTGTGCTTGATGAGCTTTTGGCATGTGCAGAGTATTTGTCGTATATCCGTTGGCACCATAACTTCTGACATGGGTCGCGACACATTTATTCTGACAAAAAATTTCAACAATCGTCGGTCCATAGCGAACATAGAGAGATTCCTTTGCCAAGGCATAGGGAACACTGTAAAAATGCTTGTCTAACTCAATATGGTAGTTGAAGCCGGCTTTAACTTTTTTCCACTCGGCGTACTCATACCGAGTTGTTGGAAGGGATTTTAATGCCTGTTTCTCAAGGTCTTGAAAGTGGCTTAAACGGGATCCTGGCAGTTTTTGGAAAGGACGTCGGTTTAAGACATCCAAAAGTGGCTGAATAGCTTGGTTTAACTCGCTCAAGCTAAAAAAGGTACGGTTACGAAGCTTGGCCAGAATTTGTCTCTCGACTTGTTGGACTGCATTCTCAACTTTAGCTTTATCCTTCGGACTTCTTGACCTTGTTGGAATAATTGCGACGCCGTAATAAGAGGCCATATCTTGATAGGTTGGGTTGATATCAGGTTCGTAAAGATGCGCCTTATGGACCCCACTCTTTAAATTGTCTGGCACAACAATCTCTGGACAGCCACCATAATATTCAAACGCATTCACGTGAGACTTGATCCAGTCTGCAAGCGTTTGGGTCCATGTGGCCTCCACGTAGGTAAAACTGGACGCACCAAGCGCAGCTACAAAAATCTGTGCTTCACCGACTTCCCCTGTCGACGTATCCGTTACAACGGACATCGTTTGACCGGCATAATCCACAAAAAGTCTCTCTCCTGCTTTGTGGGTCTGGTGCATCCAGACATCAAGTGTTGAATTACGCCATCCTCGGTAAACGTCGCAGAACTGGCTGTAGCTAATCCCTTGGGGGTACTTTTCTTTATACTCACTCCATAATAATTGTAACGTAACATGCTTGCACTTGAGTTCTTTATGAATATAAATGCAATCAATCTCTCCCCGTTGTTCTTTATTGATTTTTTGAGCAGGCGGATACAGCTTGATCTCCAACTCTTCGTCGCCTAGATTGTCGGGCACAGGCCAGCTTAAGTTAACTGCTTTTGCCCTCTTGACGCCTTCAACCGCCGTACTCGCGCTAATGCCAATGCTCTTGGCTATCTCCTGGTAACTACATCCACAGCTGTACCGTAAACGTAAGATTTCTCTGATCTTTCTCATTGATATGTGACTCCGTGACATGGGCTGTTCCTTTCATGTTTTGTTGAACAAAAAAAGGATACAGCGTTCATAAAACGCGTTTTATAACCAAAGGTCTCCTTGATACAGGAGGTCAAAGGCCATCGCTTCGTCTTGGAATCGTTATTCGATTTAAACCAGAATCACTGTTCGATTTGAGCCGGAATTGCCGTTCGGATTAGACCAGAATCACCATTCGAATTGAGCCGGAATACGCACCAAGAGGATACTTCCTCCATCCCGGTCTGATTTTAGACACTGGGGGGGGCAGGAGGAGGGGTATCTGGATTCCAGTCGTCCTTATGGGATGGTTGTATAAGGGCTCGTCGCTGTGGGATTGTTAAAATACCCGATCCCTTGAACTCTCCTCCCCTTAATGGTTCTTCCCCGTAATCCGACGGATAAGGCCTGTAGCCATGTCCTTAAGAATCGCTAAGAACTCCTGAACGATATAGTTCACTTCAAGTTTAGGAAGCTGCTGGGGTTCATCAGGTTTGCTTTTCTGTTCCGGAGCTTCTAACGGTTCTGGCTTTGTAGGGTGTTTAGTGTCTGCCACCCTCTTTTGGTCCTTCTTTTTTCCGGACTTCAAAGAAACGCCAGCCACCTCAGCCCAACGGTACAACGTAGAGGCTGCAATCTTATTCGCCTTGGCGTACGCCTCCACGGTAAGAGAACTGGCTTGACACCCTGCGACCAAAGCCAGTTGCTTCTTTTTGGTAAATACAGACTTTTTTGTTTTGACGACTTTTTGACGTTTGGTTTTAGGCACGACCGAGGCTATTTGTTGAGTTCTTCATGGATGCATCATAAGACACTTCTGACAAATCGTATTACCAAAAATGAATTCTATTCTAGCGACCGTATTGACCGCGAAGACGGGTTTTCTGTCAGGAAAGACGAGCAGACCTTGTTGAGCCTTTGCAGAAAGGATTCGTCCATGTCCGGAGCCAATCGTACCGTTAACTGAGACTTCCCAAACCCTGTTTCTGTCTCGTTGGAAGAAGTGAGAGATTGAGGCAAGACATAAGCGTTTTCTTCCATGCAGATCTTCCAAGTTGTAGGTGTTTGGGTAAGCTGGGGGCCTCACTGATTGAAATCATAGAACCAATCGATCCTCCAAAACAACACCCCAATCCAAAAAGTTTTAAAGGAAAAGGGACCATCCTAAATACACCAGGAACGTTGTCACCAGGACAATCCACAGGTTTCTGGAGGATTGTTCATGGGGGCTGCTCGTGTGCAAAAAGCAGGCCAAGGGACTGAGGGGGGATACAATGCCACAAGGACAGGATTGATTAAAATTGAAGGGGGTATCATGATCAAAATCATGGGGAAAATTAGCCATACGCGTTACTCTCTAGTTATTGATGGTGTTATGTTAAGAACCTCGCTCTCTGTTGGTTGAGTACTCAGAAAAATATAATATTTCCCTCAAGCCTTTCATGCTTAAAGGTTGAGTTTACTGTTTCAGATGTGGGTTATTCTTATCATTCTAAGAAAATTCTTGGAAGAAGGCAAGCATAACGGTGGTTGAAGGAGCCTCTTTTGAGTAATCGTTTCATAAAGATCATGTAGGGGATAAGGAAACTGTGTTATTTTTCAAAAAACAAACCAAGAAGGAGGATGAAAAATGTTCCTAAATTCAAAAAAAGGGTTTTTTCTCACTTTACCCATGATAGTAACCGCTTTAACTGTTGGTGCCCAGAGTAGTGTCGATGTTGTTGCTGATGGTGCTGACCATAAAACAGTGAATCACGAGACTGTGAAATCTTTTAAAGCTATAGACCCAGCGTCTTTGGAAATGGAAAAAGACTTAACCCACCCAAAAAGAACTTTAACTCAACATCTTGAAACGATTGCAGAAGCTAAGAAAGGTGACCTAAGTTGCGTCAATTGTGTTGCGAGTTATTATTTGAATGGGAGTGTTTTAAAAAAAGATTTGGAAACAGGCATTGGCTTGTACTTATGGTCTGCGGAACATAAAAATTCGAATGCGATGTATGAGTTAGCGAAGTTTTACGAGAAGAAAGATGCTAGTCAAAGTATAGAGTGGAAAAAATTGGCTGCTCATCATGGGCATTTTGGAGCAGCTGAAGAACTTTATGGCTCTGACGAAGACGGAATTTATTAAAAACAGAGAAGAACGAATGATTCTATGAAAGTCGGTTTTATGGTTAAAAAAAAATTCTCTTCAAGATTCGGTTCTAAACGGCCGTTTGTCACTTTTTTGGTTATCTTTTTATCTTGGTCGCTGAATGTTGCTTTGGGTTCTGCCGCTGGGGAAGAATATGGGGTTCGGTGGAAGGAATCCTTTCGCAATACCTTGGGTGTTGATCTAGATACCATACATCACAGAATGGCTCTTTTCGAAAAGGAGGCGACGAGCAAACTTCAGTCTAAAGATGCGACAAGAAATATTGCGCTGTCTTCTATAACCATTCTCTATAGGGAGGATGGAAAAGGGAAGGCGTTGACATATGACTTTCCGAAAGGCTGTATCTTTGTGAGTGGCTCAAAGACGGTGGAGATAGCCGAGACATCTTCTTCTTTTCGATTTCTCCCTCCAACAGACCAAGATGACCTTGTTAGGTCTATAACCAGTAGGGTTAAAGCCGTAGGGCTGTTAAATACGGGGGAAAGAGTTTTTTTATCTCCCTCTGTGCTAAAAGACCTTGATGAACGTCTGAAATGTATTGCTGCGGACCAAAAGATACGAACAGATTACAAGGAACTCAGACAGATTCTTGCCAGACACAAGGGTCTTAGCTTTAATCAAAGAAACGCAGATGCTGTTCCTACAAAGGCCCAACTGGATCAAGAGCTAGAGAAGATTGGAACAACGATTAAACAGTTAGGTGCTTATGAGTTTGATCGTCGGGAAGCATTAGGGGCCGTTACTCAAGAACTCGAAATAATCCAAAAGCATTTATCGGAGTTAACTAACCTTAAAAAGCATATTGATGATATCAACCAAGCTTTAAAAGGGTGTGCCGATGCAGAGCAGCACCTTCTTGCCTATTTGACAGAAAACTTGGTTGAATTAGAAGGTTTACCGGCTAATGCAGACGTTGATCATATTATTCTTCATATTCATTCTCGTTTTGATATGTGCCAATTCTGTTCCCCTTCATTTTGGATTGAATTGAAAAGACCCGATGGGTTTTTGCAAGACCTCCGAAAAACTTATACACAAAGCGGGAAAGAACCCATTATCACAATCCTTGTGTCGAGCCGCGAAGAACTTAAGGGAGCGGGAAGACGGGCAAGTGGGAAAGACCAGAATGAGGCCGAACCCATAGATCTAAGTCAGGCTCCTCAATTTGTTTACCAGAAAATTCAAGTCGTTGAATGAAAATTGATTACAAACCTTCCTTTCTGGCTGTATCCGGTGATTGACGTAACCTTGTCTTTTAGACGTGAATCAACCAAATGAGGGTGTTCTTAGCTCCTTTAGAGATTGAAGCCTTACAAAGCGTCCTCATCCATCAAAACGCAAGGGTATCTATCTCTCTTCATTGCAAAAGGCGTAAGCTGTATTTGGATGAAACAATACAAAATCTGGCAATCTATGAGTCATTCTGCGAGAATTTTCTTTTTCAAACAGAGTTTAAATATAATGACACGTTGACAGAACACGGTCAGATCGTAGCTGGTTTATTAAAAAAACTACGGCAATGTATTTTGTTCACTGACGATGACTAAACCCTATTTTTATGAATGGGTTTTGACGTTGACATAGCCCCTGTTATTTTCTAAATATGGATTTGTGAGACCAGAGATAAGGAGAGTAAAATGAAACTCACTCAAATCTTAACGGTTGCCCTTGGCTTAGGGCTTCTAGCAGGTGTTTCACCTGCTTTTTCCAGTAAACTTCATATCAAGAACGAAAATGCTAAAGAGTTAACGGTCTTAATTCAGTCCGAAGGATCCTCTTCTGAGGCTGTGCATTGGATGGAACTCGCGGTTCCTGCTAAAGCGGAGAAAGATGTTGTTGTGACAGCAGAAGAGATGGGAGGCAAGAAGACGTTTAGCGTTAAAGGCAAGACAAACCCCATCACACCAAAAGGGATGTCCTCCAACATGGATATCAATAAAAATTACATTCTAACCTTTAAGGATTCATCCTTAGGCACAGAATGTGTTTGTGAACTGGCTAAGGATTAAGAAGGGGGTGGCGAATCCCTTTCATTGTCAACTGAACAAATAACAGGAGGCTACTATGGCAGGTACCACAGAAGGCGGAAAGAAAACCAGCGAAGGCGGCCGGGGCAACCCACAAAAAGCCAGCCCCAGTGCTGTTGAGCATCACATCAAAGGGATACATTTCCCAGCAGACAAGAAGGCTTTAATAGATCAAGCCAAAGCGAATAAGGCGCCTGATGATGTGATGTATGTCTTGAATCAATTTTCAGACAAAAAATACCAGAGTGCTATTGACGTAGCCAAAGAAGTTGGAAACGTCGAATAGATTGTTGACTCATGGCTCCTATAATTGAAGATTCCTGACTTTGTTGCATAAAAGGTTGGGGGTCTTCATTAAGAAATCAGGTTATAGGGAAGATCTTTGCAGCAAGCTGCAAGGAAATCGTTTTAAACAATGCTAAATCTTAAAAAGCAAGTTTCGGAGAATTTAACCCGCAAAGTAGGGTTATTAGCCTCCCTTTTTCCTCTTTCAAAAAGACCTGAAAAGGACTATTGATGAGATGACGCTATGAAATAGGGTTTTATCCTTTTGGATAATTTCCTCCTCTTTTTCCGAAGGAGTCTTCTCATGAGTGATACCATTCTTAAAAATCAAATTTCCGAAAAATTCAATGTTCAGCCTGGTTTAAGGCCTCAGGATATCAACATCTCTGTAGAGAACGGCATTGTAACCTTAAGTGGTCGGGTTCGAAGTTATTTCGAAAAAAGTCTCGCTGAAAGGGCCGTTAAAAGTATCGATGGCGTTAAAGCCGTCATTGAAGAACTGCAAGTGGAGCTTGATGCATCTCTTCAACGTAGTGATGCGGATATAGCAGCAGCTGCAATTCGCGCGCTTGAATGGGATATGTCTCTTCCTGTGAATAAAATACAAGTCACTGTAGAAAAAGGGGTTATCAAGCTAACAGGTGAAGTTGAATATCAATACCAAAAGGAAAATGCCTACAGTGATGTACGTTATCTTTACGGCGTGCGCAACGTTTTAAATGCTATCGTTTTGAAGCCCTCGGTTCTTTTAATTGATCCAGAAAGAGTTTCAAAACAAATTATCAGCGAGTTTCAACGCAATGCCGTTTTGGACGCTAAACATATCGCTGTAGAGACCGAGGGGACGAAAATTATTCTGAAAGGAAAAGTTCGTTCGTGGGCAGAGCTTGAGGAGGCTAAAAAAGCAGCTTGGGCCGTTCCAGGCGTCACAGACGTCGAGGCTCAGCTGACGATTAGTTACGCAGGTTAAAAGTGTCTATTTATCATTCTAACAGAACTTAGGAGAAGGCCATGACTTTTAGAGATATTTTGTCCTTTAAGCCTAGAGACCGTTCAGATTTGGTCCCTATGGCTAATATACAGCAGCAAATGAACGACCTGTTTGATCGCTATTTTACAGGCTGGGATTTATGTCCGTCCTTTTCAACCACGAACAACTTCCCTTCTTTGGATGTGACGGAAACAGACAAGGAGGTTAGTATCAAAGCCGAACTGCCTGGCATGGAAGAAAAGGACGTTAAGATTGAGGTGTCTAAAAACCAGCTAACAATCAGAGGCGAAAAGAAAAGCGAAACTGAAGATAAGGATCAACAAGGAACGTGTTGGATGAAGGAAATTTCTTACGGCAGCTTTGCTCGGACTGTTTCCCTTCCTTTCGAGATAGATTCCGATAAAGCAAAGGCATCCTTTTCCAAGGGAATCTTGTCCCTAACCATTGAAAAACCAACGGAGAGAATTTCACAGACCAAGGTTATCCCGTTGACAAAAAGTTAACGGGGGGTTGCAGGCTTGGAGATTTATTACAGCTACCCAACAAACAAAAAACCTCAAATCTGATCTTAAGCCATGAGGTTTTGTTACATCGTAGATCAATGATCTTGGGGCCTATCGTTGGTAAATGGGTTGACTTTTTCTAAAGTTTTCTTATTTTGAAGACATTGGTCAACGTATAGAAAAGATAATGATTATGGCCCTTGGCAAAAAAGAATTGGTCTCTCATGTAGCAAAATCTGCTGACCTTACACAAGAGAAGGCTGGAAAAGCCATTGATGAAGTTATGAATTGGATTCGCGATGCCCTTAAAACGGGAGAAGACGTTCGTTTGATTGGGTTTGGTACCTTTTCCATCCAAAAACTTGCAGCCCGAGAAGGCAGAAATCCCAGTACAGGAGAGACGATGCAGATAAAGGCCAGTAACCGAGCCACATTTAAAGGGGGCAAGGAACTGAAAGAAGCTTTGAATGGATAATAGATTCCAGGTAGACTCTTTGGGATAAGTCTTTAAGAACAAAGAGCCTATCGTTGGTAGCTTTTGGACCCATGAAATACGCGGAATTTTATATTATAAATAGGGGGTTTTGTTATGAAAGCATCCAAGATCTTATCCCTTCTTTTAGGCATCAACAGCGGCGTTCTTCTAACGGATCACACAGCTTTAGCATCGTCGCGGTGGGAACCCTTCAATTTTGAACAAGAACGGGAAAGAGCGTTTTCTAGCTCGTCTTCATCGTTTTCCTTTTCATTTGCAGAACAGATTAGAATTGCCGAACAACACAGGGCCGAAACGCATGCTCATTTTTCTGCTATTTTTCAATCTGGCATAACTCTGGATTCCTTAAGACGGCCTGACTCGATGGGGTCTTCCTTTCCAACCGCAGCCTTCGCGAATGTCGCTTCAAGCGTTTCAAGAGTTGACCCTATTAAACATGTTAACTCCTATCATGTGATCAAACCGGTAGACCTAAAAGCCATAGAAGAGGATTTAAAAAGCAGAGGGATTAAAGATCCGGAGAGGGTGATTGCAACCTATGCTGCTGCTGTTGCCAGCCAAAAGTTTCAACAAGATTTTTTTGGGTTTGATATCCGAGACCAAGGAGCTAAAGCAGGCTTCCAAAAACACCTTGAGGCCTTAACAAATCAGGGTTTTAAAAACAATCTTCTTCTGAAGGATTGGATCCATCAGCCTAATTCAGCCATAAGGCTTGCCGGATTTCTGAACTCCTTTGGCTATACCTTAACCTTAGCCGATGCACAAGTGGTTGGGTCTACCTTGTCCCCAATACAATCCGTTAATCCAGCAAGGTTATTAGACAAAGCGTACACGGACATGACGCGCCTTATCAGTGGTCAAGTGGTTGCTATTGATGAACAGAGATGTGCCACCAAAGAAGAAGAAAAAGTATTGATTCAAGCGGCCTTGAACCTGGGACGCAAAAAAACAGCTGAACTCGATATATTAAAGCTTGAGCCTGGTTTTAGGGAAAGATTGGTTGAGTCTTTTGTACAGGATTATAACCTCCGTGATCTCACCTCCCTCACCAAAACAACGAGACGTCATAACGCAATTCTCTTAAGCCTTTCTTTGTTTGAGGCTTTGGGGATGAATATAGGGGCGAGGGATGATGATCTTGAGCACCTTCTGAAAAGAAGCGGTTTTACAACCGAGATGGTGGAGGCAGCCAATGCCTATCGACAATATGCCTATCAGACGTTTTCTTTCTTACAACCAAGCCATCCTATCGAGGAGATTATCTCTGGTCGTTTGAAGGTTTATGCTAATACGTCCCCAGAACCTCCATCACCCCCTAAACCCAAGGAATCATTGGTTAAGGGCTTAGCCGTTCAAACTCTGCAGGGGATCGAAACACTCGGAATTGATCCTGTGTTCGTTTATGAAAAGCTGACACCTTATGGAAAACCAGCTTTTGAAGCTTTAAAAACCCCTGGACAGTTTGTTCGATCAATATGGAAGGAATCCAAGGTCTATCCCTTAAGCGATGTCCGGAAGCAATCTTTTAAATCTATGCTTCATGAGATGGAAAGGGCGCTCATTGATCCCTCGACAATCCACGAAATTCATGGGTTTGGGTACGGCAGTGTTGCGAAAGAAGGGAAGACTGAAGCTGATGAACGGCGGCACGAGCTGCTCACCAAAAGAACCTGGCTGAGTTCTTGTCATGATTTCATCGTGGCATATTACTATGCCAAGACTCATGATTGTTTGGCTGAGTTTTATGCGGATGCCACCCCTCCAGAAAATGCTCCTTGCCTACCAGGGAAAATACGGTCAGCCCAAGAGTGGTTTGAATCCAAAAACATGTTGGTGGATGATACGGCCGGGGTTTTAGAGAAAGTCTTTGCTGGTATGGCCGGAATTGAGCTCTCCAGTGCCGTGCAACAGCTTTATAGGAAATATGTTTGGGCGTATCTGGAGATTTATCGGGCTGAAAAGGGGGGTATTTCCGCTGAAGAAGCCAAGAAGCAGGAAGAGTTTAAAAAAGAATATTTAACCTTAAAGGCGATCAAAGAAGGTCTTGTGGACATGGTCGCCGCTAACTTGCCCTCTGTGATTCGAAAATACAGGTCAAACCATTCGATTGTTTTCCCCATCGCGGCGTTTCATTCCTACAAATATGGGAACATCACCTTACAGGATGGTTTAGGAGCCGGGGATTTAGGCATAACCAACGTACAAGACATTTTGCAGCGTCAATCCCAGGCCAACAAAGCCCTTTTGAAGCAAGTGAGAACACTGGTTGATGTCCTCAGCGAGAAAGGAGTCATCGAGGTGTATAGCCCCTTTGGTTTAATGTCTCTGGGAGAGGAAGATCTGCCTACATGAGCTCTCAAAGCATGTTTCCCTCAGCTTATAGATGCATATCCCAGATGGAAGCCAAATCATGATCCGCAGCCAAGATCATTTGGTCAGCCACTTGTCGACACAGTTTGGTCTTTCAGAAGATCAGGCAGCCAAAACCATTCAAGGGATGTTAGACTGGATCATGAATGCCCTTAAGGAAGGGGATGAAGTTCGTCTGTTAGGGTTTGGAAGTTTTTGGTCCCAGCCGCTGGATGCAAAAGAACAGGTGGATACTCAAACGGGGAGAACCTTGATGTTGCAAGCTCGAAACAATCCAATGTTTAAGGGATCCAAGGAATTTCGGCAGATGTTGAATGAAAAAACACAAGAGATCGCTAAGCCCATGTGAAAACTGTGGTGGCAGAGTTAGGACAATGTTAAGTGATTTTTAAAAGTATGGGGCTCGAACAAAATGTGCTAAGAGATTAATGTAACAGATGACTTTTTGATGGCGTTTGTTGATGAAAGTCCTCTACGCGTAGAAACCATTTGAAAAGGTTGTGTGCGAGGTCATCTATGTCTTCTCTAGCGTCTTATTTTTGGCGTTTTTCTTGGCTAAACCTTCTCTGTTTAATCTTTTTTTGGGGGATTGATAACCCCACGCACGCCTTTCATATTGATTGGGACGATTACCATCGAAGCCGATCCCGAGATTTAACGTGGTATCTTCACTACTTATCGGCACATGAACCCACTGATAATCCAGAAAGCCTGACGTATCAAAGAAGGTTGGAGTATAAAAAGTCAGCCATTGGCTATATCCTCGCCACAGGGGGCCCGAATGGCTTTAGAGAAGAACCCGCCACTGCCGAAGAGGAAATTATTCTTCTGAAAGCCGCGTCTGTCGCAGCTTTTCTTCATGAAAGCCTTGGGGGTGCGGGTGATTTTGACTTATTGTCTATTCGACGATCGAACGGTTGGGACACAGAGACGGATAGGATCAAATCCCATTTACTGTTTGTTCAAAAGCCTTTGACTGCCACCAGGGTATTGATCAAGGCCGGTCAGAGGCTTCCTGAGTCATTCTTGATTCAAACTATCTATGGTCTTTACAAAAATGACTGCCTTCCCACGCTCAAGTTGGTATTACAAGATACACCCGCTGCACACGTTCAAGCCTTTGCCCAAACGTTTACCAAAGACTTAGCCAATCGACTGAAGGTTACCTTTGAAGACATCATGGATCCCCTTTCAACCACACTTGCCAAAACCATACCCTTGATTTGTTACAGTGAGTCGTGCCTTCAAACTTACATAACAAAAATTTGTCTCAAAGACTCTCCGGAATCGAGCATTCAGCATAAACCCCTCAAGGTGACACTACAGAATGGCTTGATTGTTTCGAGAGAGGTTGATGGCAGTATGATCTTAAAGTCTAATCGCAAGGTGAATTTAGGAAAAGTGTCTGTGTTTCCCACTTCCTTTTATCGGAATTCCATCATCTTGCATTCAGGACCTTTGCTCATCAGCAAATATCAAAACGAAGACGAGTTGTTAGCATCCCTCGAAGCTGTCTCGGCTATTTTGACGGGTGATACAAGGAAAAATGGTTACCAAACTTCTGCAGCAAACATCCAGAGGGGTTATCTTTATGATGAGTTCTAAAATTCTATTATTGAAATCGTTTATCCAAAACCCTTTTCCTGTTTTGCTGATGCTGTTTTCCCTCAATGGATCGATCCACATCAGCATGGCCTCTGATGATGACTCAGATTTTGACGATCAACCGACGTCGCAGACAAGACCCACGGTTGAGGGGGATGATTCAGAAGATGAGGAGGATGATCTCGTTAAATTCAAAAAGACCTATACTCTTCTCAATCTGAAAGTAGACACGGCAGATGCAGAAAAGCTGAAGGCCAGAGTGTTTAATAAAAAATCCAAAATAGAGGAGACCCTCGAGGGGTCTTTTGTCAAAGATGATGAGGGTGAAATTCAAAGAACCTTTGCTCTGAAAGTGCGAGACGATCATCCTAAGCCCTTTATGGAGAGCGACTATAATCTGGCCCCTTTGATTCAATGGTACAGAGAAACTCCCTGCCATCCTCTTTTTGCCATTCAGTTTGCCTATAACAAAGGGACCGTGGTGCTGGATGATTATCAAGAGGTTCCTTCTCTTTCCAGATCTTATGCACCCAGCACTTTTAGGGTATTTCACGAAGATAACTTACCGGAGCCGAATATCAGTGTGTTTATAGAATTGACGTACCCTCCGGCATCAAAAATCCCCCCTCAATCTCATCTTCTAGAAGACATTCCCTATCAATTTCTTAGTAGACGATTGATCCGCCTCACCGATTACTGGGTTGAGAACGGAGCCATGCGTATCGAAGAAGAGTGGGTTACAGAAAATGAGGTCAAGCTCCCTGTCATTCCTCAAATTCCGGCCCTCGCACAAGCTGAAAAACTCACCCCCTTTATGATGGACGGAACCCATCGTGAACCGCTGGTTGGCGTGAAGGCTAAATTTTTAAAACCTTTTAAAGCCTCCAAAAAGCCTGTCACCTTCTCGTCTGGACTCTATAAAATCCTGAAAGCAGACACCCTTCAGGTCCCCTATCTGTATGTGGAAACAGCCCGTGGCAAACCGGAATTCTTTTTAACCCAAACGAAAGAAGTGACGTTAAAGAAAAGAGAGACATCTGGTGACCAAGATCGGGTGGTTTTAAGGTTCACCCAAAAAGTTGGGTTGGTTGTGGATGCTCAACTTGTGGGATCTTCCAGTGCTCTGAGAACAGGCCTCCTTCAACAAAGAGCTTCGGCTCAGTGGTATCCTGTGTCTCAAACCTATGTTGTTTCCCCAACCCCTCCTTTTTATCAATTGAAGATCACAAAAGTTAAAAGCACGGAATCTTTGACCCCAAAACAACTCTTGCAGACTTTGTACAAGTCTCAGGATATGTTCTATTCCCATTTGATGACCTTAGAGCTGGCTCACCCCTTGTTATCAGATGACTCAAATCAAAGTTTGTTTTCTTCTTCTGCGTCCGGTGAAGACGCTTCAGCAAAGGCCGCGTTTGAAGCATTTTTTGAAAAGTTTTGTAAGGTTATCACGAGATCATACCCAACATTTCCCCTTCCAAGGAAACTGAGGGTTTTGGAAATTGGGGGACGAGACGAACCCATTTTCACACCCACGTCTCAGGAATGTAGCCTGTTGAATGCTTTGCCGTTGAATCGATTAACACTGACCAACGTCAAAATTGGCGAAGCCGATATGAAAAGAGCCATGAGCGATTTCGAGGGCGGCCATACCGACGAGTTTTCTGTTGAACTCCTCAAAGGACATTGCTTTGAAACGTTCGAGATGGCATCTCCCTATTGCCCGTTCAAACAAACCTTTCAAAGGGAACGGGCCGAACAGCTCGACCAAGCTTATCGTGACCATTGCCGAACCTATAGGCCTAAAGACTAGGAGAAGACCATGACCCCTATCAAATCCCAGGAACGATCTTTATTCCAGCGTTGGATAGCTTATACCCTCTGTTACCTGATCTTTCTCCAACAACCCTTGGTCATTGCTGCCGACTTGGTGAGTCTTGAAAAAGCCGAGGCTATGACCATTAAGATTCCCCGTTTCAAGAAAAAAGCTGACGCTCCGGCTTATAAAACAGCCACTGCCTATTCTCAGCTCTTGGATGTACCGGATCAGACCCTTCGCTTAAGTTTAAGTCCCGATCTTGAAAAACTCGACAGCCTCTTCATCCTTTTTAAGTCGAGTGATAGAAGCAAAGTAGCCTGTTTAGAAAAAACAACACACGGGTTGGCTCTTCAGATCTTGGAGGGATACGCCCTGACGCTTGTCAGTCAAGAACATCCCTTGCCGCCTCTTTTTGTAACCAGCGTAGGCCGTATCTCGTTAGATGCGGAACGACTGGTCAACCCCTTAACCCTCCATGCCTCTTCTATCAAGTTCTTAAAAGACATGAAGGTTCATAGTCCCGTCGTTTTATGGGCAAAAGGCGAGGCAGGCCCAAGAGGAGAGGATGATCCAGAACCAATCACCCTAACCATACAAAATTCCATGGGCGCACAAGTGCCTTTAGAAGCCAGAGGGCGTGTCCAAACAAAAGGACTCAAAGGGAACGGAACGCTCTCTATTTTTGCCGGTGAGTTTCGAAACAATTCGTCTTATCTTCTCCATCAAATACAAATCAGGGCTCACATCGAGAACGGTTTGCAAGGAGATATCTGTGGTCGTGACACTGTTTTCTTGGAAGGAACCCTCAAGAACAGAGGCTTTATTCGCACCAGAGGTGATCTTGTGGAAAGCATCATGTCTGGAGGCCTCTTCGAACACACAGAGACTTCTCGGACATTTTCCCTCAATTCTCATAGAGTCGAGGGAACGTCCTATCTGCATAACGGAAAAGTCTATAGTGCAGGGGCCATGCGTGTTCTCGCTTCCGGGATGACCTTTGGGCCCCGGTTTCACTTTAGGGGCAATCGGTTCATCGGAAACGCCCGCCACAGCATTGAAGCCCCCAACCCTTCCACCCTTTTTGAAGCTCTTCGATATATAGAGTTTAAAAGCGCCGATGACCTGGATAACAGAGCGCGCCTACGCGTTCATAACTTCCCCTTTCCTTTCGATGCCTACTTTGGGGACTTAAGCGGTTTGGATGAAGAGCAAACACTCCTCTACCAAAAGAAAAGCAAGGAACTAGCCAAAGAACAAAAATACGTTATTTCTGATGAACAGGGTGACGCCGGCTATGGTATTTTGTTTTCCTCTTCCAAAGGGACCATCTTTCAAGCGGGCGATATTTATACATCAGGTAACGATATTCTCTTGAAGGCCAGTCATGTGGGGCATGATGGTATCACCAGGGGTGGAACTGTGGGTCCAGGGTCCGTCAAAGTGGTGGCCCAAAGTGCCAGCCTGAGGGGGCGTATTGAAGCCTCTCGACGTGTCGAGGCGCACGTCACGGGTGGTTTGACCATGGATCTCTTTCTCAAGAGTCCCCTCACCCTGGTCTTTGCCAACAGCCTTGACCTCTCCGGAAATCTCAACACATCGTTGATCGCCAAAGTGGCAGGATCCGTGAGATTCCTGGATCAACTCAAAGCACAAGCCATTTCTGTAGACGCTACCTCTCTGAGCGTCTTGCAAACGCCAGGATCCAACGCAGGTCCGCAAGAGATTGGTTCTCTCCAAGCCTCTGTCTCAACGTTTCTTGTTCAAAAACCGCTTATTCTGTCAGGTCCTTCCTGGGCGCACGTGGAATCGTGGTTCGTCAATCAAAGTCAAATGACCATTAATGGTTTTTTCGAAGCCAACATGCGAGGGGGTCATTATCTCGGGTCTATGGATGGGTCAGGAACCCTCTCTCTGAAGGCTCCTGCGTTTCGGGATGTGGTTGACTTGGCGTTTGGCAAAACAAGGGTTCAAACAAAAACCATCCACGTGACCGCAGAAGAGCAAGACGTGGTAATTGATGAATCTCACACCACGGATCGCCAAGTGAGTCTCAAAGCCCGATCTTTAGCCATTAAGGCAGATCAAACAGCAACCGGTGGACTGTTCTTGGGTTCTACCCATGGTGATCTCGCGATGCAAGGAATCACCCTTGATACGGCTGATCAATTGTTGAGCCTTGAAGCCATGGGCGGCGACTTCTATGCTCAAGGAGCTAGAACGCGCTCTGGCATTTTATCCATCCGCTCTTCCGGTAATGGGTCCTTTGGCGGCGGCATCTTCTCAGCCCCCCAAATGGCTGTTTCTATTGCCGGTGTCTGCGATACCAGCACACTTGAAGGCTCCCATCATCCTGCTCAATTCTACTCACGGGGAACAACTCAAGAGGGAGGTAGACCCTATCAGTATTTTGATGTTGGTACCTATAAAGGTCAGGGGACGAAGGGGCAGAAAGCCTATTATGCGGCTGATGGTAGTTACCATGTCGACGAACAAACCCAAAAACGTATTGTACATCATAGTGATGGATCCCTAACAATCCTCAGTCATTCCACCTTGGATCTCGACAAGGCTGATCTCCAAGCCGGTCTTTCCGAGGCCATCCGCTTGCAATCTCTGTTTGATATGAATCTCCGTAATATCCATGCCACAGGGGGAAGAGCGCGGGTCATCAGTGAACGGGGGGACATTCTTGAACACGCTGATGTTTTGACGAACATGACCCATGTGAACCGTTCTGGCTGCGGGGGAGACTATACCTACCAAACAACCAGCACGCTACAACAACAAAGGGCTGAGGGGAACATCTGGAACCTATTAGCAGGAAGACAGACCCGGGCTGATGGAACAGAATTGCCAACCCTGTTGTTTCAAGTTTCCAGAGGGAAATCGATTATCTCCCAAGCCTCGACCTTGAATGTTCCCAATGGTCTGGTTATGAGGATTGCCCCTGATGGAACCATTCAACAAACAACGGTGACTTTATCGGATCGTTTCAGTCAACACCACCAAACATGGGGGAGAGGCTATAGCAACAATTTCTACGAGGGATGGTCCAATGTTCGAGGGGTTGGGGGCAGTATCAGCGCCACCGCTGAGGTTGCTAACTGTTTTAGGCTAGAGGAAATAGGCTATGATCGTCGGATCCGAGATTATTACCTTGAAGAGGCTCAAGAAGTCATTCGTCGAACCGCCATGAATCAGTCCTCAGCGTATAGCATCGTAAATTTACAAAAAGATGGCGCTGATATGTTCTCTAGCGGTGGATCTGCGCATCATAGCCAAACGATGAACGCGCATTATGCAACGCGCGTTCTGTTTGATGTGGGGCATTATATCGAGAGAAAGAATCGTGCAGACCAAGTAGGCACCACAACCTGGGAAGGTCCTATTCACTTCTCTGCCAAAGCGTCAACCTTGGCAAGGAATCAGCTTTATAAAGCTATTCAACAGACCATGGAGCAAACAACCACCAGTTCGGTTGATAATATGAGCTCTTTCCAGCCCACAAGGTTCTCCTTGCCTCAGTTTAATTCCAACCCCTTACAAATGCTCAAAGGGTTTAATCAAGCTGCCGGTTATGCCAATGAAGCCATGAGTTTTATCAACGCCCTAAAAAGTGGAAATCCTTACCTGGCCGCTTTGCAGATTGCTGGAAAGTTTACCAACTTCGCCTCAACGACGAGCGAACAGTATATGCGCCAGTACGAGATGACAGAAGTGGCACCTTTCTTCAGCTTAGGTAGGACTCACTTTAACGATGTTTCTAAAATAACTGGGACATTGGCCGGCATGACCATGGACTCCCCGACAGGAAAAGTTCTGTTGTTTGATGTCAAGGCTCCCCTTTATGAAAAAACCATGGAAGGATGGTCAAATAGTACCACCGATACAACAAATCCTTGCACCCTCTCTTTTGGTCATAGCGAAAGCTGGTCACGACAAAGTTCGTTTGATAGAGGCAGCCAACACAGTTTTGTGAATATATTGGGAAAACCCGATCTGCGGATTGATGACTATAGAGGGTACGGAGTTGGGTTAAACACCTTGCCAATAGGAGGTACTCAAGATTTTACCCGCAGAACACATCGCGTCTGGATTGATGGTCGGGCGGTAGACATCCCTTATCTAGAGGCTGTTGAGTCATCCTCAGGGTTTCCTCTGATAGCTCGTCCCACTGGCAACCGCGTCTCCATAGGGGAAATGTTCGTCACTGCCCCTTCTTATGAGAATGGATATTCCATGGCGTCCGGTCACAGCCATTATGGCGTCAGCTTTATGCCAATCGTTCTCGCCATGATCCCAGGAGGTCAGGGATTAGCTTTCACAACGCTCATGAGCTGTCTGAATTTTGGCTTTGGGGGAGAAGAAAAGCATGGATACCACAGTGGAACCCAAGCTATGACCTTCTCAGCTTTAGGGGCTCCAATTGAGGTTGATAAGCTCCATACAAAAGGCAAGATCAAGGTAGACGCCGGTATTCATGCTCAATATCATGAACACGAAGATGTTCAAGAAGTTCACCAGGATGATAGCAGCTATGATGTTCTGGGAAGGGGTCTGGAATACCTGACGGAGGGCTTTTCTGCCTACAATAATGTAATAAGCCTTGGTGAGAATTGGAAGAAACTCACATCGCCTCTTCCTCCTGCATACTCCAGGGCCGATCAACAATCCTTAAGTGATCGTCTTGAAGATGTGCTTCGTGAAAACTTAGAGGCACGCGATAGACAAACATCTTCAGCAAGGCCCTCTAGGGCCTCACAGAGGGGCGATTCAGGTAGAGACCCTGATCCTAACCCAAGAAGAGGAAGAACGCGTACAAGAGAGAATATTGATCATAGCCTCACGTTTAGTCATTTAGATCAAACTACCCAGGGAATTGCTGAAGCTCAGAACTTCGTCACCTATGCAAGTGCGAAAACTCGCTCTTCTTCACCCACTACCTTCAGAAACAAGGTGCGGTTAGAGAGAGCAGAAACCAACTATGAGGCTGTAAAAGACCAAGGATTCTTTGCTCGTCGCAGTGCAGCAGCAGAATTAATTGATGCTCGTCAAACCTACGAGGATCGTATTGCTCTCAGGCAATCCCTCAATACTGCTGCTATGTTCTCCTCTCAAACTTATGAGACCACCCTACATGCTATCGACTATGCCAAAGCAAAACCAGCTCAAGCAGCAGCGTATGTCGCTGCAACTGGTCTAGCCGTCTCTACATTACCATTATCAGGGACTGCGGCAGTTGTATCGGGGGCCCTGAGTGGCGGCTTGTTTGGTTTGGCTTCCAATGATTTCAATGTGTCGACACCGCAAGCCCAGCGGGACCTTGGACTATCCATATTGCTGGGTGGATGCGCCCCCCTAAAACCTCTTTATTCAGCAGGGGCTGGTCTTGGAATCGGTGGTTATGGTTACGTAACAGGATCCACATCCGCAATGGTTGGTGGAGCCTTATTAACAGCACCTGGTATCTTTGGTGCTGGAAGATCGCTAGCACAACACCTTTTTGCAAAGGCACCAGCAACGGAGAATCTCTTCGCCAGAGTAGCGGCCAACAGTAACTTCAGAAACACCCTAAGCCATGCCTTGCCTATGGAAAGTGCTCACATAGCCCAACCCGCTAATCAAAATATGGTTAGGTTGTTGTTTGATGTCAGGGCAACAGGGACCCATGGCGGCCCATCCTTCTTCGTTAGGATGAGTGAGGGTAGCGGCAGTGGCATTCCTCGAGGTGGGTTCAGTGCGGGGCATACTGAAGGGTTAGGAACAGGTTCAGTCGGAACTCGTGCTGTCCCAAGTAGTGGTGGTGGAACTTCAGGGCCATCACAAGCGCCTTTCATCAGGAGAATTGATAAGCAGAAAGCGCATGCTGAAAGAATTGGCATGAGAAATGCTGTTGACACCCGAGAAATCCCTTGGTCAAGCAAGTCCGTTAGGGATGCAGTAAAAAGCTTAGAAATGGGACAGAATGAGGTTAGGGTGGCCAGTCGTATGGAAGCGGAAGAGCTTTTACTTGGCAGGTATCAAGGAAAGGGATTCAAGAACACCACCGGCATGAGGCCCACCGAAGCAAAAGACTTACTTGGCAGCAAGAAGAGGACTTATCATTGGGATGTAGGTAAAGATGCCTACCCCCATGAGTCATCACACCTTCAGCTTCACGACGGTCCTGCCGTAATTCGTATTTACTTTCCAGATTAGGGAATTAATGACATGAATGAACATTATAAGGTACTAAACGCTTTGCGCCGAGACCACGACCTGGCCGCTGAACTTCCATCAAGCTCACCGGATCTTTATTCCTGGGTTGGGGTATATCCCCTTGATCTAGATAAAGACAAAGAATGGTTGTGTAACAAAAAAGTGAAAATCTCTAATACAGACAAGCCAATTTACTGCATACGTCTATTCGAAGCTGAAAAGAAATTAATAGACCAAGATGTATGGGTTTGTGAGTCAGACCTCAAAAACAAGAAGGATTTTGTTGTTCAAGGCGAAGAGGCCTTGTTTGCCAAACTTTCAGAACTAAACATAGACCCAGATAAGCTTGAAATGCCATGCAAATCTAATTATCCAATCTGAAGATTGACACTTGGAAAGAAACATAAAAGAGGAAGTTTTCAAGATGGATGTAGCTATTTTCAAGACCTTGGAAGATTGCAGCTGATTCCTGAGGCCATACATAATCATCCTCTCCTGCGCCACGTTGGTGGTTTTTCTCTGAGTCAATAATTTATGGATATGCCGAATATAAAAATGATTTTAGAACCAATACAAGATTTAGAAAGTATTTATGGGGTGAATCTGGACAAGAATTATGTAGATTTTCTTACTGATACCCCTCACGAAGATCCAAAAAAAAAGGGAATCAATTATTTTGATCCTCTTAGAAAGAAAAACTTTAAAACGTCTATATGTACATTCTTTCAGCCTAAAATTTCTAATTTTGGGGGGTTGCTTCTTGAAGACGATTTTTATGCTCCAGATGAACTGATTGAAAATAAAATAATTCCTTTTGGAATGGATGCTGGCGGTTATTTATTCTGTTTTGATTATAGGAAAAATAAAATACCGTCTGTTGTTTTGTGGATAAGAGATAATCCTTCTGGAAAAGATATTACGGATATAGCAATTAACTTTGATGAATTTTTAAAAAAACTGGAGCCAGAAGAGGAAACGGACTTTTGAGGAAACATTATTCTATGTGGCTGATTGGATAGAATCGGGTACGTTTGGGTGATTTTAGGTTGCAAGAAATGCGTGCTAAAACGTTTTCTTGTTTTCAAGAAAACACGTTATTTTGCTAGCTCGATTAAGTTATTTCAGATTTAGTTACGTTCTGACCATAGGGAAAACGACTGGAGAAGGAGTTCTGATTGTGTGATACCATGGGTTGCTGCGGCAATTTTAAAATCTCTTTTGAAAAATGCTGGAACTCTAAAATTAAGAGCAACGGTTTTTCCGGGCTCAGGTTTTTTCAAGTTAGATTTTATCTCCATAGATGTTGGAGGTTCTCCTTTAAATGTTCGACGCGGTGGAGAAGGAGGTTTTGTAGCCATTATTTAACCTTTTTTTCTAAAGATAATATGTGAGATGCTTCATCTATTATTGCTTGCGCCAATTCTTCGGCTCTGTTTCTTAACGTTGGAAAGCTCACTTCAGATAAGGCCTTACCCTCATCGCTTGCCCTCCTAAACCCAGTTTTTTCTGGTATAGAACCAGTCAGAGTTCTGTATCCCGCTCTTTTAATATATTCTCTTGCATCCAAAATCTCGTTTTCTTTATCTCCTACTCGGCAAAGGGCAAAAACAATTTTATCCGCGGAAATCTGATTGGCTGTAAGCTCGTGAGCTAAAAGGACTGAAGGTTTTAAATCATCCAACGCTAGGCCAGTTGGCAAAACCATAAGATGTGAAGTTTTAGCAATCTCTAAAGTTCCAGACATCGAATGAGGAGGACCATCAAATATAAGAAGATCATAAATAGATATAACCTTCATAGCTTGCATTACTGTTCTAAAAGGCTCAACAGCAATTTCCGGATCAATTTTCGATTGTTCTCGTCTTTGTTTCCAATCTGTGCTTGTTCCCTGAGAAATATCGAGATCGGCTATTTTTACTTGCCATCCAGCTTGGGCATATTCTCTTGCCACGAGTCTGGCCAAAGTGCTTTTTCCAACACCTCCCTTTTGAGAAACCATTCCAATAATGAGGGTCATAAGAAAATCCTTTTTCTTCCTTTTTTATTGTTAGCAAGCTTTTTGATTTGCACGCAAGAAAAATATAACAAAAACAAACAAACTTGCTTGCACGCAAAAAATAACAAGAAAATTCCTTGTGCCTTTCGTGTTAATGATCATCTATCAGAGAGTTAACCATATCAGAACGACTTTCTGACAAAGCAAAGGCTTCATCGGCTTTAATCATCCCTTCTTTAATAGACGTTCGAATGCCATAGATCATTTTCATATGTTCAAGATCAAACTCTTGGATAGACGACTTACCAAAGAAGGCAAACACCTTTTCTACGTGGATACCCAGGCGCTCAAGATTTTCAAACATATTTTGACGTTTCTTTTCAAAATCCTCCTGATTACTGGCCGCAACAGACAGAGCCATTGCCTTTTGAAGCGCTTGGTCAATAAAAACCTTGGGTATGGTTTTAAAAATTACATTCCTAAAGGCAATGGCAGACGCAGCGGCAATAGTTGTATTCTGCATATCCGTACTATAGGGTTTGCCGTCTTTGGTGACAATCCCTCGGCTGATCTCATGGCTGACTTTGGCATTGGTCTCTAAATCCAAACACCACCCTTCCACCACAACGCTTTTGCCGTTATTGGAAATGACCCGGGTCCCAGACTGCATATTGCCCCAAAATGACGAACAGATCTCTGCCAGTCGGATAGAAGGGCCCGTAATGGTCTTCCCGGCTCTGGGTAAGGTATAATAACAAGACGCAGACACCTCAGGACTCATGGCTATGGTCAGTTCAATATTTTTGATACATTGCCTAACATCCCTTGGAAAGGCCTTGGCTGTCATCACATCCTTATCAATAACGCCTTCAATGGTAAAACCCAGTTGATCTGTAAGGTTCCTTCCCTCTTGTTTGGGTGCTGGGAATTGACGAACATTGTTGTGGGCGGAGTTTGAAATAGCTTGGGTTTGCATGGGGTTTTCTCCTTAAATCAGTCTGAGTTCTCGAGTTGTATTGGTTTGTGTGCGTATTCCGGCGAAAATCGAATAGTGATTCCGGTCTAAACCGAACGGCAATTCCGGCTCAATTCGAATGGTGAT
>NZ_SCFB01000011.1 GCF_004210305.1 Candidatus Finniella inopinata | reverse complement strand
TGGTTGAAAAAGGCCTTTTGAATAAGAAGGGAGAATTAAAAGGAACTCGTTACTCTTTAAATATGAACTTTGCCTGACAATAAATTATCAAAGTTTTTATAATGGAGACCAAAATCAGAGGGTTTCAGCAGATTAATATCAAACCACAAGATATAGTAGGATCACTAAGGTATAGTATTTTACCCCTTTTTTATCCCCCCAGCTTGACGTGTGTAAATTCATGTGTAATAGTGTCTATGTAATAACTTCTAAGGTGATTCTATACCATGGCCGTCATTGGATACGCTCGTGTCAGCAGCAGTGGACAAAAACTCGACATCCAATTAGGAAAACTCACTAGCCACGGTTGTGACCGCATCTACCAAGAAAAACAAAGCGGCCTTAACTCCCAGCGACCTCAGCTGATGGCCTGTCTGGATTATATCCGAGAAGGCGATACCCTCATGGTCACCAAGCTTGACCGATTGGCTCGATCAACCCTCGACCTTTGCACCATCGCTGAACGTTTAAAAACTAAAAAGGTCATTTTCAAAGTCCTGGATCAAGATATCGACACCTCCGGCTCGTCCGGTCGATTGCTCTTCCACATGCTCAGTGCCATTGCCCAATTCGAAACAGAAATCCGCAAAGAAAGACAAACGGAGGGCATTAAAAAAGCCAAAGAAAAAGGTGTTCTTTTTGGTCGACTCAACCTGTTAACGGAAAAACAAGCAGAAGAGCTTGTTCAAAAACGACAAGAAGGGGTTTTGATCAAAGACCTCATGGCAGAATACAAACTCACAAAAAAAACCATCTATAACTATCTTGAACGCAGCCGGCAGAAAGACGCCTTGGACCAATCTCAATCCTTTTTACAAGAGCAGGCTTGATAATGCCTATTTTTTTAGGCAATGCGATCATAAACGCATTCTCCTCGTTGAACTTGCAACTATTGTTGTCCAACCATCAACCAAATCACCAAAGTTCATAGGAAAAATTCAAAAGACTTATCCACCATTCAACGTGTCTTTAAGTTCTTTTCCACCCTTAAAGGTCGCTCGATTACTGGCTTTTATCTGCATCGTCTCACCCGTACCAGGGTTTCGACCTTCTCTGGCCGGCAGCTTTTGTATGGAAAATGTACCCAACCCAATTAAACGCACGTCCTCACCCGTTTTAAGGGAATCACGAATCCAGGCTATGACCTCTTCGACGGCTTTGCCAGGCTTATCTTGAGTGAGGTCAGTAACTTTTGCTAAATGAGAAACCAATTCTTTTTTACCAAGGGCCATATCGAATCTTTCGTTGAGTCAATTTATGCCCTGCAGAATAGTAAAACCACCAGGAAAGTCAACAGATTTTCTAGGGATACCAAGGCTCGGAAGAGGATAGGGAAGAACAGATGAGTTATTTTTAGGAAATTCTAGTTGTCGCCCCACAGGCCCTATAGTTTTGCTGTTTTGAAGGCTAATTATACAAGCTTCTTAAGATCTTGTGTAATTGCGTCGGGTGGTAAGCATATTTGCAACAATTCTTGATTTTCGTAACGGATTTCCCTTATACTTAAACCATAACCCACATCTGCAAGAAGTACACAAACCTTAAGCCGTCTCCGGTTTAAGGAGAGCCCTGTTTTTTTTCTGCGTACTCAACCCAACAGAGAGGTTCTTAACCCATAACATAGAGAAAGTAAGAGTTCTGCGTATGCCTACCCTACCCCATGATATCGATCAGGGTATCCCCTTTAATTTCAGTCAACCGTGCCCTTGTGGCAATTCTTCAACCCTCAATGCTCTGGCCTGTTTTTTACATGCTGATGGTCGCCAAGAGCAAACTTCCAGGAACATCTGGCTTGTCCTTCTGATCGGTCTTTGCCTGTACCTAAGCTGGACACTGATCTGTTAAAAATGTTCCATCAATCTTGGATTGAGATATTGTTTTGAGGGGGGAATTGACCCTATACTTTCGGAGGTGGGAGAAACCTCTTTCCTCTCTCACCACAACCCCCTAATGGAATTTGCTGCATGGAAGAAATCCCCCTTGTCTTATCCAAAGCCTTTGATTCTTCGACGAATGAACCAGAAAGATTGGGCGGCAAGGCTCATTTGAGGGTCCGATTAGCTTCGGACATGGATGAGGCGTTTCTGCAAAGGCTCAACAAGGTCTGCTCATCTATCCTGACAGAAAATCCCTCATCGCGACTCTTGAAATAATAAAGGAACCTGCTTGCGAGCAGCGTCAATCACTTCGGTAAAATAAAACTCCATTTTTTGGTGATACGCTTCGCCGATAGAAGCATGCAAATTTAAGATCCGCAGCCAAGACCCAAAGAGAACATTGGATACAATTTCAGGATGAACGGATTGCTTTAAAAGGTTAGAGGTGACGGTATGGATGCGTGTATTGATGGCTTCTGTGTGAGTTATTAATTCACGATGGGACAAAGAATCATTAAAAGCTCCCTCTAAAAAGTTCGCTTTTAATTGGTCAACTGTTTTGCCTAAAATTTTCATGTCATGGGTTGGTGTATGATCGAGCAAATGATCAACTGTTTCCTTATGACCCCAATGATTCTCTCCAGCGATTTCTCTAACGGCGAAGACCATTCGGCAACCTGTCTTTCACTAACCCTTCGAAGAGGGGCCTCCAGCATTAGCCAGAAATAAAACAGGCTTAAGAAAACGACCTTAACGGGCCTATGCTCCCTGATCAGGTCTTGAACGGTTTTTTCAAGTTCAGCCATGGTAAGAACTGCTTGTTTTTCGTGGTTTGTGAGGGCTTCGGGTTCTTGAGCTTTTATCCTTTGGGAAAGTTTGGTGAGTTGATCGAGTGTATCCTCAAGACGCATATCTGAATCTCTTGTAGAATCTCTTGTATAGGGGTTGCCCCTCACTTTAACTCATTCAAGAGAAATTGGGATCCCTTAAGTTCAAAACCCTACAGACTGGGAGAGCCACTGGGGCCGGTTTTGAGATAACCAGGGGTCTTATTGCAAGAAGCCCCCCTCATCTTTTAATGATGCGTTGAGCCAGAAGTGTTTTATGATGCAGCCATGCAGAACTCAACAAATGGCCTAAAGTATGTCTAAAATAAACCATCAAAAAAGAGTCCGAAAGACAAGGTCTGTTTTTTCAAAAGAGCAGCAACTTGCTTTTATCAAAGAGTGTCAGGCAACTTCCCTCACAGTAGAAGCGTATGCCAAAGAGAATAAGCTTGCGGCATCCACCTTGTACCGTTGGGCTGATCTTTCTGGGGTTTCTTTGAAGTCTGGGAAAAAGAACAGAACCAATAGGGAAAAAGATCCTATAATCCCAATCAAACCAGAGCTCAAGGAACAAGTTAAAGCTGATGAGACCCACCAACTTCTTAAGCCTCAGATGAGCTATGTTATTCAAGAATTTTTAACGATTATTAAGGACATGGCCAAAGGGCTTATCCGTCGGATTACTGGCAAAAATCGTTCCTAACCTTTGCTGTTTCTGAGAAGGTGACGAGTACAAATCGTCCAAAATGTGCTGAATAATCAAACACAGGATCAACTAAGGTCAGAGAGCCGCCAAACCCTGCGTTTTAGAAAAAACGATTAATCACCCAGAGCTTGTCTATAAAGACCTAAAAGCTCTTCTTGCTCGACGAGTTCGTCTTTTTTCATACGCCGAATCTTAATGAGTTGGCGCATGACTTTCACATCAAAACCCTCCGACTTAGCCTCACCAAAAACTTCACGAATCACCTCGGTTAGTTCAGCCTTGTCTTGTTCTAAACGTTCTATCTTTTCAATAAAATTCCGTAATTGTTGGGCGGAAATGCCACCTTGCGATGCGTTCATGATCTTTTCTTCTGAGTGTTGATCAATTTGGTTAGAACATAATCATTCCACCTCTAAAATTCAACCCGTTTTTGGTGCTATCTTCAGAAGCTGCCCAGGAATATAAAAAACGCATTAAAATGTCTTAATGGTTTACCAGTAGCTTTTTTGTAGACCTTTTCCAACACGTAACAGATTTTACCGTGGCCACATCCCCATTCCTCTTCCCATGCCCCTCCCCTTCCCAAAACCAAGACTCCGTTCTCTGACCTTTTCTGGGGATTGACTGATGCTGTAATCTGATGCTTGCCGTTCAATCCTGGACCCAAGACCGAGGTTGTTAACTTTCTTCATCAAGTCAGGATCCTTAGAAATATGAAAGCTTACCTCGCGGGAAAGTTTCATGAGGGATTCTTCCTGCTTCGATTCAGCGGGTGTTATTTTTAAAGGATAAGGAAAAGAGTCGATCTTTTCATCAAGCTGCATAAAGACTGCAACCAAATCGTGTTCGGAATGAATGGCCATTTTCTCAGACACCTTCTGTAAAATTGACTCGTGGCGATGACGGGAAGGTTGAGCGGCAGAGGGAACCCAATCTTGGGGAGTTGGAATACCAAGATCCAATTCTGTGTAAGGTTTGTAAGAACTCACATGCTCGAAGAGATGCGACTTGCTTTTAAAGGATGCTGTGTTGGCATAAATATGAGCTTCATTGGTGTGACGAGATAGCCCAGCATACAGGGCGTGGGGATGCATCCTTCTATCGACATAAAGAAATGTTCGGGCGATCTTAGAATCCGCGGCATGTTCCACCGTGATGGCATACCCATAATCAAAGGCACGATACGACGAGAGGGGGACAACAACGTCTTGAAGGTTTTGCAATTCAACCTTGAGGTTTTCTGTATCAATCTTTTGAATAACCCCAAACTGACCGGCCTTAACCCCAATTGTTTCATCGTCTTTCAAAAAGACAATCTGTTCACCCACAGCAAACGCTTTCTCTTCCCGACCAATAAATCCAACGACCTTTAATAAATGGTCGGTTCCATAAAGCCTCTCTGATTTCCTGGCAGCAATACGAACGCTGTCATTCATGAGCCGCGCCCCTTGAGTGGTTTGAGTTAAAATAACGCCATCTAAAGCCTCTTCGCGAAGCCTGGTCCCCATCCGAGTGACATAGTCCTCAACCAGCTTGTCTTGTGACTTCTCTACCCAATGAAGACACCCTTTCTCATCATAGATTTCTAAAGCGTCACGGGTATTCTTGGCTTGTAAATGGCTTGTGGCCTCCCTGTGCCACTGGTGAAACTGGTACGGAGTTGTTCGAAGAGGCTCAAAGGGCTCCAGCGATTGTTCTGGCTCAGGAAATAGAGGGGACATCACCTCAACCGTTTCAACCGGGGAATAGCTTTGCTCTACAGAAATCTCGGGCTGTAAACCCACGGGTTCTAAACGATAGTCAAAGACATTCTCCTTGGGATTATCGCGGCTAAGAGCTCTAAACAAGTGCTCCTCATGCTTAAAGTCAGTCTTGTCCGCGTAGATATGAACCTCTTGGCTATGTCGAGACAGACCCACATAGGTTAAATGCCGATCCATGCCCCCACTCGCATACAGGAAGGTCCTTTCAACGGTATCTCCCTGGGATTTATGAAGGGTCGTCGCATACCCATGATCAAAGGAACTGTAAAGACTGAGATCAAATCTAAGAACCCGCCTATCTTGTAACTCAACCTGCAGCATCCCCTCATCAATCTTTTGAATCACCCCAAACTGACCATTCTTGACGCCAATACCATAATCATTCCGCAAAAAGACAATTTGATCACCCCTCGCAAAGGATTTGGTTTGCCAGGTGATTTTGGGGGGAAGAGGGTCACTGGGGGGAACAAGATGATCATCAGTGTTATAGCGAGAAACCGTCAACAGATGGTCCTCCCCCAAAAGACGACTGGATTCCCTCGCAACCTGACGGGCTCGTTCGTTCAGGTCTTTTACATCTCGGTTGGTATGAGCCAAGATAACACAGTCTAAAGCCTCTTCCCGCAGCTTCGTTGCCATCTGAGCCGCATAGGCCGTGATCAATTGTTCCTTGGCATCTGCCACCAAATGAACACAACCCTTTTCGGCATAGGCTTTTAAAGCCAGACCCGTTTGTTTGGTCGCCAACTGCGCTGTAGCTTCTCGCTGCCACGCAGTTCCTTGCCGTTGAATGGTATTGATTTCGACAAAACCCGCTTTATCCATAAGGGTGCGAAGACCACACCCCGCTTCAATCGGAGATAATTGTTCCGGATCCCCAATCAACACAACTTTAAACCCGTGCTGAAGAGATTGTCGAAGAAGCGCCTGTAACCGCCTCGAATCAACCATCCCTGCTTCATCGACAACAAGGATATCACCCTCCCCTATCGTCTCCCTCACCATGCTCCATTCATACTGCCACTTATGAAGGGTCTTCGATGCAATCCCAATCCCCTCTAAGTTATCAGCCGCTTTCCCCGTAGGAGCCGCCCCCAGTACCCGATACCCTTCATTCTCCCAAATCTGCTTAGCGACCTTCAAACACGTGGATTTGCCAGCCCCCGCATATCCAACCACAACCTTCAACTGGCCCGCATCCGTCATATGGTAAATAGCCCGAACCTGATCAGAGGATAAACACCGGCCCATCTGTTCATTCATCCCTTGAATCACAGAAGATTGGGTCACAGAAGCAACCCCAGAACTCTCCTTCTCCTTTAACATATGAGACTGCTTCATAAGGGAACGCTCTAAGGCAATCATACCCTTCGTTGTCAATTTCTGCGGATCAACCGACGCAACCCCAACCCGATCATAGACCTTGACCAACTGAGAAGAAGCCTCAACCCGTCCCAACAGGATTTGAAATTCTTCCACATCATCCACATAGCGATTCAAAACCCGGGCAATATCTTGGCGCGTAAAAACAGACTTCTGCCGGGTGATATAATCCAACACCAAACCGGGATCCTTGATAATCAATTTCTTGTTCGCTTGTTTTACCCTCTCCAGGTCTTCCAAACGACTGACAGAAATCCCTCGGCTATGCATCTCTTCGGGACCTTTACCAAGCTTCGGTTGGGGATCAAACTCAATCCCTTGAGCCTCATAAGACCGATGGTCAATCCGAATATCTAACCCCGCTTTTTCCAAATGTTTATTCGCAAAGAGTTCCCAACTTTGTCGAATCTCCTGAACGAGCTTCTTATCATTCCAAGATCTATCTTTCTCGCCGAAACAAATACCTTTGTAAATTAAGAAATCATTCTGACCTTCCCTGCCCTCTACACCCATGGAGACAGTTGGATCTTCTTTCAACACCCTGGTCGTCAACATCACATGAACATGCGGTTTTTCAATACCGTCTTTTTCATCAAAATGGTTATGAACACACCAGTCAGCAATCATTCCTTTTGATGTAAACGTTTCTTGAATAAACGATCTTGCTAAGTCCAACCTCTTTTCCTTATTCATCTCATGCGGCAGAGAAAACTCCACCTCTTTAGAAAGTCGTGCATCCTTCCTTTTTTCAATAACCTCAACAGCATTCCATAATTTCTGAGAAGCCTCATGGGCATCCATCTTCGTTAAACATTTTGCCCATTCGGGAGCATTTTCTGGAACGCTGACCTCACAATGTTCGACATCCTTCTTTTTACCATAGTAAAAAGTTTCCCCAACACTTTCGCAGGTAAAGTTTTTTCCATGACGATACGCGGCACTCTTTACGGCATTTCTGCCATCTGCACGGGAGATATTTTTGATAGTTAAATGATACTGTGCCATGCTCATTACTCTATACCAAACATTCCGAAAAAACAAGAGACGTTGCTTGCAACGTGTAAGCGCGCATATCAAAATTCTTTCGAATTCGATATGACCTCTAAGCCACCGATGATCAAAAGAATTTTGATCCAAAAAAACATCTTGTCTGGTTTAAAAGATTTTAGTACAGTCACAACATGATCAGACACAAAAGCATCAAAACTAAATTCCGTAAAGATTTTAACTAAATATAAGAACAAGAGAACGACGAGACAAAACCTATGGCACCTTCTATCAAACTTCAAGACATAGACCAAAAGATTAAAGACCTCCAGGACAGGAAAAAACTTCTCGAGCAAAAACAGATAAACGACCTCGCCAAACTTATCAAAAAAACAGAGGCCCATATTCTCCAACCAGAAGTTCTGATTGGGTCCATACTCGAAACCATCGAGATCCATCAACAATCTGAAGATTCCGAAACCCATCAAGAAAAAATCAACTACTGGGAGAAAAAAGGAAAAGACCTTTTGGACATAACCAAAAAAAGTAAAGGAGTTGGAAAAAATACAGACCCCTCGTTTCCTCAATCTGATCAAACAACAAAAGCAGATTCTTAAAAATTGGCAATATCTGAATAGACTCACACTCCAGAGAAATAGAATCGTAACGATGGAAAAAAATGCACGAACAAGAACCCTCATCCAACTCGGCGGCCTGTTAGTTAAATCTGGCCTCGTCGACTATGTCGGTATACCGATCGAAGTTGATTTAGAAAATAGTCCAGAGCACAAAGATAAAGCTTACGAACTTCTCAAAATCTTGGATCGGTCACTCAAACGCGAAACAAGGATAACGTCTTTGAAAAAAGGAACATAACCCACTAAACGGGTCAGAATTTAAAAAAAAATGCTAAAAAAACATATGAGTAGAAAAAAGAGAAAGCTCAAAAAAATCATCAGAAAGATCTGGAATATTTTCTTCTTTTGGAAAGACTGAAAAACCACGTAGATAGCAAGAGGATTTTGGTCAAAACGCTCATCTATCAATATACAAAAAAGCAAAAAGAATTTTTTCCAAGAACGACAACCATAAAAAGAAGATATTCCCCTTGAACCCCTTTTTTTCAATAAAGCAAATTGACAATACCAATAAATTCAGAAAACAATGGCTTCACCAGCCCTTCTCCTTTGGTTAAAAGCACATGAATGTCGTTGAAACCTTCCATGACTTAAGAGCTTCTCTTCCCTCCGAAACTAAACGGAGCATTCTCAACCCCGTTTCTTTAAAATGGCGTTTTTCATTTAAAGATACCTTTCTTACGGGTCTCGTCTTGTGGTTGATTCTATGGCTAAGTTTTTGGTATATCTTCACCGCTTTGGGCGTTCAACATCCTGGTGACAGAGGGGCAGACATAGGATCCTTGGGGATGTTTTGTTTTTGGTTATGGCCTTTTCTGTCCTTAATAAAAATGGGGTTGAAGCTCTTTAAACCACGATGGGAAATTTGGAATCGTTATTCAAAACCGCAACAATTTGTGGCTTGCCTCGCTTTGGTGGCTGTCGTCGGCAATTTGGTTGATTCCAGTTACACTTTTCTGCAACCTTACCTGAAACGGTATCAGATCCTTCAAGAAAACAAAAAAACCCCTCCCCTTCGAAAATCTTCCAAAAAACACAGGGCTTCTCCTCCCCCCTCTTTTTGTGCTCTTTACTTGGGAAATAGGCTATTTGCTTGGCCTGTTGCTTCTTTCTTCCTTTTCTGTCTCATGCTCTGGCTCTCTGTAAGAGATCCCAAGCCAAAAAAACAGTCCCTTAAAAACAGTCCTGCATCTCCCTTGCCCTTTTCCTTATGGTTAGGACAATCAACAGGGAAACTTTCTCGCCTTTGGCATCCAGCCGGCCTTTCTTCTGAACAAGAAATTGGTCTCAGCCTTGAGGACGCCGCCCAGAACATTTTAATCCTGGGAGCCATAGGATCGGGCAAAACGACACGAGGGATGAACCCCCTCCTCCTCCAACTGCTTGATCAAGATTGTGGAGGTTTAATCTTCGATATAAAAGGAGATTTTAAACAAGCCGTTTTCTATCTCGCCAACATGACAAACAGAGAGCCAACCTTAGTTGGCGTTGGTCAACAGTCTCTTAATTTATTGGCAGGGTTGTCGCCTGAAATGGCCTCTTCGTTTCTAAAATCGGCTTTCCTTTTGTCCAACACTAAAATGGATAGTTTTTGGACTGATACCGCAACAGAGCTTTTCAGAAACACGTTGGGCATTCTTTTATTTGTCCCTGAGCAGTACCATCTGAACGGCATTTATCGATACCTCTTTGATGAAACTTTTCAACAAAGAGTGTTAAAAAAAGCCATTGAAAAAAGTAAGTCCGATTTAGACGAACGGCTTTTTATAAGCTATCATCAGTATGTTCATGTTCTTTTTAATTCGTTTGACCAAAAGATACGGGATGGGGTTATGGCGAGCATGATGCAAATTCTCTCCCCTTTTCAACATCCAAGCTTAGTTGATGCTTTTTGTTCTCCTCAATCGGTCCAAACACACCCGATGGAAGCGGTTCTGGACGGCGCTCTCTATGTGGTGGATCTGCCGCTTGCTCAGTGGGGCTTAGGGGGTAAAATTGTCTACACTTTGATTAAATTACGGTTCTTTAATGTCATGCAACAAAGAGCCATCCAACCTAACTGGAACCAAACCAGACCTGTCTTTTTTATGTGCGATGAATATCAAGAAATTGTAAGCGCCAATAAAGACGGCCTGAGTGACCTTAACTTTTGGGACAAATCCAGAAGCAGTAAAACCATCGGCATCCTCTCCGCTCAATCTGTCAGTAGCTTTTATGCAGCTATTGGTGATCGGGACCTTGTTCATGCTTTGTTACAAAACTTCCGACAAAAGTTGGTCTTTCGTGTCGAAGATGATTGGACGATTGGTTACTGCAACCGCTTGTTAGGCCAAGTCGAAACACAGAGGCTTGTTCATAGTTCAAGCTCTGGAGAGCGTGGCTCCCGTTCTTCCACCCAATCCATTCACTATCAGCAAAAAGACCTCATTGATGGGCAGCTCTTCCGACAAATGAATCCTGACCAAGTTCTGTCACTTCTTTCCGTACCAGGAAAAGCCGCTGATGACATCTTAACAGTTAAACCCATCTTTGTGTCTTAGACACTTTTCCTAGATCAGGTATCTATTATCCCATTCAACCGTTTGGTTTTAAATTTCAACAACAACCGACACGCCGTCGCATGGTCTGGGGATATTTTTACAAGGCCATAGGCATAGTTCTCAATCGTGGAAAGACTGACTCCCAGCAACTCAGCGGCTTCCTCGTAGGAAATATCCATTTTGTCGATCCAATAACAAAAATGGTCGTGGGTAAATGTGTTGATCATGCCAAGCTCCCTCCCCTTAACCCTTCCGTTCCTTGTTCCCCATAGGAGGCAAACTCAAAAGCTTTTTTCATCTGGGTTCCATAGTGCGTGACCACGTACTCCCTGGCAAATCCACTGCTGATGAAAAAGTCCAACTCCCCGTTCTTCAAGCCCTTCGCCACGAAGCCTGTGGTGTGGAACCAGGCTTGATAGGTCACATCCCCTAAAGCCTTGTAAAGCCTTGTCTTCACCGCCTTGTCCAAAGGCGTCTGAGCGGATTCCAAAACGTCACATAAAGTTAACGGGGGTAAGGGCGCCAATTCTGATCGTCTTCCCATTTCATTCTCCTCTTGAGGGGTTGGGGGGGTTGGTTCCGTAAGCGGAGCATAAACCTGGAAAAAGCCTTTGTTTTCCCAAGAATCCTCAATCATTTTTTCCGACAGGATCGAGCCGATGCTGCATCGAAACAGGTCCCCACTCCTCATGGCTTTCTTTCCCATCAAGAAGGCATTGGCTGCCCATTTGGCACAGTACTCTCGAAACCGGTCCAGACCCCCCTTCCCTGCCCCAAAATGCGTTCGCATCCGTTTGATAATCGTGTTTTTGAAGATCGGTTGGAAAATGTCTAGAGGTTTATCCAGTTGGGTGTTGATGAGGTCTAAAACCTTGAAGGCCTCTTCCTCAATTGAAAAAGCAGGTTCTTGCTCTGTAATCGATACCTCTACAGCCAAGGGCTGTTCTTTTTCAACCAGAGGTTGAAGGGGGTCACGCGCGCTTGCGCGGTTTAAACCTGTATCTGAAGTATTCTCTGTAGTGATCTGGTCACCATGACCAGACCATCTGGTCATTTTTTTGTCTGTTGGTTTTTTTTCCTCTTGAGAGGGAAAAGAGTCGAGGAACGAGAAGAGCTTCTCATATATAATCGTGTACCACTTCGTTCGATTCCCTTTAAAAGCATGAAGCGATTCTGAAATCAAGATTCCCATCTTTTCGAGGTTTCGAATGGCCCTGAAGATGGTTTTTTCAGAATACATATGAATCTCCTCAGCCCACGCCTTGTAGGAATTGTAAATCCATCGTTTGCCTTGGTGAATTTTTCCAATCGACTCGTTCTTGGAGTTGATCCAGTAATGGATGGACTGCAAGACAAGAGCCTCTACCCTTCCTATCTTGTCAGCCAGCTCTGGTTGGTACAAAAGACAGGAACTCTCACTCAACAATAGACGCGATTGTCCCATATCGGACATAATTCTAGCTCCACTATAAAAAAGTGTTGACGTTCCGCCTGCTCACCCTATATAGTGGTGTTAACGAGGAGGAAGCGTTTGTGTTAACGAACGTTTTCTTCTTAGGCTTTTTCTTTTTTCTACATTTCACATCTCCCTGTTTTTTCTAAAATTCGCAATTTCCACATTTTTTAAAATAAAAAAATTCCGGCCTATTACTTTGTTTTTTTGAGTGGATTCCCTCTACCCAATTGACTCCTAATGACGAGCATTTCGAATAAACGATCGAACTTTTGGTCTATCTTTTCAAACTTCTGGTCAACTCTTTCGAATTTCTGCTCAAGCTTTTGCTCCATGTGCATAAACCTTTGTTCCATTTTATTGTCAAGAGCCTGTACTTCTTTTCTCAACTCATCAACACGCGTTTCTGATTTAGCCTCTGTCTTATCTATTCTTGAAGAAAGCCTAAAATACAAAATGGTAAGGCCCGTCAGAATGGGGCTGCAAATTTCCAAAATCAAAACTATTTTTCCTAACAATTCATCGTTCATTTTAATTCATCCCATGGGTAATCTGGCAATATATCCTTGGCTTTTACTTTTCCATCTGTAGCCTTTTCTATTTTTTGACAGTTTGTTGTTGAAACAGAAGACCTCCCGTTTTTCCAAGTCAGAACGGTATGGTAAGAAACGTTTAGTTTTTTTGCGAGAGCCGTTGCTCCTCCAACCAGATCTATGGCTTTTTGGATGAATTCGTGATTGCATCTATTTATATTTGACGCCATTTTTTCTTTCCTTACTCTTTAATCGCTGAAGGTTAATTGCCCGTAGCTTGCTGCGTTCTAAACAAACAATATGTTTTCCTCTCAGTGATACCCCCCCCTTGGGGCAGGGTGATTTATTACAAAAAATCATACATTCTTTTTTTTATAAGTCAATAGTAGGGTTACTATTTTGTGATTGACAACTTGTAGGTGGGTTACTACTATACATCCATAGATTGTTGTTAATGCAGGAAAAAACAAAATGCCAACCCAATTAAAACCTAACCTTCCATACCTTTTAGACAATCATCAGGAATGGCTCAGACTAGTTCACAATAATGAAAAAATCTTAACAGAAGACCAAAGAAATCTTCGAGGGGATATCAGCGGCTTAAGATTTAGCCAAGAAGATTTTTCGGACCGCGATCTTTCTTACATGAAAATGGAGAACACTCATTTTGAGGGATGTACCTTCTTTAATTCAATCTTGAAGGGTGTGTGGGCGCTGGATGTCTATTTTGATGAGTGTGAGTTTGTAGAGACAAACCTTTCCCATGCTTATGGTAAACGAGCGGAGTTTAGTGGATCTACGTTAATTCACTCTGATCTTAGCCATTCTGTTTGGCTGGATGCAGACTTTGGGCAGGCAAACTTTGCTGATGTTCTGGCAATTGGTGCCTTTTTTGAGGGAGCTACCTTTGAGGAAACGGTCATAAAAAACGCTGATTTTCGGTTTGCTCATCTTAACAAAAAAACCAGCAGGAATCGAGTCTATGAGCCGTTTTGATGGTAAAAAAAGATGACACGCAACTATTATTAACAAAACGAACAACGTATACTAACCAATCGTCCTAAGAGGATTTAATCTATGAATATGGAAAAAATAAAAATTATCCAATTAGAATTGAGACAATTCTTTGGTGAGATGGATACAACATCACCGAGCGGGGGGTGAAAATTGTGTTTGGGAAAAATTATATCAGTTGGAAAGGGCGCAGCGAGAGATTGCGTCAACTCTAGAGATTTCTGAGAAGTATCTTAAAAAGGGTTCTAAGGTCTATCTTGTGGGTCATCTTCACACCCGCAAGTGGACCGAAAATTCAGGGGTTGAAGATTATACAACGGATGTCGTGTTGCCGCGATTTCTGGGTCATTTAAAATTTAAAATTATTGGATGGACAGAAGGATTCTGATGGGAATGAAAAGTCATCGGTTTATCCAAGTGATGGCCAGACCAATATGTCGACTGTGACTCTTGCCAACAACAAATGTGGAGTTTAAAGGAGTCGTGCCTCCTTACCTCTTGGACGATGACATACCCCTTTGATCGAAGAGGTGTGAGGTAAATAGCTTGCGAGAAAAGAATTGTTCAGTAGTAAAACAAGGGGAACAGCACTAAATTGGTACCACACTGGTTTGATGTGGTATTTGTGTTGTGTCGGTGTGGCTCTTATGCTAGTTTGTGCTATAGCATTGAGAGGAACGAGTGAAATGATTTTATTAATAGGCGGAGAAAAAGGTGGTACTGGAAAATCAACCATTGCTACTAACCTTGCGGCTTATCTTTCACAAAAAGGGGAGGATGTACTAATTGTTGATAGTGACCCTCAGTCAACAGCCTCTAAATGGGTCTCTAGGAGACAAAAGAATTTTCCAAATCTTCCGGTTATTCATTGTATCCAAAAAACAGGGGATATATATGAAACGATTAACGATGTATCAAAACGCTACAAAGAGATAATTGTTGATACAGGGGGGAGAGATTCTGAAGAGCTCAGAACGGCTATGCTTGCTGCAAAAAAAATATATATACCCCTCAGAGCCTCTCAGCCAGATCTAGAGACAATTATCCATATGAACAAACTTGTTTCGGTGGCAAAAAGTATGAATCGTGCCTTAGAAACTTACGTAATTTTGTCAATTGCTCCAACAAATCCTATGATTAATGAGGTTAAAGAAGCCAAAGAACTTTTATCGAAACTTCAATCTATTGCTTTGTCCTCTTGTGTTCTACGAGATCGTAAAAGCTATAGAGATGCCATAAGCGAGGGAAGGGGGGTTGTTGAAATAGAAAGCGGCAAATCTAAAATAGAAATTAAACTTTTAGCACAGGAGATATACGGATGAAAAAAAAACATGGATTTGTGCTTGAAGAAGAAAATATCAATAGTATCCCTGAGATTACTACTCAGGAAAAAGAAACATTTCTTTTGGGAATTAATCAGCAAAGAACTCCTCAGCGCCCTGGTAAAGCATTTGATCCAAAAGCAAAGCCAACTTATGGAATTAATGTACGTCTCAATGATTATCAACTTGATCTTATAAGGAGAGTCTGTGAAAAAGAAGAGCGAAGCCAACAACAGATTATAAAGAGAATTTTAGTACCTGCTTTAGAAAATCACATTAGTGATATGGAATCATCAATACAACGGAAAGTGGGGAAATAATAATAGTGGTACCACACCAGTGTGGTTATGGTTACATCTGGAGATCTATTAAACAAAGAATACAAAAAAAACGATTTGGTAAAATGAATGGTTTTATTTGGTAGGCGTATTGCTACAAAGTTCAAAAACCCCTGTTTTATTGACATTCTGTTAAGTTAAGCTTTCAATCGTCTATTTGGCAATTTACAGGGTCAAATGTGGGGATTAAAAAGCCAGAATAGAAGGTGAGTGGCCATTCTATATAACAATGTAAAAATATTGAAAATAAAAACATAAAAATTACTAAGAAAAATTCTAAATTGTTTTTTGTCTTGGAAAGATAAAGATCTTAGGGTCTAACGTTATCGTCAGGGAAATTGCCAAAAAATTTCAGAAAAAAAACATCTACCAAAATAAAATTTTAAGAAGAATAAGTTGGAACCATATCCAAAAGTTCACATATGTGAACTTTTTAAATTTCCCTTATATTTCCTTGGATGGACCTCTTTTTTTATCATGTATTTTATCGATAAAATACCTTTGAAAAGATTGAAATTATCAAACCAGAGGAAATTCATATCCTGAAATCTCCTAAGCACGACGACGAGGTTGCAAAGTCGCTCCTTGTTGCAAAGTTGTTGAGGCTTAAACAAAAAGCTTGGATTTTATGTGACTGTCAAGGGAAGAGACCGGCTCTTGTCATCTGCAAAAAGACCAACCACGTCTTAGGTGCAAGGAAAAACAAACTCATGCACCAAACTGTGTTTTTGCAACCAAAAACATTCTGTTGAGTTTCAAAACAGAGCATCTCTTTCTACCTTCCCCTCTTAAAACTTTCTCTCTTTACACCCAAAATGAAGAATTCACCCATATGGGGAAAGAGGGAAGGGGGCTTTATCGGTCTAACTGCCGTAAATTAGGCACCGTTTTATACAGTTTTCTAACGGAAAGTCGAAGTACCATACGAAATCCCTTGCTTGAACAAAAACAGAAAAGAAAAAGTTTAAGGGAACAATTGGAGTCTATTTTGGCAGATTGCGAAACGAGAGTTATTTCTAAAAATTTATCGCTTAAAGATTATCTCCATATTTATTTAACGGAACGATCCATAAAATTTGCGAGTTACAAGCTTCTCTCTCTATCTTGGCCTAGCCATTTAAGACCCTTTTGCCTTTTCCTCCATACAGTTTCTAACTTGAATCAGAATCGTCTGCTCATAAGCTCTGGATTGAATTCACAAAATAAAATACTTTTGCCTATACAAAATGGCATCACCCTTTCTTCCTCTTGGATCAACAGAGAACAAAGTGGCCCTTATCTTGTTTTGGCGTCAGCTTTAATGGATGAAAGGAAAGAAATCTACTTTCAGGACGCCTTTGCTATCCCTGTCTTATCCAGAGATGAGTTGTTGCCTGTTGAAAGTAACTTTGAGCGATCCATTGCCAAAACCATTCTGTCGGTCGTGAGAGAGTTTCAATATCCTATTGAGATTGAAAAGCCCTTGTTCTGTCTCTACACGTCAGAAAAACAAAAGTATCGGCCTGATTTTATCCTAACGATGGCCAAAAAAGAAAAATCTTTATCGAGGTCTTGGGGAGCACCAATGATGATTACCTCTGGCATAAAAAGGCCCTTCAGGAAATGGCTTTAACAGACTGTGAGGCGTATTTAACGGTGGGACCTAAAAAAAATCCTGATGAAATCAACACCTTTGTTCATAAGCTGAGAAAAAAACTAAAAAAATTACTTTAGTTTTTTTCTAATAATTTGGCAAAAATATATTTTTTAAATTAATATGAGGCACGTGATGATCATTTAAGGAGAATACGATGCACGTTATAGAGGTTGATCCCAAAAAATGCAGACGTTGGAAGCTGGCGGACAGGTCTGGATTCGAGTTTGGCAATATTTATGCTTTGGCTGAGGACATCAAGAAAAATGGTCAGGTAGAGCCAGTTTTGGTAAGACCTTATACCCAAGTGCGTATTCCGGTTCAAATCGAACAGTGATTCTGGTTTAAATCGAATAACGATTCCAAGACGAAGCGATGGCCTTTGACCTCCTGTATCAAGGAGACCTTTGGTTATAAAACGCGTTTTATGAACGCTGTATCCTTTTTTTGTTCAACAAAACATGAAAGGAACAGCCCATGTCACGGAGTCACATATCAATGAGAAAGATCAGAGAAATCTTACGTTTACGGTACAGCTGTGGATGTAGTTACCAGGAGATAGCCAAGAGCATTGGCATTAGCGCGAGTACGGCGGTTGAAGGCGTCAAGAGGGCAAAAGCAGTTAACTTAAGCTGGCCTGTGCCCGACAATCTAGGCGACGAAGAGTTGGAGATCAAGCTGTATCCGCCTGCTCAAAAAATCAATAAAGAACAACGGGGAGAGATTGATTGCATTTATATTCATAAAGAACTCAAGTGCAAGCATGTTACGTTACAATTATTATGGAGTGAGTATAAAGAAAAGTACCCCCAAGGGATTAGCTACAGCCAGTTCTGCGACGTTTACCGAGGATGGCGTAATTCAACACTTGATGTCTGGATGCACCAGACCCACAAAGCAGGAGAGAGACTTTTTGTGGATTATGCCGGTCAAACGATGTCCGTTGTAACGGATACGTCGACAGGGGAAGTCGGTGAAGCACAGATTTTTGTAGCTGCGCTTGGTGCGTCCAGTTTTACCTACGTGGAGGCCACATGGACCCAAACGCTTGCAGACTGGATCAAGTCTCACGTGAATGCGTTTGAATATTATGGTGGCTGTCCAGAGATTGTTGTGCCAGACAATTTAAAGAGTGGGGTCCATAAGGCGCATCTTTACGAACCTGATATCAACCCAACCTATCAAGATATGGCCTCTTATTACGGCGTCGCAATTATTCCAACAAGGTCAAGAAGTCCGAAGGATAAAGCTAAAGTTGAGAATGCAGTCCAACAAGTCGAGAGACAAATTCTGGCCAAGCTTCGTAACCGTACCTTTTTTAGCTTGAGCGAGTTAAACCAAGCTATTCAGCCACTTTTGGATGTCTTAAACCGACGTCCTTTCCAAAAACTGCCAGGATCCCGTTTAAGCCACTTTCAAGACCTTGAGAAACAGGCATTAAAATCCCTTCCAACAACTCGGTATGAGTACGCCGAGTGGAAAAAAGTTAAAGCCGGCTTCAACTACCATATTGAGTTAGACAAGCATTTTTACAGTGTTCCCTATGCCTTGGCAAAGGAATCTCTCTATGTTCGCTATGGACCGACGATTGTTGAAATTTTTTGTCAGAATAAATGTGTCGCGACCCATGTCAGAAGTTATGGTGCCAACGGATATACGACAAATACTCTGCACATGCCAAAAGCTCATCAAGCACAGGTGGAATGGACACCCGAACGAATTGTTTCTTGGGCCAAGAAAACGGGGGAAGCAACGGCAAAATTGATAGAAGTCATCATGGCTTCACGCGCCCATCCTCAACAGGGGTTTCGCACGTGTCTTGGGATTTTAAGGCTCGGCAAGAGTTACGGTGAAGACCGTTTAGAGCTGGCTTGTAAAAGGGCTTTAGAGATAGGAGGCCACAGTTACAAAAATGTTGAATCTATTTTGAAGAACAAGATGGATCAACAGTCTTTATCCTCGTCCTCAGAAGTCAATAGCCTCTCTGATTCTCACGAATATATTCGTGGCCAAAAATACTTTAAATAATCTAAAAAAGGAGACCATTTCATGTTACTGAATCCAATTGTTTACAACCTTCAAAAACTTCGTCTTCATTCTATGGCAAAAGCCTTTAAAGAACAGCTGGAGCAACCAACCATAACGCAGCTGAGCTTTGAAGAACGTCTTGGCTTGTTGGTTGATACAGAAGTCATCGCCCGGGAAAACAGGCAATTACAGGCACGCTTGCGCAGTGCCAAACTACAGCAGACGGCCTGCCTTGAAGATATTGACCATTCATGTCAGCGTAACCTAGACAAATCTTTGTTGGCCACACTTTCTCAATGCCAATGGGTTGCTTCTCATCATAATATTTTGATTGTTGGGCCGTGTGGCACGGGGAAAACATTCTTGGCTTGTGCTCTGGCCCACAAGGCTTGCCTTCAAGGTTATAAAGTTCATTACTGCCGCCTCAGTCGCTTGCTTAGCGAATTGCAGCTTGGAAAGGGGGATGGGAGTTATGGAAAAAGAATGAGTGAACTTGCTAAAACGGAGGTTTTAATTTTAGATGATTTTGGATTGTCTATTCTGACAGATGAGCAACGCCGTGACTTATTGGAGGTTTTGGATGACCGACATGATAAACGCTCTACGATTGTCACCAGTCAGATTCCTGTCAAACTCTGGCACGAAACCATAGGAAATGAGACGTTAGCGGATGCTATCCTCGATAGGTTGGTTCATAATTCTTATAGGCTTGAAATTAAAGGGGAATCTATGAGAAAAGTGAGGAGTAAAGAAAAGGATCAGGAAAACACCAAACAAAAAAACATCGAGGGTCCTTTGCATGACACAACGGAAATCACAAACAATGAAGGGGTGAAAAAATGAGATAAAATCGGAGAGTTCGCTTCTCTTTGATTCGTATTCGAATTAAACCAGAATCCGCGTTCGGATAAAACCGGATTCACCGTTCGAATTAAACCGGAACGGCCATTCGGATAAAACCAGAATTGCCGTTCGAATTCGCCGGAATACGCACCTTCTCTAAACAGTCGAATAATAACCTTTTCTTGTCTGGGGTTTAATTGGCTTCGTACCTTATCAAGGATTTTTGCTTTTTTAAGGATAAAATCAAGGTGTGTTTGGGTATGAAGCTGAGCCTGGAGAATTGTGTTCGAGAAGTATAAAAGCCAATCCGTTATTTCCAACTTTTGGTTTGCTCGCTCCAAAGCATCATAGTACTCCTTCTTCCTTTGTTGAATGGTATGAGATAAGGCAATTAAGATAGGGTTTCTAATAGATTGAGAAAGAGTTTTTTCTGCGATGGTACGTCCTATCCGTCCATTTCCATCTTCAAAAGGATGAATGCAAACAAAGTAAAGATGAGCTATTGCAGCGCGAATTAAAGGACGTAAAGGAGAGACTTCTGTAGAAGATTTATTAAACCAGTAAATAAATTGATCCATTTCTTGAGGAATCTTCTGAGAAGGAGGGGCTTCAAAATATATTTTAGGTTTATGAAGTGCCACTGAAACTACTTGCATAGGTTCTAAGTGAGTTCTATATGCTCCTATCGTTAATAAATCTTGACGGCCATTTGTTAAAAGGGTGTGCCAATCAAATAATTTTTGATGGGTAAGAGGCTCAGCAAACGTTGTATAGGAATCAACTAACATTTTGGCGATACCTTGTTCAGAGGGAGGAATTTTGCGGTTATCGGTTTCAAGACCAAAATTATGTCGGATAGAAGACTGTATACTTTCACGATTAAGAAAGTCTCCCTCAATTTCTGAAGTCTTCAAAGCTTCTTGGCTCATCAGGTCAACTGTTAAGATCACTTTATCTTTTTCTGGAAGGTGCTTTATGCAACCTTTCATATAGCCAGCTTGATGGATAAATTCTTCCTCTAAAGCATGTAAGAGTTTTTCATCATAAGAAAAACGGGGCCAATTCGCTTGTTGCCAATTCCACATAATGAGTGACATCATAAGTTTTATAGCTCAAATCGTGCCATAATACGATCTATACAGCAAGGGTTTATAACTCATTCTGTATATTTATCCATGATGGCCTCTTTTCAAGGAATAGCTTTTTGAGAGTATAAGTTTAACCAGAGGATAGGAAAATGTTTCCTCTTTTCTGCCTCCGGTTTCCATAAGAAAGATTATGGGATCAAATTTTGTTTTTTTGTAACGAAGGATTTGAGTAGTTTTTAAAATCCTTCTCTGAGTCAAAGCTTATTTCATGAGGGGCCCTGATTCCTCTACAATTTTTTGAATTTTAAAAAGAACCTAACTTTATTGGCCAGGCTGCATTTACTTCCTCCTTCATACCTTTTAAAAAATCCTATGTTCACTTCAATCAATACAATGTCTCGTCCTCTTTCGTCTTTTTTGTCTATTGGTTTCAGAAACTTGACATTTTTATAAGTCATTCCCTCACAATTGCCTCCTTCACAACATGTTAGGTCGTGATATAAGTTTCGCGTGTTGTAGTAGCATGAATTGTCATTTTCAAAAGATAGAACATCTTCGGGTAAGCTAACATAAATAGGTTTTTCTTTGTAAAGCTGCAGACTGTACTGACCGAAATGGTGCTCTTTATTTGAAAGTTGGATAATCTTTTCAAAATCCATATGATGGCGATCAGCCGAGAAATAATTAGCTAGATTTTGTCCTACTTCCTCCGTCCCCTGAAAAGCATAAGAAGGAAGTGACGGAACGCTACTTTGACCAATCGTATCAATTATCTGGGTGTCCGACTTAAACCACGGGAGAAGTTCTGAGGAAATCGTATAAAAAGAATTGGGCGTTTTAATCGCTATTGGCTTTATGTGTTTAGCAGAAAGATCTTTACCAATCTCACCATCACTTTTCCTTTCAATAAGTTCCAAGAAGAATCTAACTCTATCAGTTAGACTACATTTACCACTACCCTCATAAGGAGAAACAAATTGGGTGTTGACTTCAATCAGTGTAACTCCTGGAATAGGGTCGTGTATTGGCTTTAAAAAATTAACATATTTATTAGCAGCCACAGAACAGTCAGTACCCTCACAACAATCCATATCAAAGTATAAATCTCGTTTTTTGTAGTAGCAAACACCTTCAAACTGTAATGAAAAAGGAATATCCTCTCGTAAGGTTACATAAATCCCTTTGTTTTTATAGAAGCGAAGACTATGTTGACCAACACTGTAATCATAATTAGAAAACTGAATAAGTGCAGGAAAGTACCTTGCGTTGATTGAATTGTTCGAGAAATGATTAGCTAAGTCTTGTCCAATCCCTTCTTCTCCTTGGAAGCTATAAAAAGCTGCAGCAGGAGTAACTACATCTTGGCTAGTTAAAGCCACTGTTAATGCTTTAAGTCCAAACCAAGCAAAACTTTTCGAGGGAAGCTTTTTAAAGCTTGAGTCTACTTGCTCCATTCCCATGGTTTTTGAGATTTTAGGGCAAGGACTCACATCTACGCGACTTTCAAGAAAGCAACTCGCAAACGACGCCATCCCGGCATTAACAAAAAACACTATTGTATAGGCAATTGTTTTTTTCATTTTTAAGTTTCCGAAGATAACACTTATTGCATAGGCTATTACTTTTAAGTTATTTCTTAAAGAAGAAATTTTAAATTTTTTCTTCCTTTATCATCAGAATTGATGAAATAAAAAAAATCGGCCATTTTACCAAAAACACCCCATCTTTATCTCTTTTTTCAACTTCAAGGAGAAATATTCTTAAAAATAAACTATTCAAAAGAAATGGTCTGACCTCATAGTGTTAGCATCAGGTTTTACGTAATAAGATGATGCATTCTTAATGAGCAAAAACAATGAGCAAATTTATTGTCCAAAACTTCTTATTACGTTGATTTTCCTCTTCCCAGTAGGATTTGCATACTCGTCAGGCACAGAAAGCTCCAAACTTTCAATTTCACCTCAGGCTGCGGAAATGAAGGAAGCTTCTGGGGGAGAAGCTTTCCCTCTTTCCGTTAATAAATATGAGCAACCCATCAAAACTATTTATAATGATGGAGATGATCGTGTGCCTTCTAATGATCCTAAAGTAGTCCGTATTAAATATAATCTTTATCCAGGCTTTGAAGCAACAGTTTGGCTCGCATCAGTTGGATGCTGTATAGGTGCGGGACATACTTTAATACAATATAACCCCATGGATCTAACAGTTGAGCTTAATGTGCGTACTTCCCAGAGCAATGGGACCCTGTGGCCTTCTCCAGAGAAAGACACATATCAAGTTGATCTAAAGAGCATTGTAGCTGGTTCAAAAAATAATCCACAAACTTACCAATATGGTTATAGGGGAAATGACTGGGGCTGTTTTCTACTTAAACAAGATAGTAGTAAGCAGCCCATATTTGAAAGACAAAAAAGTTTTTTTCGCATAACAAAAGGTGATAACATTTTCAGCAGGTTTTCGACTAGTGATCGTCCCTATCCTCTCAGTCGAATAACAGGATATGGTAGAGTTCCTGACAATAGGGTATTTCCTAACCAACAAAATTCGAAAAATTTAACACAACAAACAGCTTCTGGTACTATTCTTGGTAAGAAGAAACCAGTTCCTAACCCTCCACAACCTGGAGGAGGGCAAGTGTCAGATGTTGCTGATTCTGATATTATCTACCATCAAATTTCTGCCACAGCAGGGAACTCCGGTTCCCCTATGTACCTTATGGGGACACATATGGCGATCGGAATTCATACTGCTTCGTACATACCAGGTCAGTCTTTTAATGATAATAATGATGCTTCAGGATTTAATAATTCACAAATAATTGATGCTCTTAAGCGTGTTCCATTTTATAAGCCTGGTGATCTGGCACCTCCAACCAGTGTACAGGTCAGATATGTTGACAGTGATTATTTTGCTGTTAGTCCTACAGATGTTACGGGTGATAATTCCCCTGGTGGATTATTTAATCCGTATAGAAGCTTGGAGGATGCTCGTGATGGAGCAACAAGCGGCGATACGCTAGGGATTACAGCTGGATATTATGCAGGTGGGGGGATAACGTTCCCGCTTGGTAAAAAACTTGCTTTGAAAGCTTTGGCGGGAAAAGTGTATATAGGTGCGCCATCATTTCATATCGGTTCTCATTTGCCACCGATTAACCCTCCATCACTTGCTGTTTCTGATACAATGTCTACAAGTAATATTCAGCAAGAAGAAAAGAAAGTTGATGTAGCTATTCATGAAAAGCGTTTACGGAAATACGCGAGGAAATACCCACAGGCCTTTAGAGACCCTATAAAGCCAGATACACGCGTCCTTTCTAACGACCCCAGGGTTGGTCGAATACTAAAAGCGGATGAGATAGATCCGGGAATATTTTTCTATGATATTATTGGAACAGGTTCGCTAATTTCAAGCGGATGCATCTTAACAGCCGGTAGAATTTTTAATAATATTCCAAACTTATATGAACAGAAATTTTACTTTGAAGTCAATATTGATGAAAACGATTATGTAAACATTATTGATATTGATAGTAAAGATGCATATGAAATTGACCTTCAGGGTCTGGTGTGGGACGAGCATGTTACTCCTCTAGATGGTGACGATTGGTCTGTCTTTAGGGTTAAACCAAATATGTTTGGCGAAAGTATTTTTCAGAATCAAAAATTTTCTTTTCGCCCTATAGCGAATTGGAGAGCTCCTAGTACCACTCCAGATATTCTTTTTGGTCTCGTTCCTTATGTTAGAACAACAGGGCATGGCCAAATTAGTGATCCTTCAGCTAGGTACTTAATCCAACAAACGAACTCTGCTCAGGTTGATCAGAGGAATACATCTCCAACAGGAGGAAGCGATGCGATTTATAGCATCATTAATACCTCTCGAGGTACGGGTACTGGCTCCCCTGTTTACTTGATAGGAACACATATGATAATCGGCATTAGCTCGAGTTTTACGTCTCCAGCCACGCCGACAGATAATGGGGTAGATATAAGTACGGGTTTTACTAACACTAGATTAGTAGACTCCATCAAAAAAATTTTTCATGATAGTAAACCTTTAACTTATGTTGATTCGGATTACTTTTGTGTTCTGGCAAAACATGCGGATGGTGTTACAGATGGTACCGGTGATATTTTTGCTCCTTACAGAAGATTGGAAGATGCTTTGAGTAAGGCTTCTACAGCTACCAGCTCTACTACATTAGGTATCGTTTCTGGTTATTATATAAACACTGGGCGATCTGATCCTAATAGAAGTTCTGCCTTTGTTTTCCCCAAGGCTCCTGCAAGTACCGGTGGTAAGAACACCATTACCTTAAAAGCTATCTCAGGGAAGGTTTATATTGGAGGGATTTTGCCACAACCTGGTCAACAACCTCCTTTTGGTGACACCTCAACGACAGAGGCGATTAATAATAAACATAACAAGGAGAGTGCCTCTGTTTTTCCTATTGAGGAACCGTTTGCTCCTGCTTCTTCCTCTTCCGGTGAAGAAGATATCTTTTCATCGTTGGGTGATTTTGGTCTGCCGATTGGTTCGGTTCTGGATTGGTGGAGCACCAATATCAGCAGTATGCCAGCTTGCTTTGAGCTTTGTAATGGACAAAAAGTTCTTGATCGAGAAAGCCCTCTTTTTGGTCAATATCTGCCTAATTTAAACCATGGTTTTACCCGAGGAACGATTGATCCTCAAGAAGTAGGTCATCAAGGAGGACATTCTAAAGCTGTTGTTTCTTTAACAACTTCAGAGAATGGAGCCCACAGGCACCAGTTCAGCGACAACCGAGGAATGACCGATTTGATCTCGAGGGCCACAACGGCTCAGGATATCTATATGCATGAAAAAAGTGAGGCGGCTTCTCATAACCATGGAAGCTGGACCCATTCTCAAGAAAGCGGATCTTCCGTTTCTCATAGAAAAGGAAAGGGAGTGAACCATCGACACAGTTTACCTGGAACAGATAGTGGAGGCGCTCACACGCACACGATAACAGCCACTGTTGATATTTCACCCCCTTACGTCAATGTTCTAAAAATTATGAGAATCAAGTGAAGGAAAGGCTGTTTATGATTCCGTTCGAGATTAACCCAAAAAGTCCTGATTGTTAATGTAGAGAGGTGTAGTGTTATGAATCAATGGAGAAAGTTTCGAAAAAAGTTTGCCCTCAAATCTTTTTTGAGCATTAATTTTATTTTTTTAGTAATAACGGCAGAAGCTGCTGACAAAAAAGATTTATGCCCAGCCCCTGCCGCTAAAGTTACGAATAGATACGAAGAAAATCAAAATTTTTCAGCCGTTGGAAGTTTAACCAGGCCTCCTCTTCCAACCCATGCTCCTCCAACAAGAAAACCATATGATGCAGCTTCTTCTGTACGTTTTGATTTCTCTTCTCCTGTTCAAACTCCTCTCCCACAAATAACCGTTTCGGATAGAAAACTTCAAAGAGCACAAGAAGAAAGGAGTGGAAAAGATGAAGACTGTCAAGGCTCTTCACCAAGTTCCGTAGAAGCAGGAACAAGTTTCTCTGACCTTAGTCAAACTCATTACAAACCTGCTCCTGTTTCTTTACCCCCTAAACTGCTTACACCGGGTGAAACTTTTTCACCAATCAGACATCTCGCCTTAATCGGGACGATTCTTGACTGGTGGGGTCCCCATGCGGAAAGAGTTCCTCCAGGGTTTTTAATTTGTAATGGTCAGATAGTTGCCTTTAAAGACAGTCCCCTCTTTGGGCAACGTGTTCCTAATCTTATTCATGTGTTTACAAGAGGAACGAGTGATCCTAGAGAGGTTGAAACGGTAGGCGATAGCCATCAATTTGTCACAAACGTAATTACTTCACCAAGCGGGGGGCATACCCATAGCTTTTCGCAAAGTCAAAACATAACAGGTTTTATTCAAAGCATAGAAGAAAAAAGATGTATAGGTGCTCCAAATAACCGTTCTCAAAAAGACAAAAGCAAATGGTTCCATTTGGGTTTTCATGGGGCGTCCTCAACGTCTCAACAACGGCAACATCAGCATGATTTACCTGACACAGCTTCTTGTGCCGATCATGTTCACAATGTGATCGTCTCTGCAGCTATTTCTCCTCCGTTTGTAAGCGTTTTAAAGATCATAAGAGTTGTTCCTCCAAAAACTAAAGAAGAGATTATTCCTGTAGGAACAATTCTGGATTGGTGGAGACCTAACATGTCAGATCAACAATCTCTTGTTCTTCCGAGAGGATTTGTTCTGTGTGACGGGAATATCATTGAAGATCGAGAGAGTTATTTTAATGGTGAAAGAGCTCCAAACCTGCATCATATGTTTATAAAAGGTGTTGGAATGCCAGATAAAGTAGGCATCAGGGGAGGCAGTGAACAGCAGGTCCTTAAAGCAGAGGTTTCTGCTGCTGGTTTGCATGTCCATGCCTTCCAAAATAGAAATATGACGGGTTTCATATCCTCCAAAAATGCAGACAAACAGACACTTCACAACGAACAAGGGAAAACGATTTCAAAGTTCGAAGGAAGTTCACAGGGCGACACACACAGTGGACAGCATCAACATGATTTACCCTTGTCGGATGCGCAAGGTGTGCATATCCATGAGGTAGCGAGTGTTGCCCTGGATATCCTGCCCCCTTATATCAACTTTTTAAAAATGATGAGGATCAAATGAATTTTCCATAGAACTTCACTGACACAATTAAGAAAGATATTGAATGTCTACTATTCATAGGAACATATCTTATATAGAAACATAAAGATGTGCACCTTAATAATAAATAACTTAAGAGGATGATAAATGAAATATAAAAACCTAAAACAAATGGGTTTGGCTTTAGGGCTTTTAACGGTCCTAAATTATTCAGCTCAGTCAGCTATGTCTATTGATGAGAATGGAAAAGTGACTTTTTTTGGAGATGTTGAATGTAAGGGAAATGTCCTTTGTAAAGCAGCAACTGCTCCTACCAATACAACTACTCATAGTTTGAGTTCAACAAGTAATCGTTCAGGCCCCTTAAGCGATCCTATTCCAACCATTGAATTCGACGATCCAGTCACCATGACCCAAAATGTGACGCTTTCATCTACTATACCAACTCAACCTGTACAGCTTAAGATCAATGGTTCTATCGATCTTAATGGCCCGAATGGTGGTGATGGAGGAATATTATATATGAGCCACGCAGAGGTAAAAATGATTGACGGTACAACATTAAAATTCAGCTCGTATACGCCTACAGCTTCTGATTTGAGCTCTTCTTCCAGCTCGTCATCATCGTCGTTTTCATCTACACGACAGATGTTAGCTTCTCAAGCCGCAGCTCCTGCACGTCCTATGACAAGTCAGGTCCAACCTGCCGCTACCTCTTCTAGTTCTTCTTCCAGCTCGTCATCATTGTCGTCTTTATCTACACAGCAGATGCTAGCGTCTCAAGCAGCAGCTCCTGCACGTCCTATCACAAGCCAGACCCAACCTGCCGCTGTTTCTTCTAATTCTCCCAACCTTTCTACTCCTGCTAGTACAACAGTACAGTTTGATGTTTCTACGGTTATGAATCAAAATGTAACGATAGGATCAGCGACTACACCTGTTAACTTTAGTCTTAATGGACAGTCTCTCCAAAACCTTATTGGTTTTGTTCCCATTGGAACGATTCTCGATTTTTGGTGGCCATCAAATCCAGCTATTCCTGGCACTTTTAATCCAGGAGCTGGAGCAATTAAAATACCTTCTGAGTTCATGGTTTGTTATGGACAGCCGGTAACTGACCGTGCAAGTCCTTTTTATGGATACACGCTTCCTAATTTAAATGGGCAATTTGTTTTAGGGGCTAGCGATAGTGATTTAATTAGCGATCCCAACTCTAATGCTGAACATCCATGGAAGCCATTCATAAATACAAGTTCAGATGGTCCAACAACAGGTTTAATCTCTGACTCCAATCCAAACCTCGATCCAAAGCAAAAGGAAGCTCTTATATCTTCTGATCAAGGAGTTTGGCAGAGAGATGAAAATGGTTACACTCTTCAGGTAGACACTAGTGGTAGTGGTCCTAATCCAAAGGGCCAACATGCACACACCATACCAAATTATATACAGTTGTTAAAAATCATAAGAATAAAATAGTTCGATGTGTAAATCAGTTGATAGGTAATCCCCTGGTTTCACCAGGGGACCTACAAGGTGCGCCAAGCATGGTGCAGAGGTCCTTATTGAAGAATAAGGACGCTATAGTTTAGGTGGTGAGAGTCCACTGCACGCCGTGGAAGTCGGAAGTGCGAGTCTAGGCAAGGGTGTCTTCCGCGAGGGAGAATCTGAAGGAAGCCGACGACGCAACAAGGAAGTGACGAACAGGAACTGGATAAAAGGCTGCTATAGCTGGGTAACACGGCCTTAGACGGAGATGCCCAATAACTGACCGCAAGCGTATAGCAGTAGATCCAGCACTGACCTTGGGAAAGACCTGCATCTTACCTTGGGAGATCTCTTATCCTGTTTGTTGAACGCAAACTATTGGTTAAGTGATTAATCAAGAGGGGATAAGAGAAGTCAGCAGAAGGCGTATTAGGCTGAGTTAATCAGCTGAAGGCCTGAATCAGTTAAGCCAGAGAAAGTCGTTGAAGACTCTTTAAGATGGAGAGGTAGGAAGATGAGGAAACATCACCAACGTCCGGACAGATTTCAGCGTATGAGACCTGAAGGGAGCGAGGTACAGCAAATCTTGAAGGCGTCAACAATGGATGAGCCTCTGACAGAGTATTTGATGGAAAAGGTTTGTGACCCATCAAATTTGAACCGAGCGTACAAACGTGTTAAAGCAAACAAAGGAGCCGCAGGGGTTGACGGGATGACAGTTGATGATCTGTTTGGCTGGATTGCGAAACACAAAGAGTCACTTATAGAATCGTTAAGGACAGGAACCTACCAACCATCTCCTGTATTGGGGGTTGAAATTCCGAAGCCAGGGAAAAGCAAGGAAACCCGGTTGTTAGGGATTCCTTGTGTGGTTGACAGGCTTGTCCAACAGGCTATTCTTCAGGTATTAGAGCCCATGTTTGATCCAACATTTTCAGGGTCAAGCTACGGATTTAGACCTGGCCGAAGTGCGCATCAAGCGCTGTTAAAGGCGCGAGAGTACGTACAGGCAGGATATGACATCGTGGTTGATATTGACGTTGAAAAATTTTTCGACCGGGTTAACCACGATAAGCTCATGTTTAGGCTTTCAAAGCGGGTAGGTGACAAAAGACTGTTAAAGATCATCCGACGCTTCTTAGAGGCGGAGATGCTGAGACAGGGGATTTGCATTGAACGGATAGAAGGGCTGGCCCAAGGGGGACCTCTCTCACCATTAATGTCAAATCTTGTGCTAGATGAGCTGGACAAGGAGTTAGAGCACCGAGGACACAAATTTTGCCGATACGCAGATGACTGTAATATTTACGTCAAGAGTTTGCGAGCGGGGGAACGTGTGTTGCAATCGGTGAAAGATTTTCTTGCAAAACGTCTGAAGCTGAAGGTTAACGAAACCAAGAGTGCTTGTGCTTCTGTTGAAGAGCGCCAGTTTCTTGGGTATCGACTTCTGAAGGAAGGGAAGGTTATAGTTGCCGAGCACAGTTTGAGTCGTATTCAAGACAAGGTGCGGTGGATTACCCGTCGAAATAGGGGGGTTAGCTTAGAAACAGTAGTATCTGACCTAAATCAAGCCCTAAGAGGATGGGGAAACTATTTTCGACTAACAGAATGGCCTTCACAGAGGAAAAGCTTGGATGGGTGGATACATCACAAAGTACGGTGTTATCGACTTAAACAGCGAAAGAGACCCTTGTCCATCGCTAAATTCCTCATGAGCTTGGGTGTGCCTGCTTGCAGTGCATGGCCTGTAGCAAAATCGGGGAAAGGATGGTGGCGGTTATCTCTGAGTATCCCGGTTCATCATGCTATGGATAACAATTGGTTCAAAGAAATAGGGCTTATAAATCTAAGATCCATGAAAGCTGTGGTAAAAGCTTAACTGAAACCGCCGTATGCGACATCGCACGTACGGTGGTGTGAGAGGACGGGGTCGTGAGGCCCCTCCTACTCGATTCGTATAGGTATCGCACCAAGATTCGTGCGTGGGATTAACATGGCTGTGTTGCATAAATAGGTTTTAGATTTCTATTATTATTTAGTGAGGTTAAGATTTGGTCTCTGTGTTTTTCAGAAGTCCAAAGATGCCCTATAAATTAAAAGATGCCGTTCGCCATAAGTTTGACAAGAAATCGTACAACAAACGATATTGGAAGGTTTATGATCAATCTCTTGTGAACCGGGGAAATCTTACTATTTGGTTTAGTGAAGACGCCGTCTCAAACTGGAATATGGGCAAACAGCTCTTTGGAAGGCGAGGACGTCCCAAGACATATTCAGATTTGGCTATTCAAACCTGTCACACTTTACGGCTTTTGCAGAAGCAGGCTTTGAGGCAGACACAGGGTCTTGTCTCTTCTATCATTGGTTTATTGGGTTTAGACCTTGTCGTTCCTGATCACACGACGTTATCTCGTCGTTTACAAAATCTTGTTATTCCCAGAAAGCCATCCTCTTCTAATAACTCTACGGTAGTTATCGTTGATAGCTCTGGCCTTAAAGTTACAGGCGAGAAAGAGTGGATGAACTATAAACATGGAACGCGTCAACGCAAAGTCTGGAGAAAACTGCATATTGCGATTGATGAACAAGGTGAAATCTTAGCCCATGAACTAACCACCCATGCAACGGCTGATTCATCTGTTGTTGAAAGTCTCTTAAAGCAAATTGACACTCCAATAGAGACGCTCATGGGGAATGGTGGATATGATCGGCTGTGTTGCATAAATAGGATTATGGTCGAGGAGAAGTCTTTTAAGTGTTGATTTTAAGCCATTTTTTGTGATTTCGGCATACCCATTTTATGCATTTTATTTAAGATAAGGATGGCGATGTGAACTTCATTTTTTTGGGCTTTTGGATTCAGGGATTTTAATTTGTTGCCAATAATGGTTCTAAATCTCGAAAACGTGTTCTCCACACGACTTCTTATTCCGTAATTTGTTTGAGATTGCCATTTTTGTCGCCCCTGTTGGTCTATAATAGTTTGGCTTTCTTTTCTTTGTTCAGGGCCATCGTCTTGGATGGCCTGAAACCCTGTGTTGGGAGGAATAATAATTTTAGGAGAGTCTTGTTTTTGGCGGCTTGCATGGTTTTTAACCGCTTCATAAGTTGTAGAGTAGCCAGCCCTGGATTACTCCCAGGCCAGCCCTCCTAGTCCTTACTATTACCCACAAGTAGGTAAAAATATAGTATGAATTGTTTAAAATTATCAACAAATAGTGTGTCCAAAATTCGTATGAGAGTCTATAATTAACGAGTCATAAAAGGTTTTTACCCGGTTGGAGTTTTTCAAATGACAACAACACATAAAAAACTGATTCATTCAGAAAGAAGTTGGGCGTTGGATGAATTTGGGGAGGTAGACTGTGGTGACATTAGGCTTACCAAACGACTTGTTAAAATTGCTGATGATTTTGTCAAATCCCCTGAAAGCTCAATTAATCAAGCGAGCGGAAGTTGGGCAGAAGCCAAGGCTGCGTATCGTTTTCTTCAGAATGATAATGTTAAAGAATCTGAAATTTTGGCGTCTCATGTAAAGAAAACGCGTGAGAGAACAAAGAATTATCAGACGATATTATCTATCCAGGACACAAGCTATATGTCTTATAAAAATCATAAAAAGACAACAGGATTAGGAGTTATTGCGAGTCGTGTTCGCTCTGAGAAAACAAATTTTAAAACGCCTGGATTAGTCATGCACACGGCTTTTGCGGTTACAACAGACGGATTGCCTATTGGTTTATTAGACCAAAAGATTCACAGCAGACCCCCTCTTCCTGCAGAAATTATAGCCAAGAAAAAAAGGAGTCATGGTAGGGCTGTTTCCATTGAAGATAAAGAAAGCATAAGGTGGCTAGGGCGTGTCATCAATTAAGCCAAATAGCCGCAGCAACCAAATGTATGGCTCCCAGGAAGTTTCGAGCTGTTTTA